>JARGPE010000294.1 GCA_029212835.1 Alphaproteobacteria bacterium | reverse complement strand
CTGGAAAAAACCTGTGGCAGACGGCACAGTCGCCAAAACCAATACAGGTCAAAATTGTTTAAAGGAAACGCATAGTATGAAAGACGGTGGTATTATTGGCTTTATCGGCACAGGCATTATGGGTGCGCCCATGGCGAAGAATCTTGCGCATGCAGGATTTAAAGTTCGGGCCTGGAATCGATCCGTGGCTAAAAGCCAAGCTCTGTTGGAATTTGGTCTGGAAACGGCCCCCACCGCCGCTGAGGTCGCGCAATCTTGCGATATCGTCATCCTGATGCTGAGTGATGGTCCAACATGCGATCATGTTTTGCACGAAACCGGAGAGCATGGTGCCCCAGTTATGCCCGCAATGAAGACAGGAGCGATTCTGGTCGTCATGTCCTCGATCCCCGTTGAAACAGCACGGGATCAAGGGGACAAGGCAGTGGCACGCGGCCTCGGTTATCTGGACGCGCCTGTATCAGGTGGAGAAAAAGGTGCAACAGATGGAACGCTGGCGATAATGGCCGGTGGAAGCCAATCTGATTTTGACGCTCTGGTGCCCGCATTCAATGCAATGGGACGCCCCACCCGCATCGGTCCTGCTGGAACAGGACAACTGGCCAAACTGGCCAATCAAATTATCGTCGGGAATACACTGGCAACTGTTGCAGAGGCCCTGATCTTTGCAAAAATGGGGGGCGCTGATCCTGCCGCCGTGCGCTCTGCTTTGTTGGGTGGCTTTGCGGATTCAACGATCCTGAAACAACATGGCGAAAGGATGTGCGTTGGCAATTGGAAACCGGGTGGCCTGTCGCGTTATCAGTTGAAGGATTTGCGCACGGCAATGGCCTTTGCGGAGACAATTGACGCAACTTTGCCTGTATCTAAACTGACCACAGAACTATATGAGGATACGGTCGAGCACGGCGATGGCGATAAAGACCAAAGTGCCGTTTATCTTGAGATTGCGCGCCTGAATGGTCTGATCTGACAGGCGGTATGCTACACCTACAATCCGATGGGGTACAAACCACCGAAACAAAGGAACCGAACAAAACTATGGCGCAGGATGAGTTCCAGCCTGCCCCCTTGGGCATCAGGCGAACCGTTCACAGTCGGTTCCTAGCGGCCTATATCCCCGCGGTGATTGCGATACTGGTGATATTTGTCGCCACGTTTGAAATATTCACCTATCGCACAGCGGTGGCTGATCTGACCAGAAAGGCGGACCGCATCGGCAGCAACCTGGCTGTTATGTTGGCTCACCCTTTGGCACGATCAGAATTAACGAATGTCACAGCGATCCTGAAAAATGTCATTCAAGATGAAGACATTGCTGAAGTCACCCTGACACGCCCCGACACAACTATTTTGCGACAGGAAACTCAGCGAGACAGGACGGCAAGGCCGGATTTATCGGTCGAGAGACCCATAAAACTAGGCAGTGACCTAGGTGCCGCAACCATGGGCTCCATGCATATTGTAATGACAGACGACCGCATAGTATCCGCGATTTGGAACAGGCTATACTTTATCGGTTTTTTATCAATTCTCTTGCTTGGTGCGATGGTCGTTGCGGGCTCTATGGTCTATCGCCGCACCATCGGTAACGCGCTGCATCAACTCGTCCAGGTGATTAATCAGACAGATCACGGCAAGGCAACAACGACTCTATCAGTGGATCGCAATGACGAGATTGGCGATGTCTTTCTCGCCTTCAACAAAATGCGTGATCGGCAGCACCGACATGATTTAGACCTAGAAGCTGTCCGGGCTGGATTGGAGAAGCGCGTGCTGGAACGCACAATGGAATTGAAATCTGCCCATGATGCCGCTCTGTCTGCAAATCGTGCAAAGAGTCAGTTTCTTGCCAATATGAGCCATGAATTCAGAACCCCGCTGAATTCGATTATCGGTTTTTCGGAGATCCTGGCCAGTGGCATCGTATCTAATCCAGCGTTGCTGGAAGAATATGCCAATGATATCCATGAAAGCGGCCAACATTTATTAACTCTGACCAACGACCTGTTAGATCTTTCAAAGGCAGAGGCCGGCAAACTGGAACTGCACGATTCCTTAATGGATGTCGCCAGCACGTTGGAGGCCTGTACAAATATGGTCCGCACCAGCGCCCAGGCGAAAGGTCTGATGCTGTCGGTTAGTGTTCCTGCCTCCTCCCCCACGCTTTATGGCGACGAGCGTAAGATTCGGCAGATGATCTTGAATTTGCTGTCTAACGCAGTGAAATATACGCCGCAAGGGGGCAGCATCATTCTTTCCAGCCGCCCGACACCCGATGGAGGTTTGGTTCTGGCGGTTCAGGATACAGGTATCGGTATTGCGGAAAAGGATTGGGAGCGTGTTCTACAGCCCTTCGTCCAGATCAACACCGCCTATACACGAAAACAAGTCGGGACCGGTCTAGGCCTGCCCTTGGTGCGCATTCTGGCTGAACTGCATGATGGCTATCTGACCCTGAACAGCGCACCTGGTTCAGGCACTCTGATCAGCATTCATCTGCCCGCGAACCGTGTCCAATATGACAGCCGAATCACACTCGCCGGGGCCACCCCAGTGGAAAAGGAATAGGCCCCGACACTTGTGTGTTATTTCACGTCAGCTTGGATAGAGGCCTGTGCCGCTGCCAATCGTGCGATTGGCACACGGAACGGGCTGCAGGAAACATAGTCCAGTCCCAAGCTTTCGCAGAAAGCGATGGAGGCGGGGTCCCCGCCATGTTCGCCACAGATGCCTAGCTTGATACCCGGACGACTCTTGCGGCCCCGTTCCACGGCAATACCGATCAATTCACCCACGCCATCCCTGTCAATGGTCTGGAATGGATCCTGCTCAATGATGCCATAACGCTGATAATCATTCAGGAAGGTGGCGCTATCGTCGCGGCTGATGCCAAAGGTCGTCTGCGTCAGATCATTGGTTCCAAAGGAGAAGAACTCCGCTGATTCTGCGATCTCTGCGGCCCGCAACGCGGCGCGTGGCAGTTCAATCATCGTCCCGATGGTGTATTTCGGCGCAATACCGGTTTCCTTCTCTACCTCAGCAGCAACCCCTTCAATCCGGGTGCGCAACAGATCCAGTTCCTTCTTGATAGATACCAGCGGGATCATCACTTCACACAGAACGGCCTCACCCGACTTCTTCTGCACGGAAACAGCGGCTTCGAAGATTGCGCGGGCCTGCATTTCACAGATTTCCGGATAGCTGTTGAGCAACCGGCAGCCGCGATGGCCCAGCATAGGGTTGGATTCATGCAATTGAGAGGCACGGGCCTGAACCAATTTGGCATCCACGCCCAGGCTGACCGCAAGTTCCTGAAATTCTGATTCTTCCCTTGGCAGGAATTCATGCAAGGGCGGATCCAGCAACCGGATCGTCACCGGTAGACCCTTCATGATGTCGAAAATCGCTTCAAAATCGCCGCGCTGCATTGGCAGGATGCGTGCCAAGGCCTTACGGCGACCAGCCTCATCATTCGCCAGGATCATTTCGCGCACGGCAAGAATACGGTCGCCTTCAAAGAACATATGTTCAGTCCGGCACAGGCCGATGCCTTCCGCCCCGAAACCGCGAGCGGTCGAAACATCTTCTGGCGTTTCCGCATTGGCACGGATCG
>JARGPE010000040.1:20949-23263 GCA_029212835.1 Alphaproteobacteria bacterium | reverse complement strand
TGTAGGCGGTGCGAAAGTCTCTACCAAGCTTGCAGTACTGGAACATCTGGTCGAGAAGGTCGATTTATTGATCATTGGCGGCGGGATGGCCAATACCTTCCTCTATGCTATGGGGAAAGACATCGCCAAGAGCCTGTGTGAGAAAGATCTGGCGGATGTGGCGCGGGGCATTTTGGCCCGGGCGGATACCGCTGGCTGTCGGATTGGTTTGCCCCATGATGTCACCGTCGCCTCAGAATTTGCGGCAGGTGCCGAGTCCGACTCTGTCGCTCTGGATGCCGTTCAGGCACATAAGATGATCCTGGATATCGGTCCGGAAACAGCGGCAGCCCTGGCGTCTGAATTGGAATCCTGCAAGACATTGATCTGGAATGGCCCTATGGGGGCATTTGAGATTCCACCTTTCGATGCGGGTACCGTTGCCCTGGCGCGCAAAGCCGCAGAATTGACACAGGCTGGTACGTTGATCTCCGTCGCTGGCGGTGGTGATACCGTTGCCGCATTGACGGCTGCGGGGGTCGCTGACAAGTTCACCTATGTTTCAACCGCAGGCGGTGCCTTCCTGGAATGGATGGAAGGTCGGGACTTGCCAGGGGTTTCGGTCTTGAAGCAATAGGATTAAGCCCCATTCTTGATTGTGCAGGCAGATTTGCTTTGGAACAACGGAATGGGAGACGATCCATGTTTTTGAGCCGCTTATCGCTGGTTGCGACAGGCATATTAGCATGTGCTTCTTTCGCACAGGCGCAGGATCGTCCCGGTGATATTTTTGAAGTTCGGGCCCAGAATCTGCCAGCCCCGTTTGTAACGCAGTCCGTTGGCAACAGTTCCGAAACTGTGGCCCGTAACGGTCACGTTCCAATCGCACCGGATGGTTACACGGTTACCCTATTTGCCGCTGATATGGATGGCGCACGCAATCTGGTTGTTGATGATGATGGGACAGTCATTGTCGCGCGTAGCCGGGCCGGCGTGGTTACCCTTTTGCGCGATAGAAATGGTGATGGTACAGCCGAGCAGCGGGACGAGATTGCTAAAGGTTTTAATCGTCCTCATGGATTGGCTCTCCAGGGTGGCTATCTGTGGATTGCTGACCTAGACCGGCTGTATCGTCTGCGTTGGGGGGACAAGCCGGGCCGCCTGGAGGCGATGAGCCCAAGCGGTGTCTTCGGCGAAAGCGGCGGACATTGGACCCGCAATATTGCCTTCTCGCCAGATGGGCAGACGCTCTATGCATCCATTGGATCGCGGGGCAATATTGCGGAAGAGCCTGCCCCGCGTGCCACGATCCAGCGATTTTCTGTTGTATCGGATGGGATGATCAGCACTGGTGAAACATTTGCCAGTGGTTTGCGCAATCCTGTCGGGATTGCGATTAAGCCAGGCACGGATCAGCTCTATACTGTGGTAAATGAACGGGATGGGTTAGGCGATGGCCTTGTTCCGGATTATTTCACGCAGGTACAAAAGGGTGATTTCTATGGTTGGCCCTATGCCTATACTGGTCAGAACCCACAACCAGATTTTGCCAACCGTAGGCCGGATCTCGTTATTCAGTCCAAACTGCCAGATGTTTTATTTGAATCTCACAGTGCGCCGATTGGTCTGACATTTCTTGCGGGTGCAGATGTTCCATCAGAGTGGCGGGACGATGGGCTGGTCGCGCTGCGGGGCAGTTGGAATGCGGCGGTGCCAACGGGGTACAAGGTCGTGCGGGTTGAATTTCAGGATGGGCACCCGACCGGACGCTATATCAACTTCCTGACAGGCTTTCGCGTTGATACTCCGGACCCCAATTATCCGTCATCGGCCCAAGTCTGGGGCAGGCCTGTTGGTGTCGCTGTGGGGCCTGATGGCGCGATTTATGTTACTGACGATACAGGCGGCACGGTTTGGCGAATTTCAAAATAATTTTCGCTGTTAGACCTTTGTTAAGGTTCTCATGGTTAATTAGCCACCAAGTTAACCATTACTAGGATCTTATCGTCATGAATATCGCGGGAATTGAAGCAAATACTCTGTTGTCAGCGCAATCAGCATCTAACCGGAAACCGGTACAGCAGGAACCAGCCGCTGTTGAACAGCGCAGCCGCGCAAATGTCCAAGAGGTTGCGAAAAAACAACAGGCTGAGGCTCCTCAGAGCCAGAATGCCGTAACTGCGATAGAAACGAATGACGCAGGTCGGACCGCCGCTCCGAAGACGTCTCTTCCGAAAGATGCGCAGGCGGATGCTCGCTCTCTTCTGGCCTCAGCATCGCAGGCAGGAGCCTCATCCCCGTCCCGCGGCTCTGTTGTGAATGCATACGCTTGATT
>JARGPE010000040.1:0-20939 GCA_029212835.1 Alphaproteobacteria bacterium | reverse complement strand
ACGCCTCCCATCTGGAAGCGTGGGGCCGAAATGGCATTCGGACTCGTCATTCGTCGATATAAGCTATTCTTTTGATTGTCTCTGGGACGCGAAACAGTGGTTTGGCGTCCCAGCTTAGTATTTGAGCCTCCACAAACTTCCCTCATTGTTAAGCATGTCTCTTGCCTGATTGGGGTTGGGGATGCGTTCTATTTCATAGAGACACAGTAGTCTGGTGAATTTTACAATTATACTCATTGTTGGAAATTTGTTAATTTCTGACAGATAAATAACCTGTGAGTGATCCATCAATAGGATTTGAGTGCCATGAATATCGCGGGAGTCGATGCTAATACGATACTGTTAGCGCAATCGTCCTACGGTCAGAAGCAGGGGCCGCAGGAAGCGGCCGCTGTGGAACAGCGGAGTCGCGATGTAAATATCCAAGAGGTCGCACAAAAGCGGCAGGCTGAAGCTCCTCAGAGCCAAAATGCTGTAACGGCTATCGAAACGAGTGATGCCGGTCGCACTGCCATTCTCCGACGCCCTACTCTGCCTAGGGATGCGCAGACCGACGCCCAGGCCTTACTTACAGCAACACCGCAGGCAGGGTCTTCACCCCCGCCCCGCGGCTCTGTTGTGAATATATACGCTTAGTCTTACGCGACTGAGATTACCCGCACATCACATGTTGGATGTTTTGTAACCAGCTGACGCACAGCAATATCATCCGTCGTATAAACTTCCTGATCATCCCAGGTTACGCGAAACAGCAGTTTAGCGTCCCAATCCAACGTTTCGGTCCGGGGAGCATTAACTGCCTGTCGCGCAGATTCGGCGCGTGCAAAGGACACTTCATCGCGATAGGCGTGCTTTTCACCAATATAAAGAGTGGTCATTATACTACCCTCCTTTCGGGCCGGTCCGACGGGGATGGGAGGAATTCCCAGATCATTGTCTAGACCAATCGTTTATTCGTTGCGCACGTCGTGCGCTTCTGATAGGAAGATAAGCGCACTCGGTGCGCAATGCAAGGAAAATATATGCGCACCAGGTGCGCTTTATGTGAGTTTTGTTACAGTGAGTAAACCCGATGCAAATAGCACGTAGGGTCGGGCTTGTTAAAAAAGAAGGAAGAACACTGGTGAAACCTGTTGATTTCAAGCGTTGGCGCAAAAGCGTCGATCTTTCTCAGAAAGATGCTGCCCACGCCTTGGGACTGAAACGTCGTGTCGTGCAATATTATGAAAAGGGTGAACGGGATGGGAAGAAAATAGAAATCCCGCTCACCGTTCGGCTGGCCTGTGCAGCCTATTCCGCCGGTGTGCGGGATTATCATGGACCGGATTCACCCGTAAAGGCGACGCCGCAATCCCCGGTGCCAGATGTTATTCCGCCGGTTGCTCCTGAATAACAGGGCAGGCCACGCCGGTGCCGCCCAGCCCGCAATAGCCGCCGGGATTCTTTGACAGATAGGCTTGGTGATAGTCTTCGGCATAGTAGAAATCTGGCTTGTCGATGATTTCCGTTGTAATCGGTCCCATCCCCTTGGTCAGCAACACCTTTTCATAGGCAGCCTTTATCGCTTCGGCTTCAGCGCGCTGTGCTGCGTCATAGACATAGATGCCGGACCGATACTGGGTGCCGGTATCATTGCCTTGTCGCATACCCTGCGTCGGGTTGTGCGCTTCGAAGAAACGCCGAACCAGATCACCATAGGAAACATGTTTGGGGTCATAGACGACCAGCACCACTTCGTTATGACCGGTTTGTCCGGTGCAAACTTCCTGGTAGGTCGGGTTGACGGTATAGCCACCTGCATAGCCAACCGCTGTGCTGTAAACGCCAGGCGTCTTCCAGAAGACCCGCTCTGCCCCCCAAAAACAGCCCAGTCCGAACAGGGCGGTTTCTGTGCCATCGGGGAAGGGGCCGACGATGCGCGTGCCCAGGACATGGTGCGTTGGGTTCACCCGTATTTTTTCCAGACGCCCTGGCAGGGCATCTTTCGGATTAACCATCTGTGATTTTTGCGCCTTTGCGGCAGAATTCATGAAAAACATTCTGGCCTCCTTAAAGAGAACACATATCGTGATCTCTAAGATAGGGCGCTGTTGTCTGGCTTCAAAGGGATACTGTGTGGTCAGGTGGGATTACACAGTCTTTTGATCAAGGCTTTGGGTGGGCAGGCCCAGATCAACGGTCAGGGTCGGCTTGCGCGCGATACCAATCAATCCATAGACCGGCTGTCGTTTCTCCTGGCGGAGAATGCGCCGCTCCAGCGAGACAAGATCCAACAGGGCGGCGGCAATCCAGGGGCGCAACCGGGTGTCGGCATGGCGATAACGATGTCCTTCCCCCAGTTCAATCTGATCATCCTCTCCGGCCTCAACCGTGAAGACAAAGAAACCTCCTGGCGTTAGAGCCGCTGCTGCACGTTGGAACACCGGGGCCAAATCCCCGATATAATTTAAGACATCCCCTGCGGCGATCAGGTCATAGAGTTGTTCATCGATCAACCAGGGATCCTGCAACAAGTCGCCTTGACGCACGGAATCATAAAGGCCCGTCGCTACTGCCTGTACCAGCATGCCGGAAGATAAGTCCAATCCATCCAGACGCCCTGCCGCCAGCCGAAGCGAGGGAGCGATCAATCCGGTGCCACAGCCCAGGTCCAATACCCGTGCGGGATGTGTCAGATCGGGCAGGATGGCCTCTACCGCAGCGGCTATCGCCTCTGGTCCACGGTAGTTCAGCTTGTCTTTCATCTTGGTATCGAACCGTCGGGCTTCTTGATCAAATAATGCCTCTACATAAGCGGCAGGCAGACGGTCCGGTGTCGGGGTGGCCCCTAGCAGGGTCAGGCGAATGCGCGCGCCCATCCGGTCTGTGGGGTCCAAGGACAAGCATGTTTGATAGGCCGCTTCAGCCTGCGCTGAACATTGGGGTAGTTTTTCCAGATTTTCGGCCAGCGCGAAATGTGCCTCTACCCAGGTTGGAGCCAAGTCGCAGGCGGCCTGCAGTGCATCAATGGCTGCTGCATAGTCATCTTCCCCCGCTAAAGCGAGGCCCAAATCCAAACGCCGCTCGGCGCGCAGACGATCATCGGACATAATGTTTAAAGACCTAGAAAGACCAGTCATGCCAAAGGGCGCGACTCTGTCGCCTAAATGATCCTGAAATAGAATTCTGGCAAGAGGGAAGTGACAGCTCGGTTACCAAATACTCTTGCCATCGCCGGGTAATCCTAGCTCTGGCCACAGGCGGTCGATCTTGTCGATGACATCCTGATCCATTTGGATTTTGGTGCCCCATTCCCGTTTGGTTTCCGGGGGCCATTTATTGGTGGCATCCAAACCAATCTTGGATCCCAACCCGCTTTCGGGGGAGGCAAAGTCCAGATAGTCAATGGGCGTATTCTCGATCATCGTAATATCGCGGGCCGGGTCCATGCGGGTCGACATAGCCCACATCACATCCTTCCAGTCCCGCGCATTGATATCGTCATCCACTACGATTAGCCATTTGGTATACATGAATTGTCGCAGATAGGACCATGCGCCCAACATCACTCGCTTGGCATGGCCAGGATAAGCCTTTTTCATGGAAATCACGGCGATGCGATAGGAACAGCCTTCTGGCGGCAGCCAGAAATCAACAATCTCTGGGAATTGCTGTTGCAGCAAGGGGATGAACACTTCGTTCAACGCCTCGCCCAGGATGGACGGTTCGTCGGGGGGGCGGCTGGTGAAGGTTGACAGATAGATCGGCTTTTTGCGCATCGTAATCGCTGAAACCCGGAAAACCGGGAAGGGCTCAACGGAGTTATAATAGCCCGTGTGATCGCCATAGGGGCCTTCATCGCCATACTCATCCAGCATGACATGGCCTTCCAGCACGATTTCCGCTTCGGCAGGGACCTTCAGCGGGATTGTTTTGCAATCCACCAACTCGACCTTCTTGCCCCGCAACAGCCCGGCGAACTGATATTCCGACAATGTGTCTGGTACCGGCGTCACGGCGGCCAGAATAGTGCCCGGATCGGCCCCAATCACAGCTGCGGCGGGCAGCGGCTCCGGGCGGTCCTTTTTCCAACGGGCATAATGCTGGGCTCCGCCGCGATGTTTCAGCCAGCGCATCAGGGTCGTGTCCTTGCCCGTCACCTGCAAGCGGTAGATGCCCAGATTGAAGGCATCGCTCTTATCGCCCTTGGGATTGGGACCCTGGGTGACAATCAGTGGCCAGGTGATCAGCGGCGCTGGCTCGCCCGGCCAGCAGGTCTGGATCGGCAGGCGCGACAGGTCGATATCATCCCCTGTCAGCACCACCTCCTGAACTGGTGCGGTCTTCACTGTTTTGGGCTTCATCGACAGGACCTGTTTGACCAGTGGCAACAGGCCCAACGCCTCCTTGAACCCGCCCGGTGGTTCCGGTTGCCGCAGGAAGGCGAGTGTTTCGCCGACTTCGCGCAATTGCCCTGGTTCGCGGTCCATGCCCCAGGCAACCCGCTCGACCGATCCAAACAGATTGACCAGAACCGGCATCTCACTGGGCTTGCCATCTGCATCAACGGGATTTTCAAATAGGACGGCGGGACCACGATCCTTGAGCAGTCGGGTCTGAATTTCGGTCATTTCCAGAACGGTAGAGACCTGTTGGGTCACCCGCACCAAGCGCCCTTCACGCTCCAACCGGTCTATAAAATCACGCAATGACGAATAGGGCATAAAGAATAGATCCTGAGAAAAAGGGGCAAAGCTTGGCGGGACGGCGCTAAAGGGTTAGATAGAACCGTAATCACGGTCTGTCGAGAGTTGGAGACTATATAATGTCCGCACGCTATTGGGTTGTCGGTGGCATCTACACCGATACAAGCTTTACGAAAGTTGCCGATGGGGTCAAGGAAACCCGATTGGGTCCTTTTGATGCCTATGATCAGGCAAAGGCGGTTTGGCGCGCCAAGGCGATGGAAACCGTCGATGACGCCCATGCGCGCTTTTCTATTGAAAAAGAAAGCCATGACGAATTCTGGGTGATTGGCGGTGTTTATACTGACACCAATTTTCACCAATTGGCCGATGGCGGTGAAGAAATTCGCACCGGACCGTTCAAAAGCTATGAAGCAGCCCAGAATGAGTGGAAATCCCGCTCCATGGCGGCCATAGATGATGCCTATGCCCGCTTTCGGATTGAAAAGCTTTGAGCGAGATTGAGGAACAGCGCGCGCATATCCTGCACCGCGCCCGCAATTATCCCTATACCGCTCCCACCGGCAGTTATACTTGGGAGAATGGTCACGAGCGGCCCTTCAAGCCGGAGGATCGCGTTGGTCGCGTGCCCGTATTGGCCGTAGGCTCAAACCGCGCACCTGAGCGTCTGGCTCAGAAATTTGGGCATTTGGGCGATCACATCATCCCGGTAGAACGGGCGCATCTGACAGATTTTGACGTTGTCTATGCGGCCCATATTACCGCCTATGGCGCGGTGCCGGCCATGCTGCAATTCTCAGCCGGCGTTACGGTGGAACTGGCGGTGACCTGGTTGGATGAGGCGCAATTGCCCATCATGCATGCGACCGAATTGGGTGCGGCGAATTATGAATATCGCTTGTTGGACGGTATTGAACTGCGGCTGAACGGCAAGGAACGACTGGACCATGTCTTTCTGTATGTCAGTACCCGCGGTCATCTAAGGGGCGATGACGGGGAGGCGATTCCCTTGCTGGCCTTGCGTGCGAAGGGAAGGACCGGATCAGGCCGCGCCACAGGTGAAGTTCTGGAAGTTGTGCGTGAGCGCTATGCGCCAAAGCTGGAATCCGATGCGTTTATCTTCAAACTGGTTGAGGATAAATCCTATCGCGAAGATATCACGGCTGAGATTTCAAAGAATGCCGTCCCCTTTAACTATGAAACCGGATTGCCGCCTCGATAACATTTCTCTGTATGAGAGGAATGCCATCGAGGCGGAGATGTCCGTCAGGCCATTGCAATCGCCCGGTTCATTGCACAGGTGACAGCCTTCAGAGAGGCCGTGACGATGTTGGGATGGGACCCGACACCATAGATCCGTTTGCCACTGGCTGTGCGGGCCTCGACATAGGCGATGGCTTTGGCATTCGCGCCTTGGCCCATTGCATGCTCTGTATAATCCATCACAGAGATTTCGACCCCTGAATCCGCTACAAGCGCATTCACATAGGCATCAATCGGACCATTGCCGCGCCCTTTTAGGGATATGTCCTTGCCGTTCTTCTTTACCTTCGCCGTGATGGAACGGATTTCGGAGGCATGGGTTTCTGCCTTGGTCGTGTGATCAACAAAGGAATAGGGCGTTTCATTGTCCAGATAGGTCTGGCAGAAGCTCTCCCAGATCATCTTGGAGACCAATTCTTTGCCGCTCTCATCCGCAATCTTTTGGATCACAGTGGAAAATTCGATCTGCAGATTGCGCGGCATGCGAACGCCAAAATCACTTTCCAGGATATAGGCGACACCGCCCTTGCCCGATTGTGAGTTCACCCGGATCACCGCCTCATAGGAGGCACCAACATCGGCAGGGTCGATGGGCAGATAGGGGACATCCCAAATGCCGGTATTGGAATTTTCCATCGCCGTCAGACCCTTTTTGATGGCGTCCTGGTGGCTGCCGGAGAATGCGGTGAAAACCAGATCGCCGCCATAGGGATGGCGCGGATGGACGGGCAATTGGTTGCAGTATTCTACAACCTTGCGCATTTCCGGGATGTTGCTGAAATCCAGCATCGGATCAACACCACTGGCGACCATGTTCACACCCAGGGTCACGATGTCGACATTGCCGGTCCGCTCTCCATTGCCAAACAGAGTGCCTTCGACGCGATCCGCGCCCGCCATTTGCGCAAACTCCGCTGCGACAACACCTGAACCCCGGTCGTTATGGGGGTGGACGGACAGGATCAGACTGTCCCGCCGGGTGAAATGGCGATGCATCCATTCAATGGAATCCGCATAGACATTGGGCGGAGCAACTTCCACCGTGGCAGGCAGGTTCAGGATGCAAGGTTTCTGCGGAGTTGGTTCCCAGATATCCATCACGGATTCACAGACTTCCAGAGCGTAATCCAATTCTGTCTGGGTGTAGCTTTCCGGGGAATATTCAAACCGCCAATCCGTGCCTGGATTCTTCTCGGCATATTCACGCACCATTTTGGCGCCATCCAGGGCAATCTGTTTGACCCCGGCGCGGTCCTGTTGGAACACGACGCGACGCTGAATGGTGGAGGTTGAATTATAAACATGGACGATGGCCCGATGGACGCCCTTCAAAGATTCGAAGGTGCGCTCAATCAGTTGCGGGCGGGCCTGGGTTAAGACCTGAACGGTTACATCTTCCGGGATCATGTTCTGTTCAATCAGTTCCCGGGTGAAGTCAAAATCAGTTTGAGAGGCAGAGGGGAACCCGATTTCGATTTCTTTGAAACCCATGTCGACCAGCAGTTTGAACATGCGGCGCTTGCGGTCTGGACCCATCGGCTCAATCAAGGCCTGATTGCCGTCGCGCAGATCGACCGAACACCAGATTGGGGCCTTGTCGACAACCCGGCTGGGCCATTGTCGGTCGGGCAGATCGATGCGTTCAAACATGCGGTATTTTTCAACGGGCATGCGGTTCATGATATGGAACTCCTTATCTTTTTCATTCGGATGCGCGCGACCTCTATCGGGTGGCGCAGTTATGTCTAAACGGGGTTGCGGCAGGGGTTACGATCGCCGGTGCGCCGCAGGGCAAACCGGGACCGCCAATAAGGCGCTCTAGCAGCAGACCAAGAGCAAACGCCAAAAAGTTTGGGCGGATGATGAGAGTTTTGGTGTTTTTCGGCGTATAGGATGTCATTACGAAGGTCTTCCGGAGGGGGTCAATCAGGCTGTCGGAATTCGGTTAATAAAAACCCGAACCCGCGCTCAAATAAGGGCGAGGCCTAGAAGGAGCTCCGGAAGGAGCGAAAGGGTGTTCCGTTTCGTCATCGTGTCGGCACGCTATAGCCGGTTTCGGCGGCGGTCAAGCTTCTTGGTGAAGGCATTGATTTTGCCGTTCAAGTCCCATCACCACCATCATCACCTTGTTTGGGTTTTGGCTGCTTCTTGCGATTGCTTCCGCCGTCAAGGCTGGACTCGCTAGACAGATCGTCATCCCGTGATGTGGATTCCGCGTTGGTTGATGATCCCCTTTGATCATCCGTGTCTGTTGATGCCTGATTGGCTTTGCCGGGTGGTGAGAACAGTTCTGGCATAGAGCCTGGAATTGTTTCCAGGTAAAGGGAACGACTGGGGAAGGCAAAGCCGGTTTCGGCATCTTCAACAATCGCTTTTACGGCATAGGCCAAGTCTTCCTTGACCTTCAGATACTCCCCCCAAACCGTCGTCTTGGTAAAGCAATACACCATAAAATCGATGGAACTGTCGTTGAACTTGTCCAGGCGCACAAACAGGGTCGCCTGATCTGCGGGTACGAAATCGGGACTTTTTACGATGTAATCCTCGATCTCATCGCGAATCTTACGCAATTGGTCGGTGGTTGTGCGGTATTCAACGCCGATTACCCAGTATATTCGGCGATGGGTCATGCGAGAGAAATTGGTGACCGCAACATCTGATAATTGGGCATTTGGAACAAAAACGGGCGCTTTGTCGAAACGCCGGATAAATGTGGAACGAAAGCCAATTGATTCGACAGTTCCCTCCACAACACCGTCGACTTGAATCCATTCCCCAATGGAAAATCGCTTTTCAACCAGAATCAGAATCCCGGCGATTAGGTTTTTAAACAGATCCTGTGCACCCAGTGCAACGGCAACCCCAAACAGCCCCAGGCCAGCAATGATAGGGCCGACTTGAATGCCCCATATTTCCAGCACCGTCGCTGCACCGATCAAAGTTACTAGAACCTTGATCGCCTTTATCCACCATTCGACCATTGCTGATGTAAAGACACGCTCAACCTTTCCCAATAAAAAGGACAGCGGGTCAATCATCCTGTACAGGGTCCAGAAAACGATGAAGACGATCAGGGATCGGTTCAGCGATGTAGCCAGTGCTTCAGGGGTACCGCTTAGGTCAAGATACTCTGTTGCGAAAAACACACCGATGGCGACAGGGATAAAGCGAACCGGTTCGCTGAGTGCTGTTGCCAAGGTATCATCCAGTTTATTGTCGCTTCGTTGTGCAATCTTTTCGACACGACGCAGGATAAAGCGGCTGAAGAACTGTCGAAATATTAAGAATATGATCAATATCCCAAGCGCGATCAGGATATCGCCCAGATTGGTGCCGCCAATCCCATAATTCCATACGTCTTTCACCAGATCCCAATAGGTAACCAGGGTGTCCTTATTTAAGTTGGAAATATTGGACGATATGGTCTCCAGGATGGAGTCGACCGGTTTGCTCTGTGCCAGAGTTATTGGTTCTTGGGATGTCACAAGCGAGTCCTCTCACGGGTGGGGCGGGCTATGCGGCCATCAGGGCGGTCTTAACAATCTTACGCATCAAGGTTGGCAGGGCGCGCCCGTCTAATGCATCGGGCAGGCACCAAATACAATCCTCTGGCACTTTATCATCGACCGCCCAGTCATCGGGGGCTTTGGTGATAAAAACCTGCAGTTCCAGATGGAAATGGGTAAAGGTGTGGCGAATGTCACCCACTTTTAAAAAATCAGTTGGCAGGGCGGGCAGGCCTGTTTCCCCAAAATCTGTGCTTTCCTGTTCTGTCCAATCTGTTGAGGGGATTTCCATCATTCCGCCCAATAGACCCGTTTCTGCCCTGCGCCGCAACAGGACAGAACCGTCCTGCCGTGTGATCCAAAAGGCGGTTCCCTTGCGCGTGGGTTTTGCCTTTTTGGGCAGTTTCCGGGGCAGCGTTTCGGCGCGATCTCGTCCACGACAGGCAGTGACCAGTGGACACAGGACACATTTCGGGTTGCCCGGTACACAGACAGTTGCACCCAAATCCATCATCGCCTGAGCAAAATCACCAGGTCGATGGGGCGGCGTCATCGCTGTTACATGTTGATACAGGATCGGTTTGGACTCGGGCAGGGGGGTATCAATGTCGAACAGGCGGGTTGTTACCCGCTCAATATTCCCATCCATAACGGCGGCAGGTTGATTAAAGGCGATGGCGGCAATTGCGGCGGCGGTATATCGACCGATACCGGGCAGTTCCAGCAAGGCCGCTTTGGTTTGGGGGAATTGTCCCTTATGGTCGAAGGCGACCTGTCTGGCACATTTATGCAGGTTGCGCGCCCGGGCGTAATAGCCAAGCCCCGCCCAAGCCGTCAGTACATCATCCAAATCCGCCTCGGCAAGATCAGTCACGGTCGGCCACAGCCTGAGAAACTTGCGAAAATAATCACCCACTGTTGCGACTGTGGTTTGTTGCAGCATGACTTCGGACAGCCAGACATGATAAGGGTCCGCTAAATCACCCGGCAAAGATCGCCAGGGCAGTCGGCGCGCATGCCTGTCATACCAAGGTAGCAGCAGGGGGGCGATATCGGTTTCAGAAAGGTGCCTCATGGCGTTAGAGTGTAGTGAGTGCGCGCGGCAATACCAGCCCCTGACCACAAGATTATGCGTTCCGGAAAGATCGATATGTCTGATGACGAAAGCCCAGTAAGACCATCCAGTAGCTGGGTCGGAAAGAAAAAGGACAACATGCGCTATGGCGGTACACGGTCTCTGGCCTCTTTGGTGCCGGGCCTGACCAAGAAAGCAGTCGGCAAGCGTGGTTTTACCGATGCGCGCATCTTGAATGAATGGGATCAGATTGTTGGAGCGGATTTGGCGCGCCATGCACATCCAGACCGCTTGACCTTTCCCCGCGGTCGGCGCGATGCGGGCACGTTGCATATTCGTGCTCTAGGGCCCATGGCGACGGAATTGCAGCATCTGGAGCCCGTTCTGGTATCGCGCATTAATATGCATTTTGGCTATAAGGCGATATCAGGAATCAAGCTGATGCAGGTGCCGCCAACACGGTTGGCGAACCAAAAGTCGGGGCCAGGTCGCCTGGGGGCCGCCCCCAAACGCCCTCAAACACCTGCCAATCCAGAGCAATTGGCACAAATGAAATTGGATCTGCAGCGGGTGGAAGATCCGGAATTGCGGGCTATCTTGATGCGCATTGGTGAGTCTGTACTACGTCGGGATGCCGCGAAAAAGACCAAGGATTAAGCCAGCAAGCCTTGCCATCAGGGCTATAAATCCATACCTAAGACAAAACATAGTCTGCAGTCTTCCAAAGGGGTTGGTTTTCATGAGCATTCTCCAGCATAAAGCCGCTGTTCCAGCGATTATCGTCGCCTTGACAGTGATTGTAGGGGGCGTCGCCTTCTTTCGCAGTGGCACGGACGTGTCCAGTCTGCCCAATGCCAGCACACTGAAACCCAATGCCCCGTTGATTTCTGAGGCCCAAGCAGCCGAATCTCCAAAAGCTGAGAATCAGGAATTAATCACACCGCGCATTCTAGGCAATCCAGATGCGCCGGTTACCATCATTGAGTATGCATCCCTGACCTGTCCACATTGTGCGGAGTTCCACCGGGAAACGTTCCCTGAGTTGAAGACAACCTATATCGATACCGGCAAGGTTAAGTTGGAATATCGTGATTATCCCCTGAACGAAGGCGCGGCTTTGGGGGCCTTGTTGGCGCGATGTGCCCCGGAAGATCGCTATTTCCCGCTCATCAGTCTCTTGTTCGCTCAGCAGCCTGCTTGGGGGGCGTCTCAGAACATGCTCGCCGATCTGGCAAAACTGGGCAGCTTTGCTGGCATGACTTCCGACAGCATAGAAGCATGTTTCAACAATCAGGAACTCTATGCAGCGATAGTGAAGCAGCGCAGTTATTGGTCTGACTTGGACGATGTGGGCTCAACCCCGACCTTTATCGTCAATGGAACCAAGATTGTTGGGGCACAACCCTTCGAAAAGTTCAAGGAACTGATTGACGCTGATCTGAACTGAGGTCGAATCACCGCGTGATTCCAATCCCCTTCGGGAACGACTCGACTCTTCCGTAAGAATCCGTATTGCCTAGAGCGCTAAGGGTATTTTTTCACCCTTGGCGCTTTTGCTTGTTTTGGCCAGAACGGACCAGTCTAAGTGCATTTTAAGAAGCTGCGTGTGCACGGTTTCAAGTCTTTCGTTGACCCGGTCGAACTGATGATCGAACCGGGCATAACGGGAGTCGTGGGTCCAAATGGCTGCGGCAAATCCAATGTCATCGAATCGCTGCGATGGGTGATGGGGGAGGCGTCGGCCAAGCGCATGCGCGGCGGCGAAATGGATGATGTTATTTTTGCGGGTTCTTCCACCCGGCCTCAGCGGAACAATGCCGAAGTCACGGTCTATATGGATAATGCGGATCGCATTGCGCCGGCGGCCTTCAATGATTCTGATGAAATTGAGATTACCCGGAGAATCGATCGGGGCCAGGGCTCTACCTATCGCATCAATGGCAAGGAAGTTCGTGCCCGGGACGTGCAATTGCTGTTTGCCGATCTGGCGACGGGCGCGAATTCCACCGCCATCGTCAGCCAGGGGCGTGTTGGCGCGTTGATTGGCGCAAAACCCACGGACCGCCGAACCCTTTTGGAAGAAGCAGCTGGTATTCGTGGTCTGCATTCCCGGCGTCATGAGGCGGAGTTGCGCCTGAAAGCAGCCGAGTCGAATCTGGAACGCCTGGAAGATGTGATCGGGGCGCTGGAAACACAGTTTGGAGGTCTGCAGCGCCAGGCCAGACAGGCAAATCGTTATCGCAAGATAGCCGAGCAATTGCGCGCGCAGGAAGCGATATTGCTGCATATCCGTTGGCTGGAGGCAGATCAGACCCTGACCGATGCGCGCACCGCCCTGGCGGAAGCGGAGGCCATCGTTGTTGAACGAACACAGGCTGCCGCTCAAGGGGCCTCTCTGCAAACCCACGCCCATGAGGTAATGCCGAAACTGCGCGAGGCAGAGGCGGAGGCCGCCGCGCGCCTGCAGGCCCAGGTGATCGCAGAGAGGCAATTGCAGTCGGAAGCCGAACGGGTTGGGGAACAGATTACCGAGTTACGCGCCCGGTTGGACCAGATTGCGACTGATGCCAGCAGGGAAGAAACCCTGGCCTCCGATGCAGTGGAGGCTTTGGCTCGGCTTAAGGAAGAAAAGGAACGGCTGGAGGCGCAGCAGGCGGGCGAGAAGGTGACGACAGATCGTCTGCGCCAGGAACGGGATGAGGCGAATGAGGCTGTTTCTGAGAAGGAACTGGCACTGGATGAGCTTAATGAGCATGTCGCAGCGGTTGAGGCGCAACGGGCCTCACTGACACGGCAAGTAGAGGAGGCAACCCACCGCATTGCCGCATTGGATACACGCGCCCAGGCGATTGCCCAAGAGACCGAGGCGCTGAATCAAAAGATCGCTGAGGCTGGGGATGTAGAAGCGGCGCGCACGGCGGTGACGCAGGCAGATGCAGCCCTTGCAGAAGCTAGGACAGGGGCTGAAACTGCAGAATCCCGGAAAGGGGAGGCGGAACAAGCGGCGGCGACTGCCCGATCCGCACTGGATCAAGCCGATGCGGCGATGCGCGCTGAACTGGATGCAGCACGCAATGCGGCGCGGGAGGCGCTGAGCACCGCTGAACGCACTGCACGCGATAGCATCAGCCAGGCGGATCGCGCGGGTCGTGATGCCGTATCTGCCGCAGAACGCACTGCGCGAGAGCATGTGGAGGCGGCGCGCAGCAAAAGGTCCAGCCTAGCGGCAGAAGCCAGTGCCTTACGGGATCTGCTGACCCAGGATGATGATGGCGGCCAGCCAGTCTTGGAACAATTGGATGTTGCCAGTGGCTATGAAACAGCGCTGGGGGCGGCCTTTGGGGATGACCTGGACGCAGCCCTTGACGAGGCGGCGTCGCGGCATTGGATCAACCTGGGGGCTTTGCCAAACGGGGGCCCGTCCTTGCCCGGGGGCGCGGTGCCTCTGTCCAAACATGTACGGGCACCTGATTCTCTTGCCCGTCGGCTCAGCCAGGTGGGCGTTGTTGAGGATGCAGCAATGGCGACCCGTCTACAGCCTGACCTGGCCGTAGGACAGCGTCTTGTCACTTGTGACGGCGGATTGTGGCGTTGGGATGGGCTGCGTATTCGCCCCGGCACGGCAACCGCTGCTGCAAAGCGTTTGGAATATCGCAATCGTTTGGCGGTGGTAGAAGACGCATTGCAGGCCGCCGAAAAAACTTTGGCAGGTGCAACAGAGGCCGCTGATGAAGCTCTGGCTGCCGCGCGGGCTCAGGCAGAGGCAGACCAAGCTGCTGCTCAAAAAGCCGCAGATGCACAAATTGCAGAGGCCCGCAGTGCCAACGAAGCCGCCTTGGCTGCTGCAGAGGCGAATGCTCATGGGCGACTGGACGATCTGCGCAAGGCTTCTGAGGCCGCGGCTGAAGCCCTTTCCCAGGCCTCTGGCCGTGCCGCAGAGGCACGTCAGGCACAGCAAGCAGCCTATGATCTGGTGGGGCAGGCACGGGCAACCCTGACCCGGCTGGAGCAACAAGTCTCTGACAGTCGCAACCGTCTGGCGGCTTTGGTTGAAGAATCCACACGCCTGGAAACAGACAAGACCGAGGCGCAAGAACGCCTGACATCCTCTCAACAGGCCCAGAAAGTGCTGGAAGATGCGGGGGTCCTTCGAGAGCGCCTCAGTCGTCTGCGTACCACGGTTGCCGAATTGCGCGCCCGCCAGGTTGAGAAGCGCTCTGCCTTTGATCAGTTGGAACGGGATGCGAAGGCCAGGGGCGATCGTTTGGCGTCGATCTCCGCAGAGATGCAATCCTGGACCAGTCGGTCCGAAGGGGCGTCGCGTCGCATGGCAGACCTGGAGCAGCGTCGTCTGGCTGCGGGTCGCGATTTGACGGCAATGGAGGCACGTCCAGCCGAGATTGCCGATAAGTTGGGCTTTCTGCGCGAGACCATCGCTAAATGTGAATCAGAGCGACAGGCCGCAGCGGATAAACTGGCGGAAGCTGAAAATGCGCAACGCGACATGGATTTCGCGCTGCGTCAGGCGGAAACGGCTCTGGCCGCGGCCCGTGAAGCGCGTGTTCGGCGCGAAGCAGCGGTTGAGCAAGCAATGCAGACCGTGGCAAGTCTGACGGAACGGGTGCGGGAGAAACTGGACTGTACCCCCGAAGAGGCCTTGGCCCAGTCTGGGTTGGAGCCTGATGCACCCTTGCCGCCCCAGGATGATGTGGAACGTCATATTGAGCGTTTGGCGCGGGAACGCGATGCGATTGGTCCGGTCAATCTGCGCGCAGAGCAGGAAGCGGCGGAATTGGAAGAGCAGATCGCTTCTATGCAGGCAGAGCGTGACGATCTGATCGCCGCCATCGCGCGCCTGCGCCAGGGTATCAATGCGCTGAACCGTGAAGGACGGGAACGTCTGCTGCGTGCTTTTGATGAGGTGAATGCGCATTTTAGGGAGTTGTTTGTGACTCTGTTTGGCGGTGGTGAGGCACATCTGAAGCTGACCGAATCCGATGACCCGCTGGAGGCCGGCCTGGAAATCATGGCCAGCCCGCCGGGGAAGAAAATGCAGATCTTGTCGCTGTTGTCCGGGGGAGAGCAGGCACTGACCGCACTCGCCCTGTTGTTTGGGGTGTTCCTGACCAATCCGGCCCCGATCTGTGTGCTGGATGAGGTTGATGCGCCGCTGGATGACAGCAATGTGGATCGTTTCTGCAAGATGCTGGATCAGATCACGACGGCGGGTTCCACCCGTTTCCTGGTCGTTACCCACCACCGCATGACCATGGCCCGCATGGACCGTCTGTTTGGTGTCACCATGGCAGAACGTGGCGTGTCGCAATTGGTGTCGGTCGACCTGCGCCAGGCAGAGCGCATGAAAGAGGCTGGTTAATCCCATCATGGTCAATTTTGATCTGGTTCTTCGAAACGGCACCTGCGCCACCACCAGTGACACTTTTCAAGCCGATATCGGAATTAAAGGCGGGCGCATTGCCGCGATTGGGGAGAGCCTGCCAGGCGGGGCACGGGAGATTGATGCAACCGGTAAGCTGATCCTGCCAGGTGGCGTTGATAGCCATTGTCATCTGGCACAAGAAACTGTGGATGGCGTCCAATGTGCCGATGATTTTGAAAGCGGCACCCGGTCTGCGGCCTTTGGTGGGACAACAACCGTTATGCCCTTTGCCATGCAACAGCCCGGTAAAACCCTGGGGGAAACCGTGGCGGCCTATCATGCGTTGGCCGGGCCAAAGGCGATTATCGATTATGGATTCCACCTGATTCTGCGCGATCCCAATCCACAGGTTCTGGGTCAGGAATTGCCGACAATGATAGAGCAAGGGATTACGTCCTTTAAGGTCTATATGACCTATGACACGTTCAAGCTGGATGATTACGAATTGCTGACCGTGTTATCGGCGGCCCGCAGTCTGGGCGCCATGATGATGGTCCATGCGGAAAATGATGACATTATCCACTGGCTCAGTGAGAAATTGACGGTAGGCGGTCACCGTGCCCCGAAATATCATGCCATTGCCCATGCCCGCATCGCAGAGAGTGAAGCAACCCGTCGTGCCATTGATCTGGCCTCCCTGACCGATACGCCCATGTTGATCGTCCATGTCTCAGACGAGGCGGCCACCAATGCGATCCGCTCGGCCCAGACCGCGGGCTTGAAAATCTTTGGCGAGACCTGCCCACAATATCTGTTCCTGACCGCCGATGATCTGGACCGCGACGGGATGGAAGGGGCGAAATACTGCTGCAGCCCACCGCCGAGGGATACCGCCGGACAAGAGGCAATTTGGCGTGGGCTGAAGAATGGCACTTTTCAGGTCTTCTCCTCCGATCATGCGCCCTACCGCTTTGACCAGACAGGCAAGCTGCGTTATGGCCCCAATGCCAGTTTCACCGAACTTGCCAATGGAGTGCCGGGACTGGAACTGCGCCTGCCCCTGTTGTTTTCGGAAGGGGTGAATACGGGGCGTCTGACGGTGAATGAATTCGTCGCCTTGGCCGCCACCAATGCGGCAAAGCTCTATGGCCTGCATCCGCGTAAGGGCACAATCGCGGTGGGAGCAGACGCAGATCTGGCGATCTGGGACCCCGATAAAAAAGTAACCGTCCAGTATGAAACGATGATTCATGATAATGTCGGATTCACGCCCTATGAGGGACGACAACTGACCGGCTGGCCAGAGACGGTGCTGAGCCGGGGGCGGATTGTGATTGAGGACGCTACTCTCTGTGCTACGCCGGGATCCGGTGTGTTTTTGGACTGCGCCAAGCCCGACTCCGCAATCCCTTCAGGCCGCCTGCATCCTGAGGCCAATCCCGCAGAAAATGGCGGTGCCCGGCTTATATGACAAAGTGATTGCAGATCGTGGCCCATATCGCATTGACAAGCCCCCCTCCAACCCGCTATCTCCCGCTGCGCTGATCGATTCAGTCGATCCCATATGCGGAGGGATGGCAGAGCGGTAATGCAGCGGATTGCTAATCCGTCACGGGGATAACTCGTGCGGGGGTTCGAGTCCCCCTCCCTCCGCCACTTTCCTGTTCATGATAGTTCGTATGTATCCGAAAAAATCCCTGAAACACTAGGGTTTTAGGGATTTTCTTGTTCGGGTCTGTGCGCTTGTGTTCGCTCGGAACCCCGTATAATATATGGGTAGAAATATGGGTAAATTATGAATGGTGCTTTAGATGGCTCGCGCGACCAATCGGCTTTCGGCACGGGGTGTAATCTCAATCACGAAGCCTGGGCTGCATGCAGATGGCAATGGCTTATACCTGCAGGTTTCTAAAGCAGGCTCAAAATCCTGGTTATTCAAATTTTCTAGCGGCGGAAAAACCCGCGAAATGGGCCTTGGTTCCTTAACAACCATCTCACTTTCAGATGCTAGGCGTGCAGCAGAGCAATCCCGCAAGTTGGTCTACGAGGGGATTGATCCCATTGAGGCGCGAAGGGCGGCAAAGGCCGCAAGAGATTTATCTACGATCAAGGTTCATACATTTCAGGAATGCGCGGATCGTTTGATGCGATCGAAAGGCGATGAGTGGGAAAATCTAAAACACTCAAAACAGTGGCAATCAACTCTCGAAACCTACGCGTATCCGGTTATGGGAAAGTTGTCGGTCCGAGATATTGATGTCGGCTTGGTCCTGGAAGTACTGGAGCCGATCTGGACAACTAAACCTGAGACGGCGAGCCGGGTACGTGGCCGTATTGAGGCCGTGTTAGACTGGGCACGTGCCCGGAACTGGCGCGAAGGGGAGAACCCTGCACGATGGAAAGGACATCTTGATAAGCTGCTCTCCAAACGCAAAAACCGTTCAGTCCAAAACTTAGCAGCATTGTCTTACGATAAAATTGGAAGTTTTGTGGGTGACTTGAGAGGTCAGGATGGCATCTCTGCCCGTGGTTTAGAGTTCCTGATTCTGACGGCGGCTCGAACTGGTGAGGTGATCGGTGCCAGATGGGATGAGGTTGATGATGCGAATGGTATCTGGACTATCCCGGGTGATCGCATGAAAGCGGGTAAGGAGCATCGTGTCCCATTATCCGGGTCGGCACAGGCGATCCTCAATGGCATGCGATCAGTCCGCCAATCTGATTTCATTTTCCCTGGAGGACGAACAGGTCGCCCCCTAAGCAATATGGCCTTTCTGACGCTTTTGAAACGCATGGGGCGTAATGAGATTACGGTGCATGGGTTCCGAAGCACATTCCGGGACTGGGTCGCAGAGCGCACAGCCTATCCCAGTGACGTTGCTGAAATGGCTCTGGCTCATTCAATTCCCTCCCGGGTCGAGGCGGCCTATCGACGGGGTGACTTGTTCGACAAGCGGCGGGCTCTAATGGAGGAATGGGAAAGGTTTATCGCGACACCATCTGTGGACGCTGAAAGCTATATCATTCCTATTCGGTCAGGGTTCAGCCCATCATGACCAAAGATCCGAACCAGATTAGACAAGATACTGCGATTGAGAAAGCAGCGGGGATAATTGGAAAGGCTCGCAAACATGAGCTCTCCCAGATCGAGGTGAAACAGCTGACTTCCAAAATTGAGTCTATATTTTTATCAACTGGTCTGCTTGAGCCATCCGATGAATATGGAAAGGCGTTCTTTGAGTTTTCACGTGAAGTTTCCACTCCAGCAGACTTAGTCAAACAAGCGGATTATGTATTAGAGAGCATTCCTATAATCCAGGAGGCGATCAAGAACCCTGCGTTCAAGGGTGGATTAAACATGGTATTGCGGTCCAAGCGAGAACGAAGTCTCGATTTTGAAGAGAGAAAGCGTGTTAAACTAATCCTTGAAGCTCTTCAAAGTTCGGCAGAAAAGGTAAAGCTGTCTAACTTGCCTAAAGCAAAAAAGCGGGGCGCTCCTCAAGATAGTACTAGATACACAACTATATGGTTTCTTGCGAATCTGTACGCGGATTGGATAGGTTTTTCCGGTCCTATTGAGGATCTTCCCTACACCGCTGATGCTCGTTTCATCAAGTTTCTCGAAGTCTCATTTTTGGCATTTCAACCGTCCCGGCCAATGAGTCGAGCTAGTCTTTCGCAGGCATGGAAGCGTTGTCGCGAAACAGAACTTAACGGACGGTAATATAAATCGGCAGAATTAGTGGATTTTTGTCACCTTTTTAGGGAACCGCCGTTGCCCGATAGTGCTCGCGATCAACCGAAAGGAGACGTGAGACGTGAGCAACCAGCCATCCCTAGTTTCTGTAAGAGACGCAGCCCATCGCTTGGGGATAGGGCGAACACGTTTCTATGAGCTGCTCAATTGCGGCGAAATAGAATCTGTTCACCTTGGAAGCCGCCGCCTCATTCTCTGTTCAAGTATCGATCAGTTTATCGAGCGTCTCCGTCAACACGGAGAGGTTTGAAGGTATCATCGGTTTGGGCGGTAGATTTAAGACGCTGGCGAACCGGTTGATGGATGAGGATACCAGGGGAAGCGACCATATCCTCAAGCGTGGCCCTAAAGGTGCGAGCGCGGTCGCCAGCAGTTAGTCTTACTGTTGTAAGTTGGCATCGACTGCGCTGCGAAGCTACGGTTATCCGGCGACAGCGCAGCCTCCAAAGCGACGGATGGCTCCGACGGACATAGTCCAATGAGCGGTCAGTATGCCTAAGAGATGGGGACATCCCGGCTTTCCTTTCTTGGAATGTCGGGGTGTCTCCCTATCCACCTCACTCTGGATTCACCAACGGACATTCCCTAGTAACTAAGAGATAACAGGAGATACTTCCTGAAAAAAAGAAGATCCACCGCACGCGGGTTGGTCCGGAGGAAAATCAGGTTGGACACAATTAAACAGCAACAGGTGTTTTCGAATGGAATCTAAAATTTGCCGCAACTGCTTTTCGCTTTTTGTCCCTAAGCATCGGCATGGCAAACCACAGGTCTTCTGCAAAACATCTTGTGCCACGGCTTATGATAAAAATTGTCGCCAAATTGGAAGGATTGTTTCAGAGGAATTTAGTGCCTTTGGTCTTGGCTGTAATGACCCTGAACAAATCTGCAGATTTGTTAGAGATGCTCTTGAAGCTAATTATGGGACACAGGGGGCCAATAAATTGTCACCACCATCCTATGAGTTTCAAAGAGCCTGAAGGCGAAGAGTTTTTGAACTAAGCGGATTGGCCTGCATTCAAATATTTTCGTCGATGCTTTTTTTGACGTCCGATGTGTCCGAAGCCAGCGCTGGTCTCCTGTCTAGGAAAGCTGGGATTTCGAGTGTCTCTTTGTCACCCTTATCCTTCACCTTATCCCCCCCATTTTCTTGTTCGTTGTTGGTTGATGGTTGATGGTTGTTAGTTGTTAGTTCGCGCGCGAGGGGCTTTTTCGGTTTTTCATCATGCAAACCCACAGATAAACCATTCGGTTTTGTTAAGTCATTGTTTTC
>JARGPE010000039.1:22288-23292 GCA_029212835.1 Alphaproteobacteria bacterium | reverse complement strand
TCCCTCCCTCTTAATCTTGATACATATTAAATCTAATCACAAAGATCTGTAGAAAGTTAGATTCAAATTTAAAAAAAAGAAAAGAGCATAAATATAAAAATTATTATATAATCTATTTAATTAAAAAATAGTTAACCAGAAAAAAGAACAATATTCATTATTGACCAGAATTTTATCCTGTTCAGATAAAAGCAATGATCAAATTGATTCATGCCAAATATGAGAAATCATTCAATCCGCAAGAGACTTAACAATCACAGTACTGATTTTAGACGTTCAGGCACAAACATCTAATGTCAGTTTCCTGCCTATGCATGCGGATGGATAAGCCAATCAAAATACCCTTCCTTCCCCATAGAAATGCACATATCTGCCACTTCTGAATCAAACAGGACGCCTTTTTCCTCATTGATAATGCCAAGGGCGATGTTCAGTCCCCGACCAGGTCGATAGGGGCGATGCGTGGTTATAGATTCCAGCGTATCAGCCACTGCCACGATGCGCGCTTCTAATGAAATCTCTGTCCCTTTCAAACCATCTGGATAGCCAGTTCCGTTCCATCGCTCATGATGATGCAAGATGATATCCCGGATAACGGGGGGCAGCATGGGACTATCCACAATATCGCAACCTGAGGCGCTGTGGGTTTTCACAAGGTCAAATTCTTGCGGTGTTAACTCGCCCGGCTTGCTGAGAATTTCTGCAGGAATATCCAGTTTTCCAATGTCATGGATCCGGGCCCCCATCTCCAAATGCTGCAATTGTTCACCACGGATACCCAGTTGACGGCCGATCGATACTGCCAATGTGGCAACACGGTTCTGGTGGTCATATGTGTAGGGATCGCGATGTGCCAGTGCCTTACTCAAGACATGGACAATTTCATGTCCTGCACGCTGCACTTGCGTTTGTAACTCAACTTCTCTTTCCGTGGCTTTTGCCTCAGAATCCAGATTCTGTATCGAGCCGATGAGGCAATCAAATTGCCGGTCATCTGCCTGATC
>JARGPE010000039.1:8209-22278 GCA_029212835.1 Alphaproteobacteria bacterium | reverse complement strand
CCTGATCCAAAGACAATACCATTTCCCCAGAAAGAACTGAGCCATCTGCACATAGGAGCTGCAACCGCTCTCGATACTCTTTGATCTGTCCATTCTGGAAGGCAGAAATAGCAGGGGGTTCGCTACCTTTGTTCTGACCCGCCAAAACATCTTGTAATGTCATTGTCAGCAATTGGTTGACCGTGCGCCCCAGCATAATAGCAAAGAATGGATTAACCTTCAGGAACCGACCCGCCGCATCTAAATGAAACAGACCGATCTTCGCCGTCTCAAATGTCATATTAAGATGACTGGCCCCAATCCGAAGAATGTCCGCCTCATGCCGAATGAAGCAATTCTTTGAAATCCGCTTCGAAATCTCTGTCAGCAATGTTTGTTCTGCGGGAATGAAACTCCGATCCTTTCCATTTTGCAGTGGTTCAATATAGGAGACGTCGATCCTGCCCATAACAGTTTCATGGCAATCAATTTCGCTTGAGATCATCCAGGGAGATGTTTTGAAATGCGGGGTTAGATATGTAAAACCGCAGCATTCAATGCGCACAGCAGCTTTTGGTGGATCCTGAAAACCTTCTGATATTAACGCAGCAACCTGCTGCATAACTTCTGAAAAAGGCCGCTCGTAATCATACAGGACTTCCGAAACATCATATAAACACTTTAGAACCTTCGCATGCTTCAAAATAGCTTTTACGGACGGATTCTTTTGTCTACCGTCGGTGTGCAGTGCGATATCGACCATTCTGACCAGAGACAAATCTAAATCTTTGGGAATCTTAACGGACTGTGTCATACGATTTCCTACTAAAACATATAAAACCACATTGGGAGTAGGTGAATACCATACTATCCATAGGTTAATAGAATGCTAATAATATCGATCACTTTTTGTTGATTGTTATCCGCTAAAGGCCCAAAGATCGTTATGCAAATTCTGACAGTCCATCATCTGACCAGCTATCGATACGACCGACCTGTGCGGTTTGGAGAGCATGCCCTGATCATGCGTCCCCGTGACAGCCATGATTTGCGCATGATTGAAGCATCTTTGGCAGTCTATCCCGCATCAGAGTTTCGCTGGACCCATGACGTTTTTGGCAACTCGATTGCCCGTGTCAATTTCCTGGAAGAAGCTGATCATCTGGATATCGAAAGCACGATAAAAATTGAGCATTACGGGCTGTCCTATCCAGACTTTTCGACATTGGACTCCTTCGCAACAACGCTGCCCTTCCCCTATAACAACGACGAAATTGCTGATTTAGGGCGATGCACGGAACGGCATTATCCCGATCCCGATCACAAACTGACAGAATGGGCGCGCAAATTTCTGGTGAACAGCACAGACCCAACCAGTGCGCCCAATACAGCAGAAACCCTGCTGGCGATGAACCAGGCCATCAGCAACACCTTCTCCTACGAAACCCGCGACGCCCATGGCACCCAATCACCCATGGAGACAATGGAGCGAGGCACAGGCACCTGCCGGGATTTTGCGCTGTTCTTTATGGAGGCCGTCCGATCCTTTGGCTTAGGGGCACGATTTGTATCGGGCTATCTGTACGATCCCGCCTTGGATGTCGCTTTTAAGGACCCCAATCTACCAGAAGGGGCCCATTTGCGGGGTGCCGGGGCGACTCATGCTTGGGTGCAGGTCTATCTACCAGGGGCCGGTTGGGTTGAATACGACCCCACCAATGGCATAGCTGGCGGTGCAAACCTGATCCGTGTTGCCGTCACCCGGGACCCATCACAGGCCCTGCCTGTCACCGGGTCTTTTTATGGGCCAGCAGAAGCATTTCAATCTCTGTCGATTTCCGTTCAAGTGACGTCTGGTTAGAGCTACTCTATGTCTTGGCTCAAGCGACAGTCACCCAGATGTGATTCGAGCGGATGGAATTTGAGGTCTATCGTTCCTTCATGACCCAAAATCGACGGCATTTCCTGAAAAAAAGCTTCGCCGCCCTGTCTCTGATCGGCGCGAGCGGCGTCTTTGACTCTAACAGACCCGCTCATGCGGCTGATAATAAGCCCTTGGTGGTGGTGGAGTTATTTACCAGCCAAGGATGCAGCTCTTGCCCCCCAGCCGAGGCTTTTCTGAACGATCTTGCCAATCGCGATGATGTTCTGGCCTTGGAGTTTCATGTCGACTATTGGGATTACATCGGATGGAAAGATCCGTTTGCCAATCCCGACTTCACAGCGAGACAATGGCACTACAATACCCTGCTTGGATCGGCCTATAATTACACACCTCAAATGGTGATAGACGGTCGCGCCCATGAAGTTGGATCGCGCCGTAGCGCAGTAGAGGCCAGAATCGAGGCCGCCGCCATGAAACGCATGATGCGAAAGCAAGAGACCAATGCGCCAGAGATCATAATGAAACGCACAGAAGATGGCGGGGCTATCATAAATCTGAATGGCAAACCAGAAGAAGCAGGGTCATACGACTTGTTATTGGTGGGATTTGATGCCCCGCAGGAAACGGAGGTGTTACGGGGGGAAAATTCGGGCAAACACCTTGTTAACGCCCATGTTGTGCGTGCCCTTGAGACTCTGTCTTCAAATTGGCACGGGGGGTCATCGACAGTGACTGTATCCCCACAGCAGATGCAGGGATCTGGCGGCTGTGCTGTTCTGGCACAGAACCCTGATACCGGCACCATCGCGGCGGCTGCCAAATTAACCTATTAATCAGATCGGTCTGATCCGTTCGGGCCAACCGGATCGCCAGTTGGAATTTCCTGTACCCCCAGAGCATCCGCTAGACGGGATTTTGCACTGCCAGGGGCCAGTGGCTTTGGCTGCGTCGCAGCCGGGCGCCAACCATGCAGAAAGATTACCTCAAACCGGGCCGTAATGCGCCCGTCCGGACCTGCAAAACGGCTGGCATAGAGCTCCGCCGCACGCAGGAAGACGCTGCGCCGCGTGCCATGCTTTAAACGCTCCAGAACCGCATTCGCCTCGCCCATCGCCCGCAGATCCGCCATCAGTCGAAACGGGTCGGCATAACTGACCTCAATGCGATCCATATCCGCCACCGGCAAGGCGAATCCAGCCCGTTGCAACAGGCCCGCAGCATCGCGCAAATCAACCATCGGGGACACCCGGGGAGAGACGCCTCCCATCTCCGCTAATTCCGCCTCCATAAGACATTGGCGCAATTCTGTCAGGGTCTCCCCGCCCAAAATAGCCCCTTGAAACAATCCATCTGGCTTCAGCGCTCGATTGATCTGAACCAAGGCTCCCGGAAGATCATTCACCCAATGCAGGGCAAGGCTAGACGTGATCAGGTCAAAACTCTCGTCCCGCAGCGGCAACATATCTTCATCCGCGACGAAGATCGGATGGCCATGCGCGGTTGCCTGGGCCGCGAAGACCGGAGATCGATCACACAGCATCACCTGATGCGCCCGACCACTGAGACGCAGTTGATCGGCAAACGCCCCATCGCGCGCGCCCAAATCCAGGGCGGTATCAAAGACCCGCGCAACATCCTCTAAACGTTCCAACAAGCGATCCGCAACCTCCCGAAACAGGAAATCATGATCGCCCATGCGTTGGGCCGCCCGATTACGCCGATGCCGCAACAAGGACCGGTCAAAAACTGTCTGTTCATTACCGGGCATTGCAGATCGCTTTCTCACTCCAAATATAGATCAAAGTCTTTCCCTATCCGATCGCATGCTTTTAGACTGTGATAGTGATATTTAAGATAGAGGGTTCCTGGTGTCAGTCAAAACCATCGATGCGCATAGTCTCCACGCTGCCTTGCGCAGCGGACGCGAAATTGCCCTGATCGACCTGCGAGAGCAAGGCAGCTTTGGTGCCCGGCATATTCTGCGGGCGGTCAATATGCCCCGCAGCCGGTTTGAACTGCTCTATCGACGCATGATTCCCCGCAAAACAGTCCAGATTGTCCTATGTGATGCCGGGGAAGGATTGGTTGCCAGCGTCGCGGATATCTTGGCCTTTGCCGGATGGAAGGATGTCGCCATATTGGACGGCGGCGTTGACGCCTGGGAAGCGGCTGGCTTTCCGCTCTTCTCTGGCGTCAATGTGCCATCCAAGGCATTTGGGGAATATGTCGAGGCAAAGTTTGGGACGCCCCATATCTCTGCCCAGAGGCTTCATCAGATGCAGCAATCCGGTGAAGATATCGTTATCTTGGACAGCCGCCCATTTACTGAATTCAATGCTCTATCCATTCCCGGCGGGATTGATGTACCGGGTGCAGAACTGGTGCATCGTGTAAAAACCATTGCGCCCAATCCACAGACGACAATTGTGGTGAACTGTGCCGGACGGACACGATCCATCATCGGGGCTCAATCCCTTATCAATGCGGGCGTTCCAAATCCGGTTGTTGCGCTGGAAAACGGCACAATGGGGTGGATGCTGGCGGGGCTAGAATGTGCCAAGGGCAATACTGAATTGGCCCCCCCGCCCGATAAAGTGGCCAATGATTGGGCAATGTCTGCCGCCCAACAAGTCGGTACTCGTTTCGGGGTTCAACGGATGGATTGGGACGCCGTCAGTCAATGGCGCGGCCAGGAAGATCGCACGACCTATCTGTTGGATGTGCGCACAGCTGAAGAATTTCAGGCCGGACATATTCCCTGTTCCCATCATGCACCGGGGGGCCAATTGGTGCAGGCAACCGACGAATTTGTCGGTATTTTGAACAGCCGTCTTGTATTGATTGATGACACAGAAACCCGCGCCATGATGACTGCTGCCTGGCTGCGCCAATTGGGATGGCAGGACGTCTCTGTCTTGAAAGGCGGCATAGGCACCCATGGGGTGCAGACCGGCCCCGCGCCAGAGGCCGTGTTTGAATTGGACCTGATGCCAGTCTCCCATATATCGGCGCAGGATGCTTTAGCGCTGGACGATGCACTCATGATCGATTTCTCGTCCAGCCTCAGCCATCGCAAGGGTCACCCGAAAGGGGCACGCTTTGCCATTCGGGCCCGCGCATTGGAGGATTTGAAATCCGTTCTCTGCAGCCGCCTGCTGGTGTTTACAGCACGAGACCCGCGCATCGCCACGCTGGCTGCGCAGGATATGATGCGGGCAGGTGTCCATCGCATACGGGTGTTGATCGGGGGCACAATCGCCTGGGAGCAGGCAGGTGGGCCGATGGAGAGCGGCATAGACGCGGCCTTCTCGGCAGAGGATGATGTGTTCCACAAACCTTATGACATCACGATCGATAAGACAGCGATGCAACGCTACATCGATTGGGAACTCGCTCTGGTTCCGCAAGTGAAGCGAGAAGGGACCCTGACTTTCCCTGATTTCCCCGCATCGGTTCATACCAATAATGCTGGGCAACATGCGGATTGAAACCCTGCCAGGTGCAGTGGTCGCATTGCCGACACAGATGCTGCGGGCAGCCTTGGATTTTGTACTGCCGCCCCGCTGCGCAGGCTGTGGGGTTCAGACCGGATCAGCTGGCGGATTATGCACCGACTGTTGGACCAAAACCCGTTTCATCGCCGCGCCACAATGCAACCAGTGTGGCTATCCCTTTGAATTGGATTTCGGTGATGGGGTTCGCTGTGGGCCTTGTCTATCACGCCCGCCTTATTTTGAACGGGCCCGCGCAGCGGTTGCCTATGATGACCGGATTGCGCAGATCGTCATTTCCTTCAAGCATGGGGATCGAACGGATTTGGCACCGGGGCTGGCGGCCTGGATGCGGCGTGCTGGTGGGGAGTTGCTGAAAGATGCCGACCTGATCGCGCCCGTGCCACTGCACCGCCGACGCCTGTTTTCCAGGCGCTACAATCAATCAGCCCTGCTTGGGCAACCCCTGGCCAAAGTTGCGGGGGTTCCCTTCATCGGGGATTTGATCACCCGTCAACGCGAAACAGAATCCCAAGGACATTTGTCCCCCTCTGCCCGCCGTCGCAATGTCGAAGGGGCCTTCCGAATTCCGGCTCACCGCAAAGAGATTCTTCAGGGCAAGCGGGTCCTACTGATCGATGATGTTCTGACCACAGGGGCCACGGCAAACGCCATTGCCAGGAGACTAAAACGAGAAGGGGCCACTGCAGTCGATGTTCTGACCTTAACCCGCGTCGTGCGGGAAACCAGTGTTTAGGAATCGTACGCGTACACAGAAATCTGATTATCCTGTGCCCTCGGCACGGCGTGAATTTTGGAACGCTGCCATATGAAATGCCGCTTGCCCCGGCGCGTATAAATCCTCCCCTGCCACAGGACAGGCACGACGTGCCCGACATCCCTGATCAAGGCAATCGGACCCGTCCGGCGTCGCCAAATGTGCCGCACATGCCGATACTGCATAGCCACTGGTCGTGAAGGCGCCAACCGGGCATGTCGTCAGGCAGGGTTTATCATCGCAGCCTTCGCACGGGCTGCTTGCCTGCATACGGACAGGTACGGGTACTTCAGCATGCAGACAGATTGCGGCCCGGTAGGCATGCCATAATCCGTAATGGGGATGGATCAACATCCCAATGGGCGACGGAAAAACACAATCCGCCTTCTGCGCCCATTTCTGAAATGGAAAATAAGGGGGGCCATCTGATGGATACGCGGCCCAACCACCGACAGAGGCTGCAATTCGATCCACCTCCCGCCGGGTCCAGCCATCCAGCGGGTTGGGTTCTGATCTTTGGCCCGCCTTAAAATGCATCCAGAAATCTGGTCCCGCATTCCCGACAAGAATGATGGTCTTACAGGTCTGTGGTGCAGCATCCTGAGCCTGGGGATGGAAGCCCCCCCGAGCCAGCAACCCCACTTTTAACAGCCGCTCTGCCAACAAAGCATATGTCACGAGGTACCTCCCCCCGACGACCCTCGCGATGTAGGACGCCAATCGGGTGGGGCCATTTCAAAACTTTCAAACTGAAAAGCCGGGGCAACAGTACAGCCAACTAAGGTCCAGTGACCCAGGCTTTCCGCTGTCTGCCAATGACCAGCAGGTACCACGATCTGGGGGCGCTGTCCTGTGGTCAGATCGGGCCCTAAACGATGCGCGATGGCATCATGACCATTAGGGGATACGGTCAGGGCCAGCGGCCCACCCGCATACCAATGCCAAACTTCATCCGCATCGGTGACCCGGTGCCAAGCGGAGCAATCCCCGGCCTCCAGCAAGTAGTAAATTGCAGTAGAACTGCCCCGCTCCCCTTCAGGGGCGGCATGACGATAGGTTTCGACATACCATCCCCCTTCCGGGTGCCGGGACAGACCCAGTTTCGCGATAATCTCCTGTGCCGTTAGATCCGCCATCAAAGTGATGTCAGCCTTTCGGAATGGTTGACTGCATAGAGGGGCGTTGCAGCAGGGTTTCATACCATGGGGCCAGCGCCGGGCCGTGATGACGCCAAGCGGCTTCCGGGAAACGCAGGTCGAGATAGCCGAGCGCTGTCCCAACCGAAATCATCCCAAGATTAAGATCCCCCTTCAACGTGTCGATTTCCTTGTCCAGCAACACGCAGCTTTTCTGGATCGCCGCCCATTGCCGGTCGATATACCAATCTTTCGGCAGGGGGGTATCCAGTTTGCCATCCCGCATCACCTGATTGCGTAGGTTCAAGGCAGCATCGGTCATGCCCTGGCCGATGGCATGCAGCCGTAAAACCTGATCCCGCATCTTTCCGGTTTCCGGAATAAGCCGTGGGCCGGTCCCAATACGATCCAGGTGATCGCAGATGACAAAGCTGTCGAACAGGCCCGTGCCATCCTCTAAAACCAGACAGGGAATTTTGTTCAGGGGATTAATCTCCCGAAACTCCATTTCATAAACATTGATTCGATCGATTTCGATTTTATCACCCAGACCTTTCTCTTGCGCAACGACTGCGCATTTCCGGGCATAGGGGGACGCATCACTGTAAAAAAGCTTCATTTAGGTTTCCTTTGAACGAGTCTGATTTTGGTATGATTGTACGGGACTAGAAGTGATCCTTGCGGGCGCGAACCTCGGCAAAAACATCAACAGCAGCGGCGCCAGCCAGGCCGATATTGCGCGCAAGCACACCATTATCGGCCCGTAGGAATGGATTTGTCTGTTTTTCCTGACCCAGTGTAGAAGGAACGGTCGGTTTGCCTCTAGCCCGCGCGGCATCAATTTCCGCTGCCCGCTGGATCAGGGCCACGTTCGAACCATCGACTGACAGGGCGAATTTTGCATTCGCTTGGGTATATTCATGGGCGCAATAGACTTGGGTCTCGTCCGGCAATGCCTTCAGCTTACCCAGGCTGTGCCACATCTGCGCCGGCGTGCCCTCAAACAGTCGGCCACAGCCCAGGGCAAACAGTGTATCGCCGCAGAACAAGGCATTATCCTGTTCAAACCAATAGGCAATATGACCCCGTGTATGACCGGGGACATCAAAAACTGTCGCAACAGCCTGCCCAAAATTAACGTGGTCTCCGTCCCCAACTTCGGTCTGAATACCGGGAATTCGATCCCGGTCTGCCCGTGGTCCAACAATGTGACAACCGGTTGCCGCCTGAATTTCTAAATTGCCGCCAACATGGTCGCCATGGTGATGGGTATTTAGAATATGTGTAATCGTCCAGCCCAGACGCTTTGCCTCGGCCAGAACCGGTGCGGCCACAGCGGGATCGACAACAGCGGTTACCCCAGACTCGGTCTCACGAATCAAGTAGACATAATTGTCATTCAAAACCGGTATTTGATGGATATCCAGCATGCGACCCTCTCTTTATTACTCTTTTCCCATAGATAGACTTTCACGGGCCTAAAGGGAAGGCAAGCAGCAGCGATTCGAGAATGATTTTTGCGGGCTGCCCCCTGCTCCACAAACTGATATAGTCCCGGCCATGTGGAGCGATGTCATCGATTTTAACCAGTTCTATCGAACCCCTCTGGGCAAGGCTGCACGCGGCATCGTGCAGGCGGAAATCCGCGCCCATTGGCCAAATGTCACCGGGATGAGCGTTGTCGGCCTGGGTTATGCCACCCCCTATTTAAAACAGTTTGAGGATGAGGCCCCCCGCTTACTCGCCATCATGCCAGCCCATCAGGGCGTCACCCATTGGCCGCGAGGCAAGCCTAACCGCGTTGCCCTGGCAGAGGAAACCTCGCTACCCTTCGAAGATGAATCGATAGATCGACTGTTGTTGGTGCATGCGGTCGAAAACAGCGAACATCTGCGGGCAATGATGCGCGAATGCTGGCGTGTTCTTTCCGGTCAGGGCCTGTTGCTGGCAGTTGTCCCATCCCGACGGGGCATTTGGTCACGAATCGAACGAACCCCCTTCGGTCATGGTAAACCCTATAGCAAGGCCCAGATGGAGCGGCTTTTGGCGGATACTCTGTTTGAGCCTCTGTCGATAACCAGGGCGCTGTATATGCCCCCTAGTGACTGGAATCCGATCCTGAAGGCAGGTTCCAGCTTTGAAAAAATCGGACGACGTTGGACACCGCGGCTGGGTGGGGCCTTATTTGTGGAAGCTCATAAGCAGGTTTATGCGGCAACGCCGGCCCATCGCGTGCCGTTCCGTCGCCGATTGATGCCGGTGCCAGCCATCGCCGCCCCGACAGCATCCCGCGGGACGTCTGATTAATCGGCGACTGCGTCGGGTTTGGTTGCCTGCCATGCCGCCAGAACGCCATGGGCTTGCTGCTTGCCTTTAGACAGAATTTCATTGGCTCGTAAGGTGGGGGCGGTCAATTCAATGACATAGCCATTGGGGTCGCGAAAATAGATCGACTCAATGAAATCATGATCCGCGATACCCCGTGTTTCCCGGCCTTGTGACTTGCCTTTATCTAACATTTTCAACAGCGTATCGCGGTCAACCTGAAGGGCGATATGCAAATCAAAATCATGCTGATCCTTAAACTCAAAGGGAGAGGCGGGCACTTCAAAAAAGGCGAGGCAAGAGCCGTCCTGCATTTGGTAGAAACTGTGCAAAACCCGCGTCTCGCGCCCTGTCTTTGTTTCTCGTATTTCAAAGGCATGAACCAGAGGCAGCCCCAAGAACCCTTCATAGAAATCTCGGGTTTCTTCTGAATCTCGACACCGATAGGCATTGTGATGCAGTCCCTGAATCATTGAAGCTTTCCTCTTCCCGTGCCCAATTTTTAGGATTTTGTTATCGGCATTTTAACTCTTAACGGGACGCATCGCACGTAATTCGTCCGGGTCGAAATGCATCACGGCCCCATAGTCTTCCAACGCCAAGCACTGAAACACTTCCGTATTTGGAACTTGCAGCGGGAACATGCCAAATTCCTCCTCCACAAGAATTTCACTACCATCAGAAATCGGGATACCAGTGTGTCCATAAACGGGTGATCCCGTTTCTATGATCATTGCATAGGCTTGGTCCCAAATTCGTGTTTCCTGTGACGCCAATTGCATCTCGTGCAACCACCGACCGGTAAAGTCGAATCTGGACATTTCTGCTACTTTTGTACCAACCAATCGATAGTAAACGTGACGAGTCTTAATATTGATTTCACTGATTACGACATTCGGTAAATAGGGTGCAATTTCCCATGGCATTATGGATACCCTGGATGGCCATTCCTTACCCTGTCGGCGGGCATTCCAGTAGTCTAGCAATGCATGGACTTTTTTGGATGCCACGAAATTGGGGTCACTGGATAATGGCACAAATTCGCTCCTGATCGAAATCCATAGAACATCATTTCTGATCCACGTCCCGGTCTTCGCGACGATTGGGCAACTCGTTTATATATTACTCAATGCGTATATTGGAAAAAACAGTCAAATTCTCAAACTCTAAAAACTCTCCTGTTTTTACCTGCCCCAGAGAGTAATAGCGACCATCTGTGAACAGAGACAGGTAGGTGGACGCAACATTGTTATAAATAACCTCTGTAACTGGTCCGGGTTTTTTTCCCAGCGGATACCCGTCCTTCGAAAGGGTCTCGGTCATGCGTTTCACATCCAAAATCTCAGATGGAAAGAATTCGATCTTTGTTTGGAATTGTACCACATTCTGATCACGCCAAAAATAAGGCATCTCAATGGGGCTCAATTGCCGGGTTCCATCCTTTTTCTCAATAACGGCCCGAAAATGGCACCCACGCCGGATCGCTTCAACCAGAACCGCAATGTCATCACCGCGTTTAAAGTCCCAGATATCATGCATGTCAGCGCAAAACCTGAAATCGTACACACTGTAATCGGTCGCGGTTAAGATATTGCCATGCAGGCTTTTACTGCCATCCATCGCCGTATTCAGGTCATAGCTGCTCAACACCCCATAAACGCCATATGAGGTGTAGAAAAAGCCTGCCTGCTGCACCAGTCCCCCCCCATGAACATGGGTCACATGCTGTTTTTGTGTGATCCCGACCAATGTTTGGCCAAGTTGAAAAACATGAGGCAGCTGAAAGCTTTCCTCATAATATTTCTTTTCCGAGATTGCCTTATTTTTACCGTCAGGAACCAAAAACAGCGCAACACTGTCGCCAGTCGATATATTGAAATGAGGCTGCTGTTTCGACGTCATAAAACGCTCCTTGGACAGTTAAGATAGAGCTATAGCGATTCTCAACCGCACACAATTTGTGATACTTCCTGCGCATTCAGGCTGGACAAATTTTAAAGATACTGAAATTCTTATATCTGGGAATTAATTCCTTATATGGGATATTCAATGCTTGAGACGATGAACAGTCGCCTTGCCGATCATCTGAAACGCCTGCGGCTTGAGCGCATGTGGTCCCTGGATCAATTGGCAGAGCGCAGCGGAGTCAGCCGCGCAAGCCTGTCGCGGATTGAAAATGCAGAGGTAAGCCCCACTGCGGAAGTCTTAGGAAAGCTTTGCACTGCCTATGCTCTGCCTCTATCGCGCCTGCTGGCGCAGGTGGAGGAACAGTTCGCCCCGCTTTGCCGACAGGCGGATCAACAGGTTTGGACAGAGGCGATAATTGGTTATCAGCGCCGGGTGATCTCTCCCGCTGTGCCGCCGCTACGGGCGGAGGTCGTGGAATGCATACTGCCGGCCAATACCGAAATCACCTATGACGCCCCTCCCATACCAGGATTGGAACATCACCTGATCCTTCAAAAGGGCGCGTTGGATGTCTGGATTGGAACAGACCACTACTGCCTGAGTCCAGGCGATTGCTTGCGCTATACCCTATTTAGCAGCAGCCGCTTCAAGACGCCCAAGGAAACAGGCGCCACCTATCTTTTTGTTCTTCTGTGAGGATATCATGAGCCCCCTTGTTATCACCCATGTCGACGCAGCAAATCTGGATTCCATACTGGACGATCTGGCAGACATACTGCATGCGACCGTTCTGGCCGGTGGCAGTGTAAATTTCATCCTGCCCTTTTCTTTGGACGACAGTCGGGATTTCTGGCGGGAAAAGATGTTTCCCATCATTCGATCTGGCGGGCGGCTGTTGCTGATTGCCCAATCCCAGGAACGCATCGTCGGAACGGTTCAATTGCTGTTTGATATGCCCCAGAACCAAGTCCATCGCTGTGAGGTTTCTAAACTGTTGGTGCATCCAGATTTCCGGAATCGTGGTATCGCCCGCAGCCTGATGACGGAACTGGAAAATCACGCCGTGCAACGTAACCGCAGCTTGATCTGCCTGGATACCCGCACCGGTGATGCGGCAGAACCTTTATATCTCAGCTTGGGCTACAAAGTCGTCGGCACCATTCCCAATTTCTGTCGCGCCACCGACTGTGACCGCATGGATTCAACGACTTATATGTACAAACTGCTCTAGGCGCGCCTTGTATCCAACATCGGATCAGAGGGCTCCCGCTCAATCGAATTCGGTAACTTTAGCGATACTGTGGTGCCACGCGTCACTTCAGATGAAATTGAAAGATCAATGAGCAACAGATCCGCCAAACTCTTGCATATGGTCAGTCCCAATCCGGTTCCTTTTGTTCTGCGCGCCACATCTGCGCGGCCGCGCGCGTAAGGCGTAAAGATTGTTTCCAGTTCGTCTGGCGATATTCCGTCCCCAGTATCCGTAATGTCGATCTGGGCCACGCGATCCGCACCTGTGCGCCGCAGCGTTATAGTAATCCTACCCGTTGAAGGGGTAAACTTCACCGCATTGCTGATCAAATTATTGAGAATCAACATCAAAGCCCGACGATCAGAGACAACCCTCAGATCATCGGTGTGGAGAACATCCAACTCGATTGGCCTGGCCCCATATCCGGCACGCACCATCGACAGTGTTTCTTCGACAAAACCTGGCAGCAAAATTGGTTCTGGCCTTATAGGAAATTGTCCTGCCTCTATTCGGGACAGATCTAAAAGATCATCAACCAACCCAAGTAAGATTTTCGCCGCTGTGTGAATGTCATGACCATAGCTCGTATAATTTCGTTTAGCTATCTCCTGAGTCTCTTCAGAGCTGAGAACCTCCGAAAACCCGATAATCGCATTCAGTGGGGTTCTCAGATCATGACTCATTCGTGCCAAAAACTCAGACTTAGCTGCATTTGCCTCTTGGGCCAAACGGGTTGCGCTCACTAACTCCGAGGTCCGCGCCGCGACTTTTCCTTCTAAAGTTTGGTTAAGACTTTTAAGATTTTGAACCGCTTCCTTTAAGGAGGAGATATCTTCCTCAATCACTGCGATTGTCGGCTCCCCCGACTCAGAATCCCGCGTTAAATGAATGTGCAATTTGTGCCATCGCCATCCACCGGCCGTTTGAATTTCATATTCACCAGACGGCTCCTCGCCGCGCCGGGGGTGTTACAGCCACAACACTGCGACAGCAGTATCCAAAAACCGAGACCGGAAATTTGCGTAATCATCCTGTCTATATCCATAATCAGACGTCAGTTGCCTGCCATAAGCTTCCACCGCAGCAGGATTCATGGAAATCAACGCCCCAGAAAATGTGAAATAACTAATCATAATCGCCGTATATTGCGTCGCATCCAACAAGCGTTGATCACGCGCACGGGCCAACTCAACGCTGAGAATTGATCCCTCGATCAAGATCGCATCCCGAAGCGGTGATCCAATTTTGATAACAGAAATAGAGAGATGAACAGTCGTTGGCTTGTTCTGTGGATATAATGTCCATGTGTCATGAT
>JARGPE010000039.1:0-8150 GCA_029212835.1 Alphaproteobacteria bacterium | reverse complement strand
GACCCGGAACCGAATTCGCCACGATCTTATTCAGCCGATTCCTGACGGTAGGACTATCTCTGGAAAAGTCACGCGCTCTCAGCGCCTCCAATGACTCAGCGCCCCAAAATCGTAATCCTTCAGAATTCGCCCACCATATACGATATTCAGAAACATCAAAAACCCATGTCGGGCTGGTAGATAGATTCAAAGCATTCAAGTCTGACTGTTGAGTAAAAACTGGAAAACTATCTACCATTATAGGTCAGCCTAGCTAAAAATTTTATAACGCCCGCCATTCATTCCACAAAATAAAACAAAACTATTTTTGCATTTTGGACGGCTAAAACACACCACATATTCATTAATTTTAATACTTTTTTCCCAATGGTGAAAGAGGCGGTTTCTTTCCAAACAATTCCACAATAAATTGAATACTGTATAAATCAGATTGTTTTGAACAACCAGTCACAAAAACTGACCGCGAACGCAAAAGGGCGACGCCAACCAGCGCCGCCCTTTCAGATTCGCAGTTTCATCGAATAACCGTAGATATCACTTCCGGTTCTGACGGTTCTCAATCAAGCTGTCGACAACGCCAGGATCAGCCAGGGTGGATGTGTCGCCGAGATTGGAGAACTCATCTTCGGCGATCTTGCGCAGGATGCGGCGCATGATCTTGCCGGATCGGGTCTTGGGCAGGCCCGGTGCCCATTGCAGCCAGTCCGGGCTGGCAATCGGTCCGATATCCTTGCGCACCCAGGCGACCAGTTCCTTCTTCAACTCGTCGCTGGGCTCAACGCCGCTGTTCAGGGTAACATAAGCATAGATGCCCTGGCCCTTCAGGTCGTGGGGCGCACCCACCACGGCGGCCTCGGCGACCTTGGAATGGGCAACCAGAGAGCTTTCAACCTCTGCCGTGCCCATGCGGTGACCGGATACGTTGATCACATCATCCACGCGGCCCGTGATCCAGTAATAGCCATCCTCATCCCGACGACAGCCATCGCCGGTGAAATATTTCCCCTTATAGGTGGAGAAATAGGTCTGCATAAAGCGTTCGTGATCGCCATAGACTGTGCGCATCTGACCCGGCCAGCTCTGCGTAATGCATAGATTGCCGGAGGTCGCGCCCGATTGCGGGTTGCCGTCATTGTCAACGATTTCCGGTTCGACCCCAAAGAAGGGCTTGGTCGCTGAGCCGGGTTTCAGATCCGTCGCCCCCGGCAGTGGCGTGATCAGAATGCCGCCAGTTTCCGTCTGCCACCAGGTATCAACGATGGGGCAACGACCCTTGCCTACGACCTCGTGATACCACATCCAGGCTTCTGGATTAATTGGCTCACCCACCGATCCCAACAGACGCAGAGAATCCAGCTTGCATTTCTCCACCGGGCCTTTGCCTTCTCGCATCAGGGCGCGGATAGCAGTTGGAGCCGTATAGAATGTATTGACCTTGTGCTTATCACAGACTTGCCAAAACCGAGAGGCATCCGGATAGTTCGGCACGCCTTCAAACATCAGGGTAATCGCCCCATTGGCCAACGGCCCATAGACGATATAGCTGTGACCGGTGACCCAGCCCACATCCGCCGTGCACCAATAGACATCGCCTTCATGATAGTCGAAGACATATTCATGGGTCATGGAGGCATAAACCATATAGCCGCCGGTCGTGTGCAACACACCTTTGGGCTGACCGGTCGAACCGGAGGTATAGAGGATGAACAGCGGGTCTTCCGCCGACATCTCCGTCGGTTCACAGTCGGACGAGGCATCCTTGACCACATCGTGGTACCAGACGTCGCGGCCTTCGGTCCAATCGATCTTACCGCCCGTGCGGTTGACAACGATGCAAGTCTTCACCGATTTGCATTTTTCCAGTGCCTTGTCGGTATTGGCCTTCAGCGGGACTTTCTTGGAGCCGCGCAGGCCCTCATCGGCGGTGATCACCATGACGCATTCGCTGTCATTGATGCGCCCGGCCAGAGCATCGGGAGAAAAGCCGCCAAACACGATGGAATGTACCGCGCCGATGCGCGCGCAGGCCAGCATGGCATAGGCGGCCTCTGGGATCATCGGCATATAGATGCAGACCCGGTCGCCCTTTTTCACGCCATGATCCTTCATGGCATTGGCCAGACGGCACACATGGCCGTGCAATTCGCGATAGGTAATCGTCGCATCATCCTTGGGATCATCGCCTTCCCAGATGATCGCGGTCTGATCGCCCCGACTTTCCAAATGACGGTCGATGCAATTGTAAGACGCGTTCAGAGTGCCGTCCTCGTACCATTTGATCGAGACATCCGGCACCATGAAATTGACGTTCTTGACCTTGCTATAGGGCTTGATCCAGTCAATGCGTTTGCCATGCTCACCCCAGAAAGCCTCTGGGTCTTTGATCGATTGCGCATACATTTTTTCATATTGCGCAGCGTTGATCAGGGCATGTTTGGCGACATCGTCGCGGACCGGAAATACTTCGTTGCTCATCTGGGCATTCTCCCTGTGAATCATTGGCCTCTCTTACATGGAGGCTAATTGGTGTGAGTCCAGTCCATCAGGCTGAGACTACAAACTTCACGGTAACTTTGCCGGTTTAGAGCCCGATCTGCAACCGTGAGAAATACGCAGGACGGGCCGATGACAACAGAGCTGTCCTCATAACCTCCCCTACCAGAAATCATCAGGTTGTTAGCGCGATTGCATCCGCAAGGCACTGTCCAGACGCACGCATTCGCCATTCATGACGGTATTTTCAATCATATGCAGAACCAGGGACGCATATTCCCCCGGTTTCCCAAATCGCGGTGGGAAGGGTATCGTCGCCGTCAGGCTGTCTTGCACTTCTTGCGGCATGCCCAGCATCATCGGTGTGCCAAACAGTCCCGGCGCAATGGCATTGACCCGGACACCTGATCGCGCAAATTCACGCGCTGCTGGCAGGGTCAGCCCAACAATCCCGGCCTTGGACGCGGCATAGCCAGCTTGGCCAATCTGACCTTCATAGGCAGCAATGGAGGCCGTATTGATGATAATGCCACGCTCCCCGTCCTCATTGGGTTCGCGCTGAACCATATCGGCGGCAGCCATGCGCAGAATGTTAAAGGTCCCGATCAGATTGATATCAATTACCTTACGAAAAACATCCAGATCCATTGGCCCCTCGCGACCGACGATCTTTGCTGCGGGCGCTACACCAGCACAACTGACAGCGATAGCACACAGACCATGCTTTTCGCGGGCTGTCGCGAAGGCGGCGGCAACCTCTTCAGCGCTGGTCACATCACAGGCAATCGCCAGGCCATCAATATCATTTGCAACAGCGGACAGTTTATCCGCGTCGCGATCTAGCAAGGCCACTTTTGCGCCGTTTGCTGCAAGTGCGCGGGCAGTCGCCTCGCCCAAGCCAGAGGCCGCCCCTGTTACCAAGGCGGCTAAGCCGTCGATTTGCATCGGTCTGCTCCTTTTTACTGTCTAGAAGTCGAGATCTGCATAATGCTTTGGAGGGGGCGCACCAGGAATGTGATCACCCAGAATTGGACGGAAGGCCGGGCGGGACTTGATGCGGGCATACCAGTCCTTTGCCTCTGGATGATCATTCCAGGGCACATCGCCGATATAGTCGACACAGGAAAGATGTGCGGCGGCGGTCAGGTCGGCCAAAGTAAGCTCCTCCCCCGCCAGCCAGGTACGGCGTTCCGCCAGCCAACTGATATAACCCAGATGGATATGGATGTTTCGACCCCCAGCCCGAACCGCTGACGAGCTTGGCTCCCCCATGCCCAGAAAACGCTTCATGATCTTCTCTTCGACCAGATTGACGCCCACTTCCTGATGGAATTTCACATCGAACCATTCAATCAGTCGCCGGACCTCGGCGCGCATTACCGCACCCGTCCCGATCAAGGGCTGTTCGCCATACATCTCGTCCAGATATTCGCAAATGGGCTGCGAGCCACAGACACGGTTACCATCCTCGTCCACAAGAACGGGCACGTCACCAGTCGGATTAATGGCCAAGAATGTCTCGTCTCGATCCCAGGTCTTCTGAATCCGGGTTTCGAACGGCAACTGCTTTTCACCGAGCATCAGTCGGACTTTTCGACAATGGGGCGAGAGCCAAAGGTGGTAAAGAAGCATCATGACCCTTCGCATATAGCGTCGGTTTAACGGTGCCGCAATGCGCTTTCGTATTACAGCCGGTAAACGCGCACCGCTGTATCATAAAAAAGCGCACGACGCTCCGCTTCCGTCCAATCTTTTGTCAGTAACTTAAAACTGTTCCAGACGGTATTATAGCCACAACTGATGCTATCGACAGGGAAATTCGATTCGAACATGCACCGGCCTGTCCCAAATAATTCAATTGTCGTCTCGTAATAGCGGCGGGTCGCCTGCATCAAAGTCAGGCTACTTGGAGGGCAAGGCTGTTTATGCCAATCGAACCCGTTTTCTGGCATCGCTATTCCCCCCAGCTTGGCCATCACATTAGGACAGGCGGCTAGATCCATAATGTCCGCTTTCCACTGTGCAAAAACCTCTTCAGGACGACCTGCATAGCCGCCAACCCCTAAAGGAACCCCGAAATGGTCTAAAATGATGGTCAGGTCGGGAAACTGTTGGGCCAGATCCGTCACTTCACAGATTTGCGGGTGAAAGCACCAGATGTCCAGGCTCAAGCCACGCGCAGCAACCTCTGACACACCGGCCCGATACTGTTTATCCATCAGCAATTCTGGTCCAGGCTTGGTGCGCACATCTGGCAGGGCAGGATCAGCGTCCCAGGCGACACCATGGCGGATGCCCTTAAACCGCCCCCCTGCCGCCGCAATATGCGCATCCAGGGCCGGGGCAACGGCGGCCCCCAGGGTTAAATCCACAGCGCCAACGATCCCGGCGGCAATCTGGCAGGGGCCATATTCCCCCGATGCCGCCATAGCTGCGATGCCATTCACAAACTCGGTCTCCCCAACCGGGCGCATCACGGCTGGCCCTTCGGCCCGGTACATTGTGTTAGCCTCAATAAAGACCGTGCTGGTGACGTTATGCCCGGCACTAACATCGCGGTGGATTTCTTCGAATCCATAGCGTGGGCTGATACGATGGGGTTGATTCAGCCACAGATGGTGGTGCGGATCACAAATCTCCAGGTCCGGCTCAAGCGCCTCTTCTGCGCCCAAAGCCAGCCACGCCTCATTTTTTGCCATCCTGTGATCCCTTACCGGTTTTCTTTATTGTGTTCCAGCACCCCGAATACCGCGATTGGTGATCATCATTGCGATGGAGGAGATTACCCCTAGAGCGGCAAAACCGATCACCAAGGGCATGACGGTGCCGTCGAATGCTTGCCCAACCACGATCCCGAATACCAGTGAGATCAACGTGGTCAGTGCCCCTACAACCGCGGACCCTGTTCCTGCGATATGACCCAAGGGCTCCATGGCCAGGGCATTCAAATTCCCAAACAACAACCCAATGCAGAAGAAACTGGTCATACCCCATAGCATAAAGGCCCAAAGGGGCGGATGCCCTTGAAGCAGAAAATCAACGACTAGGAAAAAGAGTGATAGACCGGTTAAGGCAAAGACGGCCGCAAATGACAGGAAGCGCATGCCCAACCGCATAACGATCCGAGCATTAACGACAGACGAGGCCCCAATGGACAGAGCCAGAATACCGAAGAACAGGGGAAACAATTCCCCCAAACCAAAGACATCCTGGAATATCTGTTGGGCGCTGTTCAGATAGCCAACAAAGGCCCCGAAGATAAACCCAGCGGAGATCGTATAGCCTATGGCATGTCGATTCGTGACTGTTTCCAGAATTGCAGACCAAATCCGACCAAGAGAGAGGGGCATGCGGTCACTATCCGCTAAGGTTTCGGGCAGGCGTATCGTCATCCAAATGGCACAGAACATCCCCAACGCCATCAGGAAAAAGAAAATGGCGCGCCAATCCGCAATAAACAGGACAGCCTGTCCCAAGGCTGGTGCCAAAGCCGGCACAACGATAAAGACGGCCATCACAAAGGACATGATCCGCGCCATGCCACGCCCTGCATACCGATCCCGTACCACCGCCAGCGTCACCGTACGCGGCCCAGCTGCCCCCAGACCTTGCAGCACACGCCCCAACAGCATGGTTTCATAATTCCAGGACACCAAAGACAGGATACAGCCGACTCCGAATAAAGCGATGCCAGCCAGGATCATCGGCTTTCGCCCCAAAGAATCCGACAGGGGACCATAAAAAAACTGCCCGACGGCAAAGCCCAGAAAGAACAGCGAGATGACCAACTGGGTCTCATTTGCTGACGCCACTCCCAATTCCAGACCAATAGCCGGCAAGGCAGGCAGCATCGCATCAATGGTGAGGGCGACCATGGAAATCTGTAAGGCGATCAAAGCAATAAATTCAGGCAGAGATTGATCCCGCCCATTTTTCCAGAAACTCATCCAACTTTCCTTCGTTTAAAGTCTTTCAAAATTTCCTGCGCCGCATTTCGTCCTGGAATCCCGCTTACCCCGCCGCCCGGATGAGCGCCAGATCCACAAAGAAACACACCTGGAATGGGCATACGGTGATCGGCATGGCCCGGTGCCGGACGCAGAGAGAAAATCTGATCCAAATGCAGTGTGCCGTGAAAGATATCACCGCCCACCATGTTCAATTTATCCTCAATATCCAAAGGACTGTTGATCTGACGCCCGACTATCGCCTGACGAAAATTCGGGCTATAGGCGGCAACGGTGTCGACAATATGATCCGCTACTTCTTCACGGACTTCATCCCAGCCGCGTCCATCAGGCAGATGACGACGGAAATGCTGGCAAAACAGGCTCATCACATGACAACCCGGGGGTGCCAAACTATCATCCATCAGGGTCGGAATGCACATCGAAACGACCGGGGCCTTTGACCAGCCCTGCTGTTTGGCATCATCATAGGCCGAGCGGATATAGGCCAGGGACGGGGCGATATCGATGGTATTCTTCATCGCTGTCAGCCCGTTCTCATCATGGTCTACCGTATCGAATTTCGGCAATTCGCTCAGCGCGACATTCATGCGGAAGGTCGCACTTTCACTGCGCCATCCCCCGATACGCTTAGCGAACCGGTCCGGCGTCAGGGCCGGGTCAATCAACTGACCAAACAGGATTTGTGGATGGCAATTGGCGGCGACAACAGGGGCATGGATCACGGTACCATCAACCAGAACCACCCCTTTCGCGACACCCTTGTCCAGGACCACCTCTGCGACAGCCGCATTTGTGCGAATATCGACACCTTTGCTGCGGCAATAGCTGGCCATTGCCTGGGTAATCGCCCCCATCCCACCCTTGGCATAGGCCCAAGCACCAGTTCGACCATCCACCTGACCAAAGATATGGTGCAACAGGACATAGGCCGATCCCTGAGCATAGGGGTCCACGAAATTCCCGATGATGCCCTCAAATCCATAGACGCCCTTGATCGGGTCGCTTTCAAACCAGCGGTCTAGGAAATCACCAATCGACATGGTCATCAATTCTGCCAGATCGGCCTGACGGTCAGCGGACAACTTGCGCAAGACATTCGCCTGGCCCAGCACTTTCCATAGGTCCGAAAGCCCGCCGCCTAAATTGGGTGGTACTTGCGATGCAATCACGCGGATGGCATCGCCCAACGATTCCAGCAAATCTTCAAATTCCGGATAAGCGGCGGCATCGGCCTTTGAAAACCGTGCCAAGGCCTGCTGTGCGGCGGAATGGTCCCGGGGGAGATAAAGGTGATCACCGGGCAAAATAGAGAGGCTGCCGCCGGGGCGCTGCAACAATTTCAATCCATGCTGAAACAAGTCCAGATCACGGATCACCTGCTGATCCAGCAGGCTGACCAGATAAGAGAATACTGAGTTGCGGAAACCGGGATGAAACTCCTCGGTCAGAGCCGCACCGCCAATCACGTCGCGCCGCTCCAGCACCGTCACTTTCAATCCGCCACGCGCTAAATAGCCTGCGCAGGACAAGCCATTATGGCCAGCCCCAATGACAATTGCATCGGTTCTGTTTTCTGAACTGCTCATGGTTGTCACCTTTAGCCTTACACGGTGTTGCGCAAAGGATCATATTTCGGGCACCCTTGAAAGTCGAATGGCGTGCGCCAAACTTTCTGACATACACTTT
>JARGPE010000038.1 GCA_029212835.1 Alphaproteobacteria bacterium | reverse complement strand
TTTTATCGGCCTGACGGTCATCTTCCTGCCTTTTCCCCAGATTGATATGTGGGTGTCGAAACAGGTGTACCTGGGAGACAATAACTTTTGGATCAGCCAGAGTGCCTTCACCGCCTTCAAGAATGATATTCTGCGCCCCTTGTTTGGGTATCTGGTAGCGTCGGGTCTTGCCGTGTTCCTGTTGTTACTGTTCACGCTGCGGATTGGCAAAGTCAGGAAATTGGCACGGTATGCATTCTTGTTCCTGTGCCTGATACTGTCCACCGGCCTGGTTGTGCATGGGGTATTTAAGGAAAATTGGGGTCGTGCCCGTCCCAAACAGGTCGTGGAGTTCGGGGGAGCACACTTGTTTACGCCTCCGTTGCTGCCTGCTACCCAATGTGACAGCAATTGCTCCTTTGTCTCCGGGGATGCGTCTGTGGGGTATGTTTTCTTGGCCCTGGCACTGTATGCCACTAAGCGCCGTAAGTTCTGGATCTTGGTCACAGTCGGGGCTGGGCTTGGGCTGGGCGTCTTGCGGGTTATGAATGGGTCGCACTTCTTGAGCGATATTCTCTATGCGGGCGTCTTTACCTGCGGCACCAATCTGATCCTCTATCGATGGTTTGAGGAAAAGAAATGGCGACAGGATTTAGGTTTCCTGGCTCCCATAGCGGTGCCGGTCTCAGCCACCCTGTCGCAGGCAATACCGGACTCTGTATCGGTAAAGCTAAATCCCGTAGCGTTACGATTTAGGGCTTTGTTCAGCGACAGCGTCTGACTCAGCTGGCGTATCGGCTGCCATTCCTTCCCGGTCCGGGTCGGGAACATCCAGGTCGACTTTGCGGCGGCGTGTGACGAAATACAGATTGCGCAGATAGATCAGCAACCCAGTGCATTGGCCTAGGATGATTACCGGGTCAGCCCGCCAGATGGCATAGGACAGCAGGATCGCGCCGCCGCCGATACTGAAATACCAGAAGGCGATGGGAATGACGCTGTCCCGTTTCTTTTCACTGACGATCCATTGAATAATGAATCGCATGGCAAACAGGAATTGACCCAAAAACCCGATGGAGAGCCAAATGATCTCTTCGGGGGCCATGGCGCCGATATTGGCGAGAATTTTATCGATCCACCCCATGGGGCACCTCTTCTTGAACGTCCGGACGTTTGGACCGTTTCACCAACCAATACACGCCGAATAAGTCAATTATGCCTGCCATGGCACGTTCTAATGTGCCATATTTTGATTGGCCCCGATCTCGTGCGCGGTGATTAACCCGATCGTAGCGAACCGTAAAGCCCTCCCGCCCGATCAGGGCTGGCATGAAACGGTGCATGTGATCGAAATAGGGCAGTTGCTTGAACACCGGGCCAGACACAACCTTCAGGCCACAGCCGACATCCTTTGCAGTATGATTCAACAATGCCCGGTTACAGGCATTGGCAACCCGGCTTATGAAACGGCGGAACCCTGTGTCCTGGCGTTTTTCCCTCTCCCCCATCACCATGCCGATGGTTTCACCGGCTGCCGCTGCTGCATTAAACTGGGCGACTAGACGAGGCAGGTCAGCGGGATTGTTTTGACCATCGCCATCCAGCACGCAAATCAACTGGCCGCGCGCCGCCAATACGCCGGAGCGAATGGCGCGGCTTTGGCCAGAGCGTTGTCTATGGGTCAAGACACGCAGATTTTTATGCTTGGCCTGGCAGTCCTTCAGGACCTGAGGCGTATTGTCACGGCTGCCATCATCAATATAGATGATTTCGACTTTGCTGGTATCGGGAAAGGCCGTCGCGATCTCTTCAATTAAGGGGCGGACATTGCCTTCCTCGTCGCAGACGGGGACAACGACGCTGATCTCCAGAGTGTCGTCCTGGTGGCGGGTGTTTTTTGTGTCAGTCTGCTGGGTCATGCTGGCTGCTCAAACGACCTTTGCGATTGGGACAGTGGGACGGGCCGGCCCTTAAAAATGCGAACGGGACCGGGCTTATCACGCCCGGTCCCGATTGGCACGACCGAAAAGTCATTCCGTGCGTTTATGCGGCCGATCCCGTGATCAGGGCTGCCTTGTCAGAACCACGGCGAACTTCTTTGTCATAGGCTTTCATTAAGGTTTCGCAGGTCTTGCCTGGGGTGAAGGTGTATTCCCCGATAGATGCGATGGGGGTGACCTCCACCGCAGTACCGGTCAGGAAAGCCTCTTTGGCATTGGCCATTTCTTCTGGTTTGATGTGCCGTTGCACAATTTCATAACCATTGCGACGGGCCAGATCGATGACCGTGCGACGGGTAATACCGTCCAGGAAGCAATCCGGGTCGGGCGTATGCAGCTTACCATCATCCATCAGGAAGAAGATATTGGCTCCGGTAGCCTCAGCGACATATCCGCGCCAGTCCAGCATCAGGGCGTCATGGTAGCCTTCCGACTCTGCCTTATGTTTCGACATGGTGCAGATCATATACAGGCCAGCGGCCTTGCTGCGTGTCGGTGCGGTGCGGGGGTCAGGGCGGGCCCAATCTGAAATCCGCATTTTCAGGCCACGCATGCGGGCTTCCGGGCTGAAATAAGCAGGCCATTCCCAGGCAGCGATCGCCAAATGGATGGTATTATGCTGGGCAGACACCCCCATCATTTCTGAACCGCGCCAGGCGATTGGACGGACATAACCGTCCACAATGTTATTTGCCGCAACGACCTGATCGCAGGCGGCGTTGATTTCCTCGACACTGAAAGGAATTTTGAAACCCAACAGTTCGGCGGATTCGTGCAGTCGTTGGGTATGTTCCGTCAGCTTGAAAATCTCTTTGCCATATACACGCTCTCCCTCGAACACGCCGGAAGCATAGTGCAGGCCATGGGTCAGGACATGCAATTTGGCATCGCGCCACGGCACCAATTTGCCGTCCATCCAGATGGAGCCATCGCGATCATCAAAGGGCATTAAGGACATCGTTTCCACTCCAATTAGGGGGTGTTTTCAGCTTCCACGCTGTTACCCCGAGTTTTTCTTTGTAAGCGTATGACTTACAAGGGTTTTTCCGATCATGTTTTGGCATGGTGCGGATTTTTCGGTAATTTTATTACTCTATTGCCGGGTCAAAAGATATGATCCAACACGCTTCATTGTTGCCAGACGTAACATCGTGAGGCATATATGTCAACATGACTGACATAAATTCTTCCAAGCGTGGTTCCCCTCTCTCCTCCTCTTCTTTAGGAGGGGATCGTCCACGTCCTGCAAAGACGGGCGGCAGTCCTCTTTTTCTTCGAGATGAGGAACTGCGTCAGGCGATCGAACTTCTGTTCTATGCGTATCGGGATTTCACCGGGGAGCCGGATGTGATTTTGGCACAGCGTGATCTGGGTCGGGCGCATCACCGTGTGATCTATTTCGTTGGTCGTTATCCGGGCATGACGGTGTCGTATCTGCTGGATATTCTGAAGATCACCAAACAGAGCTTGAGCCGGGTGCTGGGCCAATTGATGACGGAAGGTTATATCCGTCAAGATCAGGGGCAGGAGGATCGACGGCAGCGATTGTTGACCCTGACCGAAAAGGGTGAGGAATTAGAACGGCTGTTGACTGAAACCCAACGCAAGCGGATTGCCCGCGCCTATCGTGCTGCGGGGCCGGAGGCGGTGGAGGGGTTCCGCGATGTCATGCTGGGGATCATTTCCAGTGATGAGGATCGCGCACGATTTGAGAACCGCGGGGAATAAGTCTGCTTCCCAGTAGGGGCTTGCGTTCGCGCCCCTATGTTCCATGTTATCTTTTGCAGTCTGTAAAGGTGGATGGGAATCTTGGTCGATAGAGACGGTATTAAAAACGGTTATTTTCAGGAAATGGCGCGGCAAGCAGAGGCTGAAGGGCTTTTAAAGCCTCTGTGTGACGAGGAACGTCGAGAATCCCGAAAGGCGACGATGGCCGCACGCCCGGAAGGAGCCGGGATCTGGATCTTCGCCTATGGATCCCTGATGTGGAATCCGGCGTTTCACTTCGTTGATCGCCGAATCGCTCGATTGCATGGCTATCATCGGTCCTTTTGCCTGGAAACACAGATTGGACGTGGCACGCGCGATTGTCCCGGCTTGGTGCTGGGCCTGGATCGTGGTGGATCTGTTCAGGGTGTTGCGCTGCGCATTGATGAGGCGCAGGCTGATGAAGAATTGGATGTAATCTGGGCGCGTGAAATGCTGGCAGGATCATATCGACCCAGCTGGGTGCGGTTGGTCAGCAATTCGGGTGAGTCATTCCACGCCATCGCTTTTGTCATGCGCCGGGATTGTGATCGCTATAAGGGCGGTCGTCCGATGGAAGAGGTCGCACAACAAATTGCGCGGGCCGCCGGTCGACTTGGCCCCTGTTCGGACTATTTAGAAAAAACAGTCCTGGCCATGGATGAAATTGGCATTGGCGATGGCCCGATGCATCGATTGAGGGATCGCGTTCGGGCCTTGCAAAATGAAATGGATGCGGAAGGAAGCACTGAATTATGAGTGACACAGCCAGCAAGAAAGCAAAAGTGGCGTTGAGTGACGCTGAATGGCGCGACCGCTTAACCGCCGAAGAATATCAAGTCACGCGGAAAAAAGGCACAGAACGAGCGTTTTCCGGGAAGTATCATGACGCAAAGACCCGTGGTGTCTATACCTGCAAATGCTGTGGGGAAAAGTTGTTTCATTCGAATACAAAATTCGACAGCGGCACGGGTTGGCCTAGCTTTTTCAAACCGGTCGACGATCAATCTGTGGCGGAAAAGTCTGATAACACCCTGTTTATGCGCCGGACTGAAGTCCTATGCGCGCGCTGTGATGCGCATCTAGGCCATGTCTTTCCTGATGGACCAAATCCAACAGGATTGCGTTATTGCATCAATTCCGCTGCATTAGACCTAGACCCAGAGGTTTGAGGGTTTTATACCCCGTTCATGAACAGACAACAGCGACGCGCGGGTAAAGGTAATGGAACAGGTGGGGGATCTAATGATTCCCGTCTGGAACAGGCTATGGCATTGCATCAGGATGGTCGCCTGATGGAGGCTGATGCTCATTACCGACAAATTCTGGAAGACCATCCAACAAACCCGGACGCTTTGCGCCTGCGGGGGGCATTGGCCTATCAATTGGGCAATCCTGCCGCCGCAGCGGAATTGCTGGCCGAAGCCCGGAAAGCCGATCCCAAGAATCCAGAAGTCCTGACCCTGTTAGGGTTGGCGCTGGAGGGCGCAGGCAATCCAGAGGCGGCAGAGCAGGCGTATCGCAAGGCCCTGACATTATCCCCGAAATCTCCAGAAATCTGGAACAATCTGGGTGCCTTGCTGCGCGAAACCGGCACGCTGCAAAAAGCAGCCGAAGCCTTCGGTCGCGCAGTGGTCCTGAAACCGGATTATGTTGAGGCTTATCAGAATCTAGGCGTTACATTGTATCGCATGGGATCTAACGGTGCGGCCTTGGCAGCTTTTGAAACCGGCTTGAACTATGCACCCAATGATGCAGACATGATGCTGAACTACGGCGTTGTTTTGTCCGCTGCTGATCGGGTGGAGGAAGCCGCCGCCTGTTTTAAGGCGGTGTTGGAACTGGCACCAGATGATCCCGATTCCCTGACCAATCTTGCTGCTGCCCTGATGCGGTTGGAAAACCTGTCTGAGGCGGAGGATGTAGCGCGCCATGCCCTGACACTCGCGCCGGAAAGTGCCGGGGCGATGGCCAATCTGGCGATGATCCTGACCGCCGCACGCCATTTTGATGAGGCCGAAGCGCTGTATCACGATGCGCTGAGAGCGACGCCAGACTTTGCCGATATTTGGGGCAATTATGGTAATATGCTGACCGCTGTGGATCGGTTGGAAGAAGCGGCAGTCGCCTATGATAAGGCGTATAAGTTGGATCCCAGCGATGCCCGCCACGCCTTCCAATTGTCCTTATGCCATTTAAGCCAGGGTAATCTGAGCAGGGGCTGGGCGCTGTATGAAAGCGGCCTGGATTGTGGCGAGCGTGTGCCGGTCGCCAGCCCCAAGCTGCAACGCTGGCAGGGTGAGGCCTTGGGCGGGAAGCGTTTGTTGATCGTGCCGGAACAAGGGCTGGGCGATGAAATTCGCAGCTTGTCCTGTCTGCCAGATGTCTTGCGGGCAGCAGGCGAGGGGGCAAAGGTGCTAGTTGGATGTGATCCGCGCCTCCAGACCTTGGTGAAGCGCTCCTTTGCTTCGGTAGAAACCATCGGTCGACCCGATGTGGCCAGTGCTAAGGCTGACATCTCTATCCCGGTGGCGTCCCTGCCGAAACTGTTTCGAAATGCACTTTCTGACTTTCCGGAAACCGCAGGCTATTTGACCGCTGATCCAGATCATGTGGCGGCGCTGAAGAAGCGGCTGGATCAATTGGGCAGCGGCATGAAGGTTGGTATTGCCTGGCGCAGCGGCTTGCGTCGGGTGCGCAGCCAGGCGGCACTTTCGGAAATTGAGCAATGGCAGAAGGTTCTGTCCGTGCCCAATGTGCATTTCGTGAATTTACAGTATGGCGTTCAGCCGCAAGAGCTGGAAGGTCGTTCGATCACTCATCTGGATGATATCGACCTGTTCAATGATCTGGATGGCGCTGCCGCCCTGACTCAGGCCTGTGATCTGGTAATCAATATGGGGACCTCTGTCGGGGATATGGCAGGCGCTTTGGGCGTTCAATGCTGGTCGCTGCTGCTGAAACCGGAATGGGTCACGCTGGGCGCGGAACGCCACCCTTTCTATCCCAATACGGATGTCTTCTGGCGTATGCCCGATGAGGAATGGCCCGCCGTTCTAAACCGAGTGGCAGAGCGCCTGAAGCTGATCAGCAAGGCGTGACGCGATAGGCGCAACGTCGCGCTCCTGTCAGAATATGGTCTGTCCGCTCCACATGAACATCGGGTCCAAGGGCGATCTGGAACACGGTCAATTCCATTGCACATAGCCCGGTGCAGGCCTTTGCCGCGCTGCAGATCGGGCAATGATTTTCAATGAATATATATCCCTCTGCATCCGGCAGGGGTTCGACTGCGGCCATATAGCCTTCTCGTGTTCGAATCTCGGCCAGTGTCTCGAGTCGCTTACTAAGGTCAGATGCCTTTGTTAGTGCCGCAGAATACCCCGCACTTTGACGCTTGGAGCGTTCCGCGATCAGCAGATCCAAGGCTTCTTGTCCCAGGCTGTCCTTCAATGCATCGATCAACCCAACCGCAAGATCGGCATGGGCATCGGGAAAATAGCGATCCGCGGCAGGGGTCAATTGCCACAGCTTGGCAGGGCGACCAACGGCGCGGGGCTCTTCCTGCGCCGTGACCATGCCTTCGGCCTGCAGGTCATACAGGTGTTGGCGCACGGCCATGGGTGTCACCCCCATAGACTCGGCCAGAACCGATGCGTCAGAGGGCCCGTCGCGTTTCAGTCGCTCAATGATGTCCCGCCGAGAGCGCGGCTTTTGCGTTGGTTTCTTCATGCAAAACTTTCTAAAGAAAAAACTTGCATAAATCAAGATTGATGATCCATATTTATAAAGATATTTCTATATAAACGGAAGGATCGAGATTATGCTCAATTTGACGGGACGGAGATGTGTGATCACCGGTGCAGCACGAGGATTAGGGCGCAGTTTTGCAATACGATTTGCCGAATTGGGGGCTGACATTGTCTTGACCGGGCGCTCTAAGGCAGCGCTGGAGCAGACGGCGTCGGTCATACGGGAAAAAACGACTGTTTGTGTGCAGTGTGTGGTGATGGATTTGGCAGATCCCGACTCCACGAATACTGCGGTGAATGAAATTGCCGGATCACCTGTTGATCTCCTCATTAACAATGGCGCTGGATGGCTTGAAGGATCACTGGAACAGAATTCTGTTGCCGAGATTACTAATACTGTGGGCTCGACTGTAACTGGTATGGCTATTGTGCTGCGCGGTTTGATGCCAGTATTGCGGCGCTCAAAAGCGCCCGATATCGTCACTATTGTATCGACATGTGGTTTGGCACATGTGCCGGTACAGACGGCATCGCCTGTCTTTCATGCGGCAAAGCGGGGGCAAGCTGCCCTGGTTGAGGCCATTTCGGGTCAACTGACAATGGGTGGTATTCGCTCAATAGCCATCTTTCCGCCAGATTTTGATGGTTGGGATCCATTGGATGGGAGAGATGCTGAGTTGGATCATCCTATTGATGCGGCGGATGTTGTAGACTCTGTCGAATTCGCCCTCAGTCGGCGACGTCAGGTCGTGGTCAGAGATATTGTTTTAGGGCGCATGGATTGTATGGGGAATTATGTATGACACAGGCAATTGAAACATCGTGGCAGGCGGTAGCAACCCTCACAAAATTACAGGAAGCCGGGCGCATGGTGGTTAAGCCTAACGGCAAGCAGATATTGCTGTTGTGGATCGATGGTCAGGTCCAGGCCTGCAACAATCGCTGTCCGCATGAGGGTTATCCGCTGTCTGAAGGGGATGTGTCTGGCTGTGTTCTGACCTGTAACTGGCACAATTGGAAATTTGATTTAGACAGCGGGGCGACCTTGGTGGGGGGCGATAAATTGCGCCGCTATCCAGCCCGGATTGTTGATGATCAGGTAGAATTAAACCTGACAGACCCACCAGCGTCTGTGGTGATTGCACAGGCATTGGACAATATAACGGATTGTTTCGATCGCCACGAATATGATCGCATTGCGCGGGAATTGGCGCGTCTGATGAAGGCGGGGGGGGACCCGCTGGATGGGCTACGTCGCACCATCGCGGCAACGGGGGAGAGATTTGAATATGGTGCCACCCATGCCTTACCCGCCACATCGGATTGGCTGAGCCTGCGTCTTGAGACTCACGACCCAGTGCGGGAATTAGGGATGCTGACGGAATGTATTGGCCATTTCGCCTGGGACACGCGGCGCGAACCAACCTTCCCTTATCCGACAGTATCCGCGGATTGGGACGAGGATTCCTATGTCGCGGCAGTCGAGGCGGAAGACGAGGCATCCGCCTGTTCCTATGTCAGGGGGGCAGTGTCTGATGGCCTGACCTGGTCCGATCTGGAGCGGGGCTTCGCGCGGGCAGCCCTGGCGCATTATGCCGATTTCGGTCATTCCGCGATTTATACTTATAAGATGCGGGCACTGACGGAGACCTTGGGGGATCGTGACAGTCTGTTAATGTTGTGTTTGATGCTGACGCGGTCCTTTGTCTATGCCAGTCGGGAGGACTTGATTCCGGAATTTCGTCGTTATGGTAAAGCCATCGCGGCATGGGACGGGCAGGGATCAGAGCACCCCAGTTCAGAGTCGTTGCGCAGGGGATCTGTTCGAGAAATTCTGGATCGATTGAACGCAGGGTCGAATGATCCAGTGGCTCTTTATGATGCCGCCATGGCAGCAGGGGCCTGGCAATTGCTGCATTTTGATCTCGCTTGGCAGGACAAGATCGACAGCAGCATCGCACAAAATGTCGGCTGGCTGGATTTCACCCATACAGTGACTTTCGGCAATGCCGTTCGGAAATTGGCGGAGCGCTATCCAGAGCTTTGGCCTCACGGTCTATTGCAGATGGGATGTTTCCTGGGGCGCAATAGTGGCTTTACCGATCCCGATCTGGATGAAGCCCCCTGGCGCAGCAATGATCCGATGGGCGCGGTTCAACAGGCCCTATCGGGCGTTGAGGATCATGGAAAGTTCGAGTACATCGTCTCTAGTCATTTGTTGAAACTCAGTTACGCGATACGGGAAGAAATGCAGGATCGACCGGAGTCAGAATTCAATGCCTTAGCAGCGGCAGCCCTGCGCCGATTTTTGTCTAGCCCATTGAAGCGTAAGCATGTGCAACGCACCGCCTATCAGGCCCTCAATTTCGTGCAGGCGGAGGGATGACGTCTCAGGAACGGGTTTCCTGGTCCACTCTGCTCTCCGGACCTAATCGGGGTTTGTTTGCCGTCCTTTCTTTTGGCGTCTGGCTGCATGCCGCGGACGGTACCGTGATTGCAACCCTGTTGCCGGGCGTCGTCGCCGATGTCGGGGGCGAGGCCTTTATATCCTGGAACTTTGTCCTTTATCTCCTGGCCTCCATCACGGCGGCGTGTAGCTCGGCCCTGACTGCGAGAATACTTGGGTTGCGCCGGTTGATGATTTGGTCAGCCCTGGGAGTCGCGGTCGGCTGTCTGATCAGTGCGGTGACACCGACAATGGGCGGCATGATCGCCGGGCGGGTGCTGCAGGGATTTGGCGGCGGCATGTTGGTCGCCTGCACCATGATCGGCGTCGCACAGCTATTTCCCAGCCATTATACGCCCCGCGTCATGGCGGCAATTTCGGCGGTCTGGGGATCGTCGGCCTTTCTGGGGCCGCTGGTTGGTGGCATATTTGCGGAATATGGCCTGTGGCGCATGGGTTTCTGGGCGTTCTGTGCTCAGGCTGTATTGCTGGCTATTGCCCTGCGTTGGGCGATGCCAGCTTCCACGTCGCCATCGACGGATGGAGGGCGATTGCCCTGGCGACGATTGCTGGTTTTGTCTGTTGCAGTCTTGTGTATCGCAACGGCAGGTCTTCTGCGTGACAGTTTGATAATCATGGCGGTACTGTCCTGTGCAGGTGTTCTGGGGTTGGGCCTGTTTCTGCGATTGGACAAAGCCGCGACAAGCAGCCGTTTGCTGCCAATCAGCATCACCGATTTGTCTCATGTGACAGGGATTGGTTTGATAGGCATCTTTTTGGCATCTTTCGCAACGATTGCATTTTCGGTCTATGGTCCGGTTTTGCTGCACAGGTTGCACGATGTTGGGCCGTTGGGCGTTGGCTACATGATTGCCCTGGAATCCGTGGCATGGTCGATCGGGGCGTTGTCTCTTGCCGGGCTTGCTCTGCGTCAGCAGGTCATCGTCATTCGATTGTCATTCGGCGCGATTTTTCTGGCGACAATTGGTCTGACCTTATTCGTCACGCCAGGCCCTGTTTGGGCTCTGTTGCCTTGCTTATTTGTCACCGGTGGCGGGCTTGGGGCTTGTTTCGGCCATATCCTACAGCGTTGCATCGAAGCTGCCCCGCCGGATGATAAAGATCGTGCCGCCAGTGCCATCACCACGGTTCAGACCGTCGGCTACACATTGGGGGCGGCGGTCAGTGGTTTGGTGGCCAATCTGGTTGGCTATGGTGATCAGCCCAGTTTTGAGGCTGCGCAACTGGCAGGTTTCTGGGTATTTGCTGCAATGGTGCCGGTATCCGCACTGGCACTTCTGTTGATCTGGCGCTTGCGGCGTTAGAGCAAATTCTGAGTAAACCGACTTGTTTATGAAGACGCATTTACAAAAATAAGATGCTAGGGCATCGTGTTTGAGCTCATGCGAATGCATGATGCTCTAGACTTCGCGCAGGCGGGGCATCAATTCCACGAAATTGCAGGGCCGATGGCGGAAATCGAGCTGATAATGCAGGATCTCGTCCCAGCCATCCTTACAGGCGCCGGTGGAGCCAGGCAGGGCAAATAGATAGGTGCCCCGGGACAGCACTGCCATGGCGCGGCTTTGGATGGTTGATGTCCCGATTTTCTGGGCTGACATCCACCGAAAATACTCGCCAAAGCCTGGTATGTCTTTCTCCCGAACCGTTTCAAATGCTTCCGGTGTGACATCGCGTCCTGTCAGGCCTGTGCCGCCTGTGGTGATGACGCAATCAACCTCTGGGTCGTCAATCCAACGGTTCAGGACTTCCACAATCTTCTTGGCATCATCTATGATGATTTCTCGCGCTGCCAGGATATGCCCATCTTGTTCCAATCGTGCGACCAGGGTATCGCCAGATCGATCATTTTCAAATGTGCGGGTATCGGACACGGTAAGTACCGCGATCCGTACCGGTTTGAATGGCAGGCTCGTATCGACACCTAACATCAGAACTTACTCCGTGCTGACGCGCATTGTTTGGGGGCTGCCAGCCAGGGTGTCTTGTTGATCCTGGCTAACATAAATTGGCCAGGATCCGCCAATCAACATATCCAGGCTGTCGACGTTCTGGCTCAATCGCAGGCGATAAATCCAGAAGTTTGATAGAACATGTTCGATATAGGCCCGCGTCTCACGGGATGGAATGCTTTCGATGAACAGCAATGGATCATCCGAATAGTCAATTCTGGCGCGCCACCGCTGTAAGTTTCCTGGACCTGCATTATAGGCGGCCAAGGCATAGAGCAGGTTGCCATCAATCTCTGCCAAGCTGAGAACATGGTGCACATATTTCTGACCCAGCGACAGGTTCAGGCCAGGCTCAAACAATTCTGCGCGGGAAGAACCGCTGAAGCGATCTCCGGCCATGAAACCAGCTGTAGCGGGCATCAATTGCATCAGGCCACGGGCCCCGGCGCTGCTGATTGCGCGGCTGCGGAACTGTGACTCCTGGCGAACGATGGCAAAGATCAAGGCACGGTCGATGCCAAACCCTTCTTCAGGCGCCCAACCCGGAACGGGATATAGGGCACCATCCAGGCTGACTTTCTGGCGGCGTTCCATATCGCGTCCAAGGCGAAACGCAACGTCTGCCAGACCAGCTCTATCAGCCAGGGCGAGCAGGGTTCCAACAAAGGATGGTGGCAATTCGTCAACAAACCGCCGTAACTCTTCATCGGCCAGACTGGTTTGGCCTGTTTCAATCAGCGCAATTGCCCGGCGTGCGGCAGGAATCTCCAACAGCAATTCAGTTTCCGTGTCCGACAGAACGGGCATTTCGAAGTCCAAGGGCGGTGTCTGACCCAGTGCGCGGGTTGCCAACAGGCCATAGAACGTGCGGGGCATTTCTGCGGCTCGCTGCAGCATGGCAGAGACATTCTGCGGCTCTCCACCGATCAGATAGGCTCTAGAAGCCCAGAATCCTCCAGCGGCACGCAGCCAGTCATCGGCCTCAACTGACAGGCTCAGTGCGGCAAAATGGGCCGATGCTGTGCTCCAGTCTTTTGCTCGAAAGGCAGCCAGGCCACCCCACCAATGGGCGCGGGCCGCGTCGTCGCCAGCAATTTTTGTTGCTTCCTTGGCGACGGCCATAGCGTCTTTATCTTCATGATATCGGAAGTAACCCCGTGCAATGACTCCCAAGCTTTCAGCAAAATTGACTGGGTCAAACAAGGCACGATTGGCTTTGGTATTCAGGCGCTCCAGCGCGATTGTGACACTGCCACGCTGAACCAGAGAGCGGATTTGGTATTGGATGCTTCGAATCTGGGAGCGCTGGGCAGATGATTTTCCGGCAAACTTTCGGCTTTCGGTTTCGGGAGATTCCGTTTCCGAACCGCCTTGTGGTTCATCAAAGGCTGCAACCGTATCCATGGCGGGCAATTCAACAGCCTGCGGCTTTGCCGGATAGGCGGCAGAGGATGGTTTGCGCTGTAGTGCCAGGGCGTAAATCCGCGACGCGCCTGGATGGTCAGCATAGTCTGCCAACCAGTTCTTCAATTCCTGATAGGATGACCGATAGGCCGTGGGGTGCATGTAGCGCTGAAACAGCACATGGCCCATCAGGGAGTTATCGGACAGTTGCGCGATCAACCGATCTGCTGCGTCCCATTTTCCATCATTTTGAAGATCAAAAATTTCCGTATAAAGCGCGATATCATTTCTATTCAGTATCGCAGGAAGCGGGCTGGCCGATTCGGCGCCTGGGCCTACGCGCGGTGCCAGTGCAGCCATTTCAGACTGCGCCTGGGCGCTGCTGAGCGACAAGCCCACAGCAAAAACGAAACCTGTCAGTGCGCTGGCAATCCAGCGCGCGCTGGTGAACGACTTTGAAATGATACTCTCCCCTGCATTCTGTGCCGCAAATACTAACGCGGTGTCGCTCCATACTGATGAGCGGTGTAAAACAAGTGTCAGGTGCCAGAATAAAATATGCCGGGTGAAAACGCCCTCGCGCATGTAAGTACGTCATTCAGGACAATATGGCAAGAATGTGCAGGCCTGTTTGATCGTCACCAGCGACGTCAGGTAGGCCGTTTGACGAGTGAAAAAACAGGAAGCTGAGGGAATCATGGAAGAATTTTGGACATCTCTGTTCACGGGAATTGCATTTCTTTTTGTCGTGGAAGGCGTGCTTTATGCTTTATTTCCCACTCAAATGCAGCAGATGATGGCGGCCGCATTGACCTTTTCGCCATCGAGTCTCCGCCGTGTGGGGCTGGGTGCGCTTATATTCGGGATCGCACTGGTTTGGCTGATCCGCCATTAAGACCACAATTGATCTTGTGCACCGCTTGCTTGCCGCCAATCGCGGTTTATAGTCACGGTTATGAGCGATACAATTGATCTGAAACCGGAGATGCCCGTTGGGTATATCTTTGGTGAAACACCGAAATATGCACGTCCTTTGACCGAGGGCGGAGTGCCGTTCAAAATCGAATCCGATTATGAACCCGCCGGCGACCAACCAGAGGCAATTAAGCAGCTGGTTGCAGGTGTGCGTGACGGGGAACGGGACCAAGTCCTGCTGGGCGTGACCGGGTCGGGCAAGACCTTCACCATTGCCCATGCCATACAGGAGTTACAGCGTCCGACCTTGGTTCTGGCCCCGAACAAGACCCTGGCCGCGCAACTGTATGGGGAGATGAAGTCGTTCTTTCCCAACAATTCGGTCGAATATTTCGTCTCTTACTATGACTATTATCAGCCGGAAGCCTATGTTCCGCGGTCTGATACCTTTATTGAGAAGGAAAGTTCCCGCAACGAACAGATTGACCGGATGCGCCATGCCGCAACCCGGGCGCTGTTTGAGCGGGACGATGTAATCATCGTCGCTTCCGTCTCCTGCATTTATGGTATCGGCTCACCCGAGACCTATAGCCAGATGGTCATCGATGTGGAGGCCGGAAAGCGCATGGATGTGCGTGATCTGATGCGGGAACTTGTAACCCTGCAGTATAAACGCAGCGACATTCAGTTTCAGCGCGGTAGCTTCCGCGTGCGCGGCGATACGATTGAAATTTTCCCGGCCCACTTGGAAGACCGCGCGTGGCGGGTCTCTTTCTTTGGTGACGAGATTGATGCGATCTATGAATTTGACCCTCTGACCGGGGAAAAGACCGCCAGTTTGGAGAAAGTGCGCGTCTATGCTGGTAGCCACTATGTGACGCCGCGCCCAACGCTGAAACAGGCGATGGACCGCATCAAACTGGAACTGCGCCAGCGCACCCAGCAGTTTGAAGCGGCTGGGAAGTTGCTGGAATTGCAGCGTATTGAACAGCGCACCGTCTTTGATCTGGAAATGATGGAGGCGACGGGGGCGTGCAATGGGATTGAGAACTATTCCCGCTATCTGACCGGTCGTAATGCTGGGGAGCCGCCGCCAACCCTGTTTGAATATCTGCCCGATAATGCCCTGCTGGTGCTGGATGAAAGCCACGTTACCGTGCCCCAGATTGGCGGCATGTTCCGGGGTGACTTTGCGCGGAAATCGACCCTGGCGGAATTTGGTTTCCGCTTGCCATCCTGCGTTGATAACCGTCCCTTGAAATTTGAAGAATGGGAGGCGATGCGGCCCCAGACCATCTTCGTTTCCGCCACGCCCGGCCCTTGGGAGTTGGAGCGGACGGGCGGCGTTATCACCGAGCAATTGGTGCGCCCGACCGGCTTGATCGATCCGGTCTGTATCGTGCGTCCAACCGCCAATCAGGTCGATGATCTGCTGGATGAATGCCGCCAATGTACGGAAAAGGGGGAGCGCGTTCTGGTTACGGTACTGACCAAACGCATGGCTGAAGACTTGACCGATTATATGTCGGAAACTGGCCTGAAGGTCCGCTATCTGCATTCCGATATCGACACATTGGAGCGCATTGAGATTATCCGGGATCTGCGTCTGGGGGCCTTTGATATCCTGATCGGGATCAACTTGCTGCGCGAAGGGTTGGACATTCCCGAATGCGCGGTCGTGGCGATCCTGGATGCGGATAAGGAAGGGTTCCTGCGGTCCAAGACCTCGCTGGTTCAAACCATTGGTCGGGCGGCGCGTAATGTGGATGGGCGCGTCTTGTTATATGCCGATCGCATGACCGACAGCCTGACCTATGCTCTGGACGAGACCAGCCGACGCCGCGAAAAGCAACAGCTTTACAACGCGGAACATGGGATCACGCCGGAAAGCATCAAACGCTCCATCTCTGATGTGCTGAATTCAGTTTATGAGCGGGATCGGGTGACTGTTGGCACAGGCGATGGGGCGCAATCCCATCTGGTCGGGATCGACCTGAAAACCTATATCCGTGATTTGGAAGAGCGTATGAAGGCCGCTGCGGCTGATCTGGAGTTTGAAACCGCAGCTAAGATGCGCGATGAGATCAAGCGGCTGGAAGCCTATGACCTGGATATGCCGGTAGACTCTTTGCCTATCAATGCGGAGATTGCAGCTTCCCTGATCAGCAAAAATCCTGAAGCCGTGCCAAAGGGGCGCAAGGGTGCCAAGTCATCTTCCGGTCGTCGTCGGGGGCGTCGTTGATGCGTGCGCCCCTGGTGCAACAGGATGAGCGATTGATCCCGGTCGCGCTGGTCACTGGCGCTGCCCGCCGGATTGGGCGGGAAATCGCGCTGGATTTGGCAAGATCCGGTTTTGATATCGCCCTGCATTATCGTGGATCAGAATCCGACGCAGAAGCAACGGCCCAGGACATACGGGATCTGGGGCGTGCGGTTCATCTATTTGACGCGGATCTGGCTGTTCCACAGGCCGCAACTGATTTGGTAACTGATGTTTTGGCGGCGTTCGGAGAATTGGGTGTGGTGGTAAATAACGCGTCGATCTTTGAGCGCGATGATTGGGACACTGTTACGAGAGACAGTTGGTCCGCCCATATGGCGGTTAATCTGGAATCGCCAATGCGGATCATTCAGGCCTTTGCCAAGGCGCTGCCAGATGACAGAAATGGTGTTGCGATCAATATTATCGATCAGCGGGTTTTCAACCTTACGCCGCATTTTATCAGCTATACAGCATCTAAATCCGGATTATGGACCTTGACCCGAACCCTAGCTTTGGCGCTAGCGCCGCGTATTCGTGTCGCGGCAGTCGGGCCCGGTCCGACCGTGCCGAGCCCAAGACAGGAAGTCGCGGATTTTGATCGGCAATGGGACACGGTTCCCTTGCGGCGTCGCACGGAACCAACAGCCATTGCCAAGGCTGTTCGCTTTATTATTGAGAGCCCAAGTTACACGGGGCAGATGATCGCGCTGGACGGTGGAGAGCACATGGGATGGCAACAAGCGGTACTGGGGTGCTACATCGAAGAATGATTATGGTGTCATGGTTTAGCTGGTACAGTTTAATGCCTAAATTGAGTATTGGGTAGAGTTTCGTCTAAATATCTAAAAATGTGACTAAAATTAGATTTATTGTTTTTGAGTTGTACACAGGAAACTTTACCGGACTCGCGGCAACCTTAAGAGCAACCAGTTTTTTTCAGTTTAACTATTCTTTAACACTTGACTTATTTTAAGTTCAATAAAATCAATATGTTAGTTTTTTTGATTAAAATTTAGGCAAACCGGTGACTCTTCAAGGGAAGGGGGCGAGGCGTGAGGTCGTCCCTTGGTTACTAACAAGGTTTTCCACAGGCACGGTGGATAGCTGGATATAAATCCTTATGAGCAATTTTCTAACCTGTTTTGATTAAAACTTCGCTCCAGCGGTCTGTAGATAGGAAGCCCTTGACCGATCTGGGTGGTGATAAGAAATATGGACTGGTAATAAAGGTTGGAAATGTCCAAAGGCACTAACGATCCAGGTTTGAACCAAACGGCTGATGGCACCTTGTTGGCGCCGTCTGTCGCTTCGCGTCCCAGTCTTGCGACTGGCGCTGCAGTGGTGAAGCGGTATTTGGAGAAGTTAGGCAATGACGCTGGCGTCTATCGCATGATTTCCGCCGATGGCGATCCTTTGTATGTTGGTAAGGCGCATAATCTGCGTAAGCGGGTGACAACCTATTCCAGGCCGGAGCGTCTGCCGATCCGTCTGCAACGCATGGTTTCTGAAACCGCGACGATGGAGTTTGTGACCTGCGCCAGCGAGGTTGAAGCGCTGTTGCTGGAAAACAACCTGATCAAGCGGCTGATGCCGCGCTATAATGTGTTGCTGCGGGACGATAAGACATTTCCCGATATTCTGATCCGCGGTGATCAGGAATTCCCTCAGATCGTGAAACATCGCGGCGCGCGGGAGCCTAAGGGGGACTTTTTTGGTCCCTTTGCCTCGGCGGGCGCGGTCAATCGTACCCTGAACGTGTTGCAACGCGCCTTTCTGTTGCGCAACTGCACCGACGGGGTCTTTCGCAATCGTACGCGGCCCTGCCTGCAATATCAGATCAAGCGCTGCAGCGCGCCCTGTGTTGGCTATATCTCTAAAGAGGGGTATGCCGCCACAGTGGCGCAGGCAAAGGCATTTCTGTCCGGTCGATCGCAGGAGGTGAAGGATGATCTGGTCACTGAAATGCAGGCGGCTTCTGATGCAATGGATTTTGAGCGCGCGGCATCCTATCGTGATCGATTGCGTGCGATGGCCCATGTTCAATCCAGCCAGGATATCAATATTGAAGGTATTGGTGATGCAGATGTGATCGCGCTTGAACATCGCGGTGGCCAGAGCTGCATTCAGGTATTCTTTTTCCGCGCCGGTCAGAATAACGGCACACGGTCTTATTTCCCCAGCCATGACAAGCAGATGGAACCGGGACTGGTGCTGGCGGGCTTTCTGGGCCAGTTCTATGAAAATCGCCCGCCGCCAAAAGATGTGCTGTTAAACCTGACGCCCGATGAATTGGATCTCTTAACAGAGGCCCTGACGATGAAGGCAGGGCGTAAAGTTACCGTTGCAGTGCCCCAGCGAGGCGGGCGGCGCAAGGCGGTAGAGCATGCCGCCGATAATGCCAGGGAAGCCTTGGAGCGACGGTTGGCGGAAAGTTCCAGCCAGGTGCGATTGCTGAACGGACTGGCCGATCTGACCGGTCTGGAAGGTCCGCTGCAGCGGGTGGAGGTATACGATAACAGTCACATCTCAGGCCGCCAGGCCGTTGGTGGTATGATCGTCGCGGGGCCTGACGGTTTCGCAAAAAATCAATATCGTAAGTTCAACATTCGTGGTGATGACACGGTTAGCCCGGTATCAATGCCGGGCCTTGCCGAAGCGCCGGTTCCGGCCCTGACAGATGTGCCCTCCGGGGGTGATGATTATGCGATGACCAAGGAAGTGATCTATCGTCGATTTGCCCGTGCCTTGAAGGAAGACCCGGACCGGACCAGTGGCGTCTGGCCGGATCTGGTGATCCTGGACGGCGGCAAAGGCCAGTTAAGCGCTGCGATGGAGGCCCTGACAGAATTGGGCTTGGAAGATGACGTGCCGGTGATGACGGTCGCCAAGGGGCCGGAACGTGAGGCAGGTCGGGAGCGGATCATGTTGCCTGGTGGGGATCAGCCCTTGTTGCTACCGCCACGCGATCCTGTTCTTTATTTTATTCAGCGCCTTAGGGATGAGGCCCACCGCTTTGCCATTGGCTCTCACCGCAAGCGTCGCGCGAAAGATCAAGTCCGCAGTCCCTTGGATGAAATTCCTGGAATTGGGGGGAAGCGTAAAAAGGCGCTTCTGCTATACTTCGGATCAGCAAAGGCTGTATCCCGTGCTTCTGTGGCGGATTTGGAGAATGTGGATGGTATCTCACATGCGGTGGCGAAAAAGATCCACGGTTTCTTTCACCCAAACGGTTAGCGCCGCGCTCTTGGTCGCGGTGATAGGCATTAACACGGCTTTTGCTGATTGCGATGATCGCATCCATGCGCTGGAAGGGATGATGCAGGACGGGTTAAGCGACCTGACCGTCGGACAAAGTTTGTTAGAGGAAGCGCTGCACGGTTCCGCAGCTACTAAAGCGGGTGACGAACAGACCTGCAGTTTTCTGCGGGCCGGGGCGGAAAGCTTTGAGAAGGCCAAAGCTCATTTTCAACTCTGTGCCGACAGTCTTGAAGAAATGCTGTCCCGTTGTAAGGCACCAGACTGGGAAAAAGTCAGCGCCAGCCCTGATTTATGCCAAATGCGTATTAAAGAAATTGATCGGGAAATGCGGGATATGCCAAACCGCCTGACGCGATTCTGCGGGCAATAAATAGGTTCAGTACAGAAACGCGATATAGCTGCCATAAAGTCCCAGGAAACCGATTCCAACGATTCTCCCCAATCCCTTTAGCGCATAAATCAAGCCTGCCAAAAGAATTGATAGGCCGACCATAATCGGGATGTCCATGCCTGCCATCTCAGGAGAGACCGCGACAGGCTCAATCATCGACGTAATGCCCAGAATGGCCAGTATGTTAAAGATGTTCGATCCGACAACATTGCCAATCGCAATGTCTGGCTGACGGCGATAGGCGGCGACCAGAGAAGTGGCGAGCTCCGGCAGGCTGGTGCCCACAGCAACGATGGTCAGGCCGATCACGGCTTCCGATACACCAAAATCGCGCGCAATGCTCGTCGCGGAGCCAACCAGTAAATTTGCCCCCAGCATCAAGGCAGTCAGACCACCCAAAATGGCCAGTGCCTCCTGCCACCATCGCATTGCGACAGGATCTGCTTCCAATGGGGCATCCACACAGGAACTGTTGCGGCAGGCCAGGACCAGATAGGTGATTAATCCTACCATCATGACCAATCCTATCCAACGCTCTATCAGCCCAGCCCAGCCCAGGATCAGCATGACAAAAGCCGCAGCGATCATCATCAGCAGGTCGCGAGAGATTTCCTTGAAGGACATTGTGATCGGCGCAATCAGGGCTGTGGCACCCAGGATCAGCAGAATATTTGCGATATTGGAGCCAACAACATTGCCGATTGCAATATCTGGCGCCCCAGAGATGGCCGCTTGCACCGAAACCAGAAGTTCTGGCAGTGACGTGCCAAAGGCAACAATGGTCAGGCCGACAATCAGGGGTGACATTCCAAATCGCAGGGCGAGCGATACACCTCCTCGAACCAGTGCCTCCCCACCCCCAAATAACAGCGCCAAACCCAGGATCAGAAGCGAAATAGTAACCAGCACGATGGATGTATCCGACGGAGTGATAGGCGATACAGAACCATTTCTGTCACCTATGCCGAATAGGTGATCTCGTATGTATCGACTTACAATAAGACTAAAAAAATAAAGTCGGACCCGATCCCGTGTCAGGGGGCGGGTCCGATTGCCGTTTTCGACGACTGCTAATTAATTGCTGGGGACATCCACCAGGATGACCTCGGCATCCTCCAAGGCTTCGATCTTGACCGATTTGGCATCCCGGATGATGACGCCGTCGCGGTTTTTGATCTCAGTGCCATCAATCTTTACGCGTCCCTTTGCAGGGACCAGATAGGCACTGCGGTTGTGCCCCAGGATTTGGTCTATGACCGTACCTTTGGGCAGGGTGCCCGCAAACAGGGTCGCGTCCTGATCGATCGGGGCGACGCCGGTGACCCCTGCTCGTCCTGAGGCGAGGGCGTGTAACGTGCCTGCCTGATCGCCCTTCGGGAAGGTTTTGGTTTCCCAGCGAGGCTTGCCACCCTGACTGCGCGGGATGATCCAGATCTGGAAGATCTTTGTCGTCACATCCTCATCATTATATTCCGAATGGACGATCCCGGTACCCGCAGACATGACCTGGATATCGCCGGCCTCTGTGCGGCCTTTGTTGCCCAGATTATCCTTATGGGTAATCGCCCCTTCGCGGACATAGGTGATGATTTCCATGTCCCGGTGCGGGTGTGGGTCAAAGCCGGTGCCAGGGGCGATCGTATCGTCATTCCAGACACGCAGCGGGCCGACATGCATCCGCTTGGGATCATAGTAGTGCCCAAAGCTGAAATGGTGCTTCGCATCCAGCCAGCCAAAATTGGCAGCGCCCAAGCTGTCAAAAGGTCTCAGTTCAAGGGTCATGATACGCACTCCTTTCTGCGCTGCCGATTATGTTCGGTCAGGCGGCTTTCTGGGCATCTCGCCCATGGGGTTCACTAAAATCCAATACCGGACCGACGGGGATTACGCCGGTTGGGTTAATCATGTCGTGGCTGCCATAATAATGTGACTTGATATGGCGCATGTTCACGGTCTCCTGCACACCGGGCTGCTGAAACAACTCCCGCGTATAGGCCCACAAGTTGGGGTAATCGACGATCCGGCGCAGGTTGCATTTGAAATGCCCGACATAGACCGGATCAAAGCGGACCAAGGTCGTAAACAAACGCCAGTCCGCCTCAGTAATCTGATCACCGACCAGATAACGGTGTTTCGACAGGCGATTTTCCAACCAGTCCAGGCTGTCGAACAGCGCGGTGACTGCTTCTTCATACGGTGCCTGCTCGGTTGCGAACCCGGATTTATAGACGCCGTTATTCACGGTGTTATAGACGCGGTCATTGACTTCATCGATCTCTGTGCGCAGAGCTTCGGGATAATAGTCCCCATCTCTGGCCCCGATATCGTCGAAGGCTGAATTCAGCATCCGGATGATATCGGCAGATTCATTGGATACGATCTGGTTCGTTTTCTTGTCATACAGGATCGGCACCGTAACGCGGCCTGTATAGTCAGACTTCACCGCTGTATAAACTTGATGCAGGAACCGCGCCTTGTGTATCGGGTCTGCGATCACATCGGGATCGCTGTCGTCAAAGGTCCAGCCATTTTCTTTCATCTTCCAGTGGACGACTGAGATATCGATCATCTGGTCCAGATCCTTGATGGCCCGGAAAATCAGGGTGCGATGGGCCCAGGGACAGGCCAGCGACACATATAGATGATAGCGTCCAGCCTCTGCCTTAAAGCCAGCCTCCCCGGTTGGCCCCGCGCTGCCGTCGGCGGTGACCCAATTGCGAAACTGTGATTCACTGCGCTCAAATTTGCCGCCAGTCTTGGATGTGTCATACCATTTGTCGTGCCATTCACCATCGACCAAGAGTCCCATTTGACGTCTCCTTCTACTTCATGTGTCTGGTCATAGACTTAATCTGCATCTGAAAAAGAACAATCGATTAGAAAAGAATTTAATTGTTTCGAAAATAGGCCTAATGTCTTCTTATCAATATGGAGCGGTAGGTGATGCAGGATTTAAGTGGAATTGCCGTTTTTGCGGCGGTTGTGGAGGCGGGAAGCTTCACCGCTGCTGCCGACAAGATGGGCCAGTCGAAATCAGCGGTCAGCAAACAGGTAACCCGGCTGGAACAGCGGCTGGGCGCGCAGCTGATCGCGCGCACCACTCGGCGTTTGAGCCTTACAGAGGTCGGGCAGGCGGTTTATGTGCGGTGCCGTGGGGTGATTGCTGTGGGGGGAGGGGCGGTACTGGGCGGCCCG
>JARGPE010000037.1:17138-23344 GCA_029212835.1 Alphaproteobacteria bacterium | reverse complement strand
TGGCCAGAACGTCTGCCAGCATGTCCCCCTGATCGTGAACGTGGACGCCGCGCTCTCGCATCGTGTCGACGAAGACATCATGTTCTTGGCGGGCTTTTTTTACCCATAGGACATCGTCAAACAACAAAGCCTTACAGTTATCGGGTGTCAGCCTTTGCAAGCTGAGATCAGGCCGGTGAACGAGCACCTCACGTAGCTTGCCTACTTCGGAATAGGCGCCTGTTTGAACTTTGGTTACAGCTTTCATAGCGGGCTAATGCTCCCATTCCAGATCAAGATTGCAGCAATGACGGCGGCAACAACCAGGCCCACGGCGATGATGAGTTCAAAAGGGGTGAAGACTTTCTCCCCATTCTCCCGTCTGGCCCAAACATAGATCACGATACCAGGAGCGTAGAGCATGGCGGCCATCAACAAATAGGTTGGACCCGCCGCATAGACCAGCCAAATGCCATAGATCGTGGCAATTGCCCCGGTGATCAAATCACGGCCACGGCTTTCCTCTTGCTTGTAAGCTTCACCAGTCACCGCAAGCTTGAACGCATATGCACCAGAGAAGATATAGGGCACCAAAATTGCTGTTGAGGCGATATAGAGCAGCGACAGATAAGTGCTGTTGGCAACCAGCGTCAGGACCAGGAAGAGTTGAACCAAACCATTGGTGACCCACAGAGAGGTCGACGGCGCTCCATTGGCGTTTTCCTTACCAAAGAAACGCGGCATTGTGCCATCAAGGGATGATACATACGGTACCTCCGCCGCAAGCAACGTCCAGGCTAGGAAAGCACCCAACACAGAAATCACGAGTGCGATGTTGATCAACAGTGCGCCCCAAGGACCAACGACCTGCTCAAGAACACCTGCCATAGACGGGTTCTTCAGCGCCGCCAATTCCGGGCGGCTCATAACTGCCAGGGACAGCAGCGAGATCAACACATAAATCGACAGTGTGGTGATGAAGCCGGCAAAGGTGGCAATCCCTATATCACGGCGATTGCGGGCACGACCGGATACAACACTGGCACCTTCAATCCCGATGAACACCCACAGGGTGACCAGCATTGTACTTTTCACTTGGTCGAGAAGCGATCCTATATCGGAGCCGTCTGTTGACTCAATCCCTGCAAAATCCAGAGTGAAAACGTCCATTCTGAAGGCTGCTAAAACAACCACAATAAACAGAATGATCGGCGCGACCTTCGCAATTGTGGTGATAACATTGGCGAACGCAGCCTGTTTGACACCCAACAGGATCAGTGCGTGGATCAGCCACAGAACAATCGACGCCCCCAACAATGCCTGCCAGGTATTACCGTCACCGAAAGGAGAGAAAAAATAAGAAAGCGCGCTGAACATGACCACGGCATAAGAAACATTCCCCAGCCAAGCGGATAGCCAATATCCCCAGGCACTGTTGAAACCGATGAACGGACCGAAGCCAGCCTTGGCATAGGCGTAAGGGCCAGAGTTCAAATCTGGCTTGCGTGTTGAAAGCCCCTGATAAACAAAAGCCAGTGCCAGAATTCCAATACCGCTAATTGTCCATCCAATGATGATGGCAAGAGGCCCGGCACCAGAGGCGAGGTTTTGCGGTAGATTGAAAACGCCAGAGCCGATCATCGAACCGATGACAACGGCAGTCAGCGCGCTGACGCCCATAACCCCTTGTGTGATACCGCTTTGCGATGCGCCCTTTTTGGGCGGTGTGACTGCATTATCCGATAATGACATGGTCGTTCACCCAGCCGAATGTCGGCCCTTATGGTTTGAGAAATGTACTCTGGGCACAATAGGGGGATATCGGTTGTGCTGCTTTGATCTAGATCAGCCTAAGCGAAATATTCATAATTGCCCGATCCAAAGGTGGATCAGCCAGTTGACACCGGTACAAGGAGCTTAACGATTTTCCAGGAAAAAGACTAACGCAGCAACGGACCGGTTTGGTCAAGATAGCATTGCCACAATAGTTGGCGACTCGTGACTTTAAACACCAAAGCAACAATCAATCTATCACTCTCACCGGTTCCACCCATCGATAATTCAAGCCGCTGTTCGGCTATACTATCACTTCACGTTGAGCTAAAGGGAGGTCGACGAATTGTTGGCGGAGCATGGCATCGACGTACCGTATAAAACCTTTCGCCGTTGGTGTTCCTAGTTCGGTCCGATCATCGTACATCGTATTCGATGACGCCGAGAAACTCCGACCTCTAGGGGGCTCATCAAAAGGCCGGCGGAACAAGCAGGCACAGATTATGAGGGGACCCAGACCGGCATAGCCTCAATACACTGGCAAGAGCGTGTTTCTCTGATCTGATCTCATCCGACCCTTAAGAACCGTGCGGCATTACCGAACAACCATTTTTGTTCAACGTCAGACCCTAGTTCCAGCGACCTGATTTCAGAAACGCATCGATCAACCGGCATCATTGGATAGGATGATCCAAATATCATCCTATCGGCCAAGATCGCTTTGCCATATGTCAGCAACGGTTCATAACCAGATCCATTCACTGCCAGGAGTTTCTGGCGGATTGCCAAAATGCCGATCCACAAATTCGGATGACGCCACGCCACGGCCAGAAGTTCATGCACCCAGGGCCAGCCTGGTGGCGACGCACAGACCCGCAATTCCGGCAATGAAGTCAATACGGAGTCCAACAGCAATGGCTGCCCAAATCTCATTTCGCTCTGCAGTGAGAAATTCGTACCGCAATGGATATTCACCGGGATATCCAATTCGACGCATTTTTCATACAGCCGCATTAGCTTTGGATCATTGATCGGCAAACGGTGTTCGAAACATTGGACATTTAATCCAAGCAGACCGAGATCGCGAACCGCATGTTCCAGTTCATCAAGTGCAGCATCTCCTTTATGAGGATCCACTCCAGCGAAACCAATAAAACGATCTGGATAGCGACGACATAAATCCGCCACCGTCTCGTTTGAAATCTTAAATCCGAAGGTAGTTTCCAGATCTCGCGCTTTCAACACCACACGATGCGCATCCATCGCATCGTACATTGCCATATAGTCCTCGAAGGCCTTATCGCCGACGTCCCTGTCGACTTGGCTTTCGCTTTTGCGATAAACGCGGCGATAGTTTTGCAAATGCCCGGCTTGGGGATTGAAATCTGGCAGAGGCGGACGGCTGGAAAAATCAATAATCATTATCTATACCTTACAGTCTGTCCCGAAGGACAAGACCATCCTCCACCCGCCAAGAGACACGAACTTGCGCGCCCAGGGCAATTCGTTCAAGGCCACGACGATTGATTTCCGTTGCCTCGAACAGACGACCATCCGGCAAGTTTATGAAGTGCTTCACAACAGCACCAAAAACCATGGTTTCAACCAATTTCCCAGTCAATCCAGGCAGGTCTGATGGTTTATCGGCAGCCTGCACAATCACACTTTCTGGGCGCACTAATACCTGGACAGCATCGCCAATCGATACCCCTTCTTCTGCCCGCGCCATAACGATGCTTCCGTCATCCAGCGTAACCTGCACAGACCCGTTCACCGCCTTGACGCGACCATAAACCAAATTGGAATCGCCGATAAAGTCCGCCGTGTAAGGGTTTGCCGGATGGAAATAGAGCTCCTCTGCCGTGCCAATCTGTTCGATTTGGCCATTCGACATCACAACGATCTGATCGGACATGGTCAGCGCTTCTTCTTGATCATGCGTGACATAGACCATGGTGATATTCAATTCTCGATGCAAACGACTGATTTCCAGCTGCATTTCTTTTCGCAGCTTCTTGTCCAGCGCGCCCAGGGGCTCATCCATCAAAATAAGGGACGGGCGATAAACAATGCATCGCGCAAAGGATATACGTTGTTGCTGACCACCAGAAAGTTCCTTCGGCCGTCGCGCGCCGACATCTGGCAGGCGTACAAGTTCCAACACTTCTTCAACACGCTTTTTGATTTCGGCACTTGGCACTTTTCTAACCTTTAACGGAAAGGCTATATTCTCAAAGATCGTCATATGCGGCATCAGGGCATAATTTTGAAAAACCATGCCCAGCCCCCGCTTGCTGGCATGCAGATCAGTTGCATCCTTGCCATCAATGAAAACACGACCGGCTGTAGGTTTGAACGTCCCGGAAATTAAATTCAATAAGGTCGTCTTGCCAGATCCGCTTGGCCCCAGAAGGCTAAAAAACTGACCTTTTGCGACGGCAAGGTCTACGGCCTTTAGCGCCTCAACCGAACCGAAGTTTTTGCTTACACCTCTCAGTTCAACCATCGCATTGGCCGCCGTCGGTTGACCTTGATTCATTTCAAATCTCCCAAAATTACTTTGGCCGCATTGTGACCCGGCACGCCCGTTACGCCACCGCCCGGATGCACCGAGGCACTGCACAGAAAGAGGTTCTTGAAGGGCGTGCGATAATCCGCATAGCCTGGAGCGGGCCGCCGGAAGAATATCTGATCCACGGTAATATCGCCGTGGTGTACATGCCCCCCAGGCAAACACAGAATACGCTCCAAATCTGGTGGTGCTAATATTTGCCGGTGTGCGACTGTCTGACGAATACCCGGGGCATAGGTCTCAATCGTATCCATCACGCGGTCATACAGTATTTCGCGCCCTTGGTCCCAATCCATATCCTTCAGGTCATAGGCAACGTGACCACCAAATATACTCAACAAATGCATCCCTGGAGGCGCCAGCGTATCGTCCACAACGCTGGGTGCCATGACGGTCAGCAACGGTGATTTTGCTATCCCGCCATATTTTGACTCATCAAAGGCGCGTTCAAGATAATCAATACTCGACCCTATTCTCACCTGAACCGGATAATCATAACCAGCGGCCTTGGGATCAAACGCCGTGTAATGCGGCAATTTCGTAACGGCTAGATTGATTTTGAATACCGAAGATGTGGTTCGGAAGTTTTCAATCGCCGCCGCGAAATCGGTGGGAAGAGCCTCCTTCCCGATCAGTTTCATGAAGGTCGTTTTAGCATCTGCATTGGCGATAACCGCGCGTGCATTTATGCAATCACCTGATGCCAATTCAACTCCGGTAGCCTGCCCATTCTTTATAATAATCCGCCGGACTTCTGCATTGGTGCGAATTTCCAATCCATGGGCACGGCCTGATGCGGCGATGGCTTCGGATATCCCACTCATGCCGCCCCGGATGAAACCGGGCCCGCCAGCCGCCGTCCCATGATCCCGAACAAAAGGACGTAACAAGGCATAGGCGGTCGCCGGTGTCTTCGGCGATCCGTTGCCACCGCCACCACCGGCGTAATAGGACAGCATTGCCTTGACCGTATCGTTCTCAAACCAGCGTCCCAGATAATCATAGGCACTTTGCGTCAGCACATCATAGAAATCATAAAATTTTGGCCCGATATCCCAATAGCGGACGGCCAACTTCAGCATTGCAAGCAGGTCCTTCGGGCGACGTGACCCGACATTGGGAGGGATTTCCCACAACAAACGCTGTAGAAAAGGCGCCAAGCCCGCCATGTGCTTGCGATAGTCTAGATAGGCACGGCCATCAGCGGGAGAGAGTCGCGCAATTTCATCGCGCATCTTTTCTTGATCCGGCCAAAGTGTAACAGATCCTCCCTCAGGCAGCGGCATAAAGAGCGGCGGTGCCGGAAGCACTTCCATCCCGTACTTTTTCAATTCCAGATCAAGAATCACCTTGGGTTGCAAGAGAGCCATGATGAACGAGGCAATGGAAACCTTGTATCCTGGCCAAACCTCCTCTGACACCGCCGCGCCACCAATCATAGGACGGCGTTCGAGAACCAGAACACGTTTGCCCGCACGGGCCATATAGGCACCGCAGACGAGGGCGTTGTGCCCTCCCCCGACGATTACACCATCATATTCATTCTGAGACATGGACGGGTTTCTTTCTTATCAATCGAGCCATCTGCCTTCGACGCGGTCATAAGACCCGGTGCGGAGATCAGTTTTCTCGTCTTTCAAAGTCTGTTTTGCGATCTTTAAGGAGGCCGTCTTTGGTAGCGATTGCCGAAATTCATAGAAACGAGGTACTTTGAACGGTGCAAGACCCTGGCTACAATGCTCTATCAGCGCCGCAAGAGCGGCCTGTGGCTTAGGATTGGATCGGATATCCTCCCGAAGGACAATGCAGGCCTTTACCTCTTCGCCCCGAACTTCGTCCGGCACTGGAATTACCGCCACTTCAACGACATCAGGATGGGCCA
>JARGPE010000037.1:0-17128 GCA_029212835.1 Alphaproteobacteria bacterium | reverse complement strand
CTTCCTTCGCCGCGATGTTTTCCGCAGACCGGCGGATCATATCCTTGTTCCGACCAACGATGTAGAAGAAGCCACGCTGATCCATGCGTGCTAGATCACCCGTATGGAACCAACCGTCTTTCAGCGCTTCGGCTGTTACTTCAGGGCGCTTGTAATAGCCCAACAGCATGCCCGGCCCTTTGATTTGTAATTCACCAATCTCTCCCACAGGCAGGTCTTGGCCATCCTCACCAACTATGCGGCATTCCCGGAACGGGCCGGGCATACCGCAGGATCCAGATCCCACCATATCGTTGGCTTCAGCCGGTACGAACATGGTTGGCCCAACCTCTGTCATGCCGAATGCCTCACGTGCGGTGACGCCAAATCGATTTTCAAATGGGCGATGCAGCGCAGGTGGCATGACATAAACATTCGCGCGCACAATTTCATTTACATCATCGTCTGGCCGTTCTGGTTGTTTCATCATGATAACGGGCATGAGGCAGAAATTGATATGATAGTCCCGCAGCCATCCCAAGAAACGGCTGGTGCTCTGTCGCCGCGCAACGAACAGGGTGCCACGGTGAAACAGGGTCATAAGCAGAATCCATTGCGGATCCATGTAAAAGAACGGCGTCGATGCCATCAGGTTGCGATATGACAATCCATCCCGGAAGGCATTCACAAGACCCGCCTGAATCCAATAGCGCTGCGTTAGCATGCAACCCTTTGGAAAGCCTGTCGTACCAGAGGTGTATTGAACATTCTGCAAATCATTGTGCCCGACAGGTTCCAATGACTGAAATGGTTCTTCCGATGCGGCGTTAAGCAGATGTTGCCAAGATGTCAGCCCTCTCCGATTCTCGTCATCGGCATCATCCTTGCCAACGACGATCAAGCGATCCTCTGGCAAGGAGATAAGTCCCTCCGCACGGCATTCGCGATAAACAGCTAATTGTTCGTCGCCAATGACTAGATATTCAGCGTCACTGTCATTCAGCACATAGGCCAGTTCGCGAGGTCGGTATGCCACATTCACCGGTACCGTCACTGCGCCAATGTACCCCAGCGCAAGCCAAGTCAACGGCCATGCCGGAATATTTGGCAGCATGATCGCCACATGCGTACCCTTGTGAAAGCCATAGTCACGGAAGGCATTCGCCAGCCGAGTTACTGTTGCGCTCAAGGCGCGATAGGTCAGGCTCTCACCCTCATCAAAAAAGGTCCAAACCGTACGGTCTCCCGCATCCTCCACGGCCTTTTCGACCAGATCCTGGATGTTTAAGGGAAGCGGCATGGATTCGACATGGCGTCGACGGGTAGCAGCGTCTGGAATCACCTCTTTGCGGGCGATGGATTCCTTCATTGGGAACTCCCATTATCTTGCTTTTGTAGGAACATGATCACGACGCAAAACACCAGAGACAGTGCGGTTAGCAACGTCGAAACAGCAGCGATGACCGGGGAAATTTCCCAGCGGATGGCACTGAACATCTTGACTGGCAACGTCATGGTGTCGGCACCGCTGATGAAATACGCAACGATCACCTCATCAAATGAAATCAGGAAAGCGAACAGCGCACCGACCGCAATAGAAGCCCTGATCTGCGGAAATACCACACGAAAGAAGATCGTGGCATGGCCCGCCCCCATGATCATTGCAGCCCGTTCCAGCGTCGGATCAATATGGCGCAGTCCAGAACTGATGGACACGATAACAAAGGGGGTTACCAAAACAACATGGGCCAATACCAGAGACAGGGTCGACCCAACGATGCCCAGGGCGGCAAACTGTAGATAAAGCCCCAACCCCAGAACAATCAGTGGGATCAATATCGGGCTCAACAATATAAGGGATAAAGTCTGTTTTCCCGGGAAATTGCCACGCACCAAAGCGTAAGACGCAGGTGCAGCCAAAATTACAGCCAGGGCAGTCGTAAGGGCCGCGACCTTCAGGCTCTGCACCGCAGTTCCCCACCATGCCGGATCCGTGAAGAAATCAGTATAGAGGTCCCAGGAAAAGGTCCTAGGAGGGAATGTCAGTTCCCCGTGTCCACCGAAGGAAATGGGAATTACAACGATGCTTGGCAGGATCAAGAAGAGATATCCCACGATCGCGACGGAGCCACCGGAAAGTCTATAAAGCCGGGCCAGACCGCCGGGCGTCAGTTTGTCGCTCATTGTCTCTGCTCCGATGCAGGCGATTAAAGGGCAGCGCCGCGGCTGCGGCTCCGTTGCAGAAAAGCTGCCAGAATGATCGAGATAACCAGAAGTGACACCGCGATTGCCGAAGCCAACTGCCAATCCAGTGTTTTTCGGGTGTAGAAATCGATCAGATTGGCCATCATCACGTCCTTGCGCCCCCCCAACAACGCTGGCGTGATATACATGCCTAGGGACAGGACCAAGTTCATAAGGACACCTGCCATAATCCCGGTCAGGCTCTGCGGCAAGGTAATGCTCAGAAAGATTCGTGCCGGGCCGGCCCCCATGATTTCTGCCGCTTTCCGCAATGCAGGATCCTGCGCCATCAAGCTGGTTAGGATTGGCAATATCATGAAAGGCAGCAGGTAATTCACCATGCCTACAAAGACGCCAACCCGATTGAACATCATGGGAATGAAGAAGTCAGGCCCAAAGAAAAGGCCCAGGAAGTTGTTAATCAAACCATTCTCACCAAGAATGATCGCCAACGCGAAGCTTTTCACCAGAATGCTGGTCCAAAAGGGCAGCATAACCAGGATCATATAGAATGCGCGCCATTTTGGCGTCTGTCGCGCCAAATGCATGGCAATGGGATACCCAAGGGCAAGGCTGATCAAGGTCGCGCCAACGCTGATTTCGAAGGTATTCTGAAGCACTTTCGCGATAAGACGACTTTGAAAGAGTGCCTCATATCCACGTAACGTCCAATCCCCATCATTGACGCTGTTAAAGACGATAAGGCCGAGTGGATACAGAAAGAATACGGCCACAATCGCGGTCAGCGGCAGCAACAGCAAAAACGTTGATTTATTTGTCAGCATAAGATTGTTCGCTATGGCGCTGGGCAATTAAGAACAAGGATAAACAAAAAAATGGCTCGGCCAAATGCGGTCCTAAAACAGCATCCGACCGAGCCAGTGAGGCAATCAGATCAGAAGCCATTCGGTGAAACGGTTCTGCAATTCTGTGTAATTGTCTGCCCACCACGCATCATCAAGAATCGCGTTATTTGGCTTGGTCATGTCTGGCATGTACTTTCTGGCATCCGGGCTGGCAACTTCCAGACCCTTCATGGAATTTGGCGTAAAATACAGCTTTTCAGCAATCGCCGCCTGGCGATCGGGACGCAGACAAAAGGCAATGTATCGCATTGCGGCTTCTCGGTTTTTCGTACCCTTTGAAACAGCCTGATACTCCAGCGAGTTCAATGTCTGCTCCATCGAGATATTCAATGTGCTTCCGTCCAACTGTACCGGGCGGATTCGACTGATATAGCTGTAAGAGAAATCAATTTCGCCATTCGCAACCAAGGTCACCGTCTGCGGTGTCGCCTCGATCCAGGTTTTTACGGCAGGCTTGATTTCGTCCATCTTCGCAAAGGCACGTTCAACATCCAATGGATACAGCTCGTGCGGTGCAACGCCATCAGCAATCAAAGCCATTTCCAAGTTTTCACTGACACGCGGACGCAATCCAGGGCTGCCCGGAATGCCTTTCACAACCCAAAACCCCTTAAAATCGACCGGGTGCTTCCCGTCTGGGAAACGCTTCGTATCCCAGGCAATACCACCCCCGAAGAGATAGGTTCCAACAGTGTCTTCACCGCCCGGTGCAGCCAGGTCGCTGCGATCGACGATGCTTTCATCAATCTTTTCCCAAAGGCCTTGTTTCGAGCCGGACATGATCTGAGGGCCAACACTGTCGAAGACATCCCATTCGACATTACCACTGTCGACCTGGGCCTTCATCTTGGCAAGATCAGCATTGTCGATCAGTGTAACGGGAATGCCCGTCTCTTCGGTAAAGGGTTTGGCAAAAACGGTATCGATGCCATCGCGGTATTTACCGCCCCAGCAGGTAACGGTCAGGCCGGAATCGGCCCGGGCACCACGCCAGATTCCCGGTGCCGCGAGCGTGGCACCAATACCAGCGCCGGCCATCAGAAGGGTTCGGCGGGTAACGGAACGGCCACTGACTGCATTTCTCTTGTTTATCGTATCAAACATGATTTTAGCTCCCTGTTAGTGTCAGATAGGCAGATCAGATCAATGTGCGATCCAGATCGACTTCCAATCGGTGTACTTATCCATCGCATGCAGCGACTTATCACGGCCGGAGCCGGACTGCTTGAAGCCCCCAAAGGGAGCCGACATCGACCCACGGTCGAAGCAATTCACCCAAACCACACCGGCCCGAATGGCACGCGCGGCGCGGTGCGCTTTGCGGACATCACTGGTCCAGATTGCGGCGCTCAGGCCATAAATCGTGTCATTGGCTACCGTCACGGCTTCTTCAAAATCCTGCACGGCGATCGTCGATAGGACGGGGCCGAAGATTTCTTCTTGAGCAATGCGCATTCCATTACCAACATTGTCGAACACCGTCGGCTGCACAAAGTAGCCACCACTTTCCGTCAGTGCTGCCTTGCCACCGGCCACGACCGTCGCCCCTTCGGACGCACCGACATCGATGTATGACATCACGCGTTGGAACTGCTGCTCGCTGACGATGGAACCCAATTGAGTCGCCTCGTCGAGCGGGTCACCCGCTTTCAGGTCTGTGGCGATCGCAACCACGCGCTCCAGAAGCGCATCCTTAATACCCTTTGTAACAACAAGCCGGGACCCAGCATTACATACCTGGCCTGAATTTGAGAATATCCCCGCAGCAATCGCTTTAGCAGCGCCGTCCAGATCATCGCAATCGTCCAGCACAATCTGTGGCGATTTTCCGCCAAGCTCTAAACTCACATGCTTCGCGTTAGAGAGACCGGAGTATTTCAGGAACATTTTTCCAACTTCAGTCGATCCGGTGAAGGTGACGCAATCGACATCCATATGCAGACCCAGCGCTTGCCCAGCTTCCTCACCAAGGCCTGGCACAACATTCAAAACGCCTGGTGGCAATCCGGCTTCCATCGCCAATTCCGCAATACGCAGCGCTGTGAAGGGAGACTGTTCAGCCGGTTTCAGAATGACGGAGTTGCCTGTGGCCAAGGCAGGCCCCAGTTTCCAGCACGCCATGGAAAGTGGATAGTTCCAAGGGACGACAGCAACAACAACGCCCAGCGGCTCGCGCACGACCATCGTGGTAACATCTGAACCGGTTTCCGCTACTTCGCCATATACCTTGTCGATTGCATCGGCATACCAGGCAATACATCCGGCAGCGCTGGGGATATCGCCATTGCGGCTGCGCGTGATTGGCTTGCCGACATTCAGAGTTTCCAAACCAGCAAGTTCATCACGATTTTCCAGCATCAGTGCCGAAAAACGCGATAGAATACGCTTACGGTCGGCAGGTGCCATGCGCGACCAAACTCCGCTTTCAAAGGCTTTACGCGCCGATTCCACTGCGCGATCCACATCGGCTTTTCCGCATGCGGCAATATCCGCGATCTTTGTACCGGTGCCGGGATATATCGTTTCAAACGTCTTGTCCGTAACGGGATCGACGAATTTTCCATCTATAAAAGGTTTGGTCTTAATGGATGTCTCAGTGACGTCCTTCAGGCGGGCGATTAGATCTTGTGCGGTCATTTTGATGTTCCGTTTTGCGGATATTTAGCGTGTATGACCAGATCATGAAATGCTGGTTACATTCTGTCCAATACAGTTTATTCCCCTACAACCTTCCAAAAAGTTATACATTGGAAAAGATAATCAACTCCATGTCCCGACTGAAGAAAGTGCACAGATGATAAACTTCCGATATCTCATGGTTTTTAATGCGGTTATGCGGCACGGCACAGTTTCCGGGGCAGCGCGTATGCTGCACTTGTCGCAACCGGCGGTAACAAAGACATTGCATCTATTGGAGGAAGATCTGGGAATTACCCTGTTTTCCAGGGTACGTGGGCGACTTCAACCGACGCCGGAAGCAGATTTATTGCGGTTGGAGGTAGAAAGGCTGACTGGCGTTGCACAGTCAATTGAGAATCTCACAACGCAGCTTCGAGAAGGTCATACCGGCAAAATCACAATTGCCGCCGCCTCAACACTTGCGTCTTCCCTTGTTGCGCGCGCGGTCTCACGCTTCCACAAAAAATGGAGTGGTGTTCAGATACATGTCTATGCTTATGCAAGCCGCGAAGTTATTCGCCAAGTGATCAATGGTCAGGTCGATTTCGCCGTGCTGGACGTCTATGCCGACGAGGCGGAGGTTGATGCGATTTCTCTTCCAGATGGGGAAATGGTCTGCGTCTTTCGAAAGGATCATCCGTTATCTCAGCAAGAATCGATACATGTACGTCAATTAGAGGGATTACCAATCATCTCATTCGGGGACGATACACGGTCAGGATTAGCGGTCCGCGAAGCATTTCGACAATTCGACATTCCCTTCGCACCTTCAATGATTGTCAACCAGACGGTTGTTGCCTGTGCATTGGCCTCGCACGACCTTGGAATAGCGCTGGTGGATTCGTTTTTCCTGTCGGGAAATCTAAACACCAATCTGGTCGCACGGAGTCTGGCTCCGTCAATTGTCTTCCAGCCGCGGGTCCTAATCCGGCGCGATCGTCCGCCATCGCATGCTTGTGAGGCATTGATCGCAGAGCTCCAAGTCACATCCTAATTCTGATATCGCCAATATAGACAAGGATGGTCTCTGGAAAATGTTTCCCGCACGATTCATCCAGGTCTCCAACGGACCAGTCATCCCGGTTTACTTTGGTGGCTAGATCTATGCGCGGTTTGTTGACCGCCAAAAACTTCTCGATGACATACATGCAAAGTTTACAGCTTGGCCAAAGAGATGGGCCGGAACCCCTAATCGCTGCGCATCATAACGGTCATGCGACCCTGTTGGACCGAAACACCATCCTGATTGATAACATCAAACAAGAACCGCGTGATCGCACGTCCTGGCTTGGAGGTCGCGCGGATATCTTCAATTGTCAGTTTTGATCGAATGGTATCCCCAATTTTGACCGGCTTGGAGAAATCCCAATTCAGGTTCAGAAGTCCGATTACGCGATCACCAAAGAAGCCGGTTTGGGTTGCCATACCGATCATCGTCGACATGGTCAGCGGCCCATGGGCGATGCGGGCACCATAGGGTGTGGACTGGGCGAAGACATCGTCCATGTGAATGGGGGTAAAGTCCCCAACCAAACCGGCAAAGGCATGGATGTCGCATTCACCGATTGTCCGGCCCGGTGTCTCGACACTTTGTCCAACTGAGGGCATTGCTGTCCTATTTGTCATCCCGTGAGTCCTTTCTCAGCATCGCCTCTATCTCATGTCGTAGAATTTTCCCGGTCGTGCTGCGAGGAAAGGCGTCATAAGCAATGAACGTAATCTGTTTGGGGCGCTTGTAGCCAGCCAACGCGCCCCGGCACAGGGCCTCAACATCTTCCTCTGTCAGGGTCTCATCTGCACGAGCGATAAAGGCGATTGGAACTTCCCCCCACCGCACATCTTTTCGCCGGACGACAACGGCTTCGCGAATTCGTTTGTCCGAAAGAAGAACCCGTTCAATTTCAGCGGGATATATATTCTCTCCCCCCGATTTTATCATATATTTGGCGCGATCAACGAAATCGAACCCACCTTCCTTATTGCGCTGAAACAGGTCACCCATTCGGAACCATCCGCTGCTGAAGTCCCGCTCATTCACATCCGGTGCATTCCAGTATCCGCTAAAGACGGTAGGGCCGCGCACGGCAACCTCTCCCGGAGCGCCCTCTGGGACATCATTGCCCTCTGGATCCAATAGGCGCACATAACAGAGGGAGCTTTGCTGCTTTGATAAGGCTTTCGGCATCGTGCCCGGTGGGATGAGCATGGCTGAGGCTGGCGGAAGACCGGTTTCGGTGGCCCCGAAACTGTTCAGATAAGGTGCATTTGTAAGGCGTGAAAGTTTCGCAGCCAGGCTGAGTGGCACCAGATCAATCATTGCGCCCACGGCCCGAATGCTTTTTGCCTGCCGCCCGGTTTTTTCCAATATTTCCACCACCGGCTCAATAGAGCCTGGCATCAACAGCATCCAGCCGAGGGGAAATACCTCCATAATGTCAACGATCCGTTCCGCATCAAAGCCATCCACAATATGGACCGTTGCGCCAGACATAAGAGTTCCCAAAACCTGATCCGTAGACCCCATATGGAACATCGGTGCCCAGGCAACGAAGCCATCTTCTCTGGTAACATTTAGATCCATGCGCAGGACAGTCATGCGCGCGATCTCCGCACGATGACTGATCAAGGCCCCTTTCGGGAGGCCCGTCGTCCCGCTGGTATAGAGAATGACCAGGCCATCTTCTGGATCAACATCTGCGGGCGTCGATAGCGGATATGCGGCATTCAAAGCGGCTTCATATGAGTCACCCAGCGTTATCTGCGGCACCGACCCAAGTTTTAGTTTGGTGATAACGCCCTGATATCGTTCTGATACAATCAACAGGCTGGGGGAGACCAATTCAATACAATGGCGTAATTCGTCTTCTGCCAAACGCCAGTTTTGACAGGCGACAATTGCGCCAATCATGGCGGCGGCTAATTCAATTTCTGCATATTCGTGCCGATTTTCAGACATCAGTGCGATGCGCTGGCCCCGCGTAACCCCTAACTCTCGCAGCACTTGTGCAAATCGGCACACACGGTCGTGCAATGCCTTATAGGTCCAACTGCAATCATCTTGAGTTATGGCGATGCCGCGAGGAATCCGGGCAACTTGCGCAGCAAAAAGACCAAAGACAGAGAGGCGGCCCGACTGCGCGATACCCTCCGATAGTTGATGATCCTTATGCCCTGCCAAGATCTAATCCTCTCTCGTCAGTTCCAGGTCGCAGTCTCCGCAATAGCAGCCTGATATTCATCTGCAAGTCGACGGCACAGCTCTGCTGCGCCAGGAACATCTTTGATGCTGCCCACACCCTGCCCAGCGGCCCAGACTGTCTTCCAGGCTTTGATCTCATCCGTGCCAAAATTATAGTTGTCGGGTTTCGTTAAATCGTCCGGATTGAGACCCGCGGCCCGAATGCTATCACGCAGGAAATTTCCATTCACGCCGCTGATGGCGGGGGTATAGAGGATATCCTCTGCACAGGACGCACAGATCATTTCTTTCTGCGCTTCTGGGGCCAAACATTCCCGTGTCGCCAGAAAGCGGGTCCCAATATAGGCCATATCTGCACCCAGCATCCGTGCAACGGCAATATGGCGGCCCGTTGACAACGCCCCGCCCAGAATAATGGTGCCGTCAAAGATCTGGCGGATTTCCGGGACCAAGGCAAAAGCACTTAAAGTACTGGCATGCCCGCCAGCGCCGGAACAAACTGCGATAATACCATCCACCCCGGCATCAGCCGTCTTCTGCGCATGTCGAAGATTGATGACATCATGAAAGACGATGCCGCCATAGGAATGAACTGCCTCCACCACTTTGTCATTGGCCCCTAACGACGTAATGACAACCGGCACCTTATGCTCAACGGTGACCGCCAGATCAGCTTCTAATCGCGGATTGCTTCGGTGAACGACAAGGTTCACGGCAAAGGGAGCAACAGGATCTTTCGCCTGTTGCTTCAAGGTATCCAGTCGATTTCCAATTTCCAGCAGCCAGTCACGGTAACCGTCCGTTGTCCGCTGGTTCAGGGCTGGAAATGACCCAATCACACCCGATCGGCACGTCTCCACCACAAGATCAGGGCCAGAGCAGAGGAACATTGGTGCTGAAATGGCGGGGATCGATAAATGACCCTTCAGGGCAGCGGGCAAGGGCATGATGCTATTCCTTAAAATAGTCCGGTTTACCAATTGTCCAGGTCTCGCCCCAATGCTGTCCCCCTCCAGCGACATGCAGGACCTCACCCGTGATGTAACTGCCAGCACTTCCCCCTAGATAGGCGCAGGCCTCGGCAATCTCCCAGGGGGAGCCATTACGCATCATTGGGTTAGAGCGATGATAAAGAGCACGGGCCTCAGGGGAATAAACCTTCCACCCTTCGGTCTCGATGGCTCCTGGTGCGATGCAATTCACCCGAATATTCAGCGGTGCCCATTCCACGGCCAGGTTTTGGCTGAGCCCAATGACACCGGCCCTGGCGGCAATCGTATGGGCAACCCCATAAAGACCATGCCGGGTTACCACCACAATATTAACGATTGATCCTGTGGTTTTGGTATCGCGCCAAAACTGGGCAGCTGCCTGCATCATAAACCAGGTGCCGGTCAAATTGGTGGCGATCACCGCATTCCAGCCTTTTTCGGAAAAGTCGATGGCGGCCTGAGGGAATTGCCCCCCCGCGCTGTTGATCAAAACATCAAGCTGGCCAAACTCCTCCCGCACCTGCTGGAACAATTCTTGAACGTCGCTTTGCTGGCGGATATCCAAGGCAATCGTTGCAGCATCGATATTCCTTTCTGCCAAGGCTGTCGCCAGTGATTCCAGCCGATCCTGTTTGCGCCCGACAAGAATGAGCTTTGCCCCCAAGCGACCCAACAGCCAAGCCGCCGCCCGTCCCAATCCACCGGCTGCGCCAGAAATCAGGACCGTTTTGCCATGAAACGCATCTGGCGCATAGACGGTCGGATGGACTGCCAATTCGGCATCACTCAATCCCAGCCGCACATCATCTGTCTGTTCTGCCATCCCCTTACATGCCCCTGAGCAATTCGCCTGCAATAATCATCTTCCGCACTTCGGTCGTACCAGCCCCAATTTCCAACAATTTGGTGGAGCGGAACAGGCGGTTGATTTCGGATTCCCAGATGTAGCCAGACCCACCATGAATCTGCACAGCCGTATCCAAAACCTTATTAGTCGTTTGGGCCGCAAACATGACGGAGGCAGCCGTCAGCATATGAATATCACCTTGGGGTCCAGAGCCGGATTCCAGTTTCTCTGCCACGGCAAGCCCGCGATAGGAGAAGGTCCGCATGGTCTCAACATGCACATACATTTCCGCCAACATAGATTGAACCATTTGGAACGACCCAATCGGCTTGCCGAATTGCTTTCGGGTTTTAGCGTAATCGATGGAGAGTTCCAGTGCCCGTTCCGCAACACCAAGACAGAGCGGCGAAATCATCGCCCGTTCAATGTCCAGGCCACTCATCACAATGGAAACGCCGCGATTTTCCTCACCAACAAGATTTTCAACAGGCACACGACAATCTGTGAAGACCAGTTCTCCGGTTTGACTGCCGCGATATCCCATCTTCTCCAGTTTCTGGGCGACTTCAAATCCAGGAAAATCTTTTTCTACGATGAAGGCGGAAATGCCATGGGCACCCTTTTCCTTGTCCGTCTTTGCATAGACCAAAAGGACATCGGCCACGGGTCCGTTGGTGATGTAGATTTTGCTGCCATTCAATACATAATGGTCGCCGTCTCGCACTGCCGTCGTGCGCATCGACCCCAGCGCATCCGACCCAGCCCCAGGCTCCGTCAGCCCCAATGCACCGATTTTCTTCCCGGAACATAAATCTGGCAGATATTTCTTACGCTGTGCCTCATTTGCATTTCGATAGATATTGTTCAGGCACAGATTTTCATGCGCGACCCAACTAAGCGCCAACGCATGGTTCCATCGCCCAAATGCCTGAAGAAGCAAGCCTGAGGTAAAAAGGTCCAATCCGACGCCGCCATATTCTTCGGGCACCGTTATGCCGAAGAATCCTGCTTCCCCCATTTTGGGAAAGATATCCTCTGGCCACCACTCATCCGCATCCATGCGGTTTGCAAGCGGGTAGAGCTCTTTCCGACCAAACCGGTCGGCTTGCTCAAGAATTTCGCGCTGCGTTACATCGAGATCATAATTGCCACCGTGCTCAAAATTAGCCAGGTGGCCGGCTGGTGCATCACCGGTCATAACATTCCTCCCTGTTTCCTGCCTTGCGCGGTATTTCCAGCACAGGCGATATTTTTGTTGGTATCAGGCTAGTGAACACTCAGCACGTTGTCTAGGATTAAGTAAATCATCCTCATTAATTTTATATGCTGATAACTACAGTAAAACTGGTAATCTAACTTCACAACCATGCTGCACCGCACAATAAAATTTTTAAATTGACATTTTTAATGAGTGTGGCTCACTAAAGGTAACAAAGCGGAAATTCAAAAAATAAATCCGCAGTAGTGACGGGAGGAAATTGTGGACGATGTCGTGCAAATCCGGACGGATGGTGTGGTGCAAACCGTTATCATCAATCGACCGGAACGCAGAAATGCGCTCAACGAAACGGTTGCCGAAGGAATCATCGCGGCCCTGGATCAGGCTGAAGCGGACCGGAACATCCGTGCAATCGTTCTGACTGGTGCCGGTGACAAGGCTTTCTGCGCTGGCGGTGATCTGCAACTCAATGCAGATGGAACCCCCTTCACAATCGCTGCGGATAATCCCCGACACTATGTTGCCCGTTTGCTGCGCCGGATGCGCGACTGCCGCTTGCCCCTGATCGCACGGGTAAATGGTCATGCCTTGGCTGGTGGATTTGGTTTGGTCTGTGCCTGCGACCTTGCCGTTGCCAGGGATGACATATTGATCGGGGTTTCTGAAGTTAAAGTCGGCCTGTTTCCAATGATGATTTTACCGCTCCTGTTGAGAGTGGTTCCCGAGCGAATCCTTATGGAAATGTGCCTGACCGGAGAACCCTTTACGGGGGCTGAGGCAGCCGATATGCGGCTAGTCAATTACGCTGTGCCAAGCACCAGTTTGGATGAAAAGCTGAACTGGCTTTTGGAGCGGGTGACATCGAAATCCCCGACAGGCATTCGTCTGGGCAAACAATCGCTGGCCCGCATTCGGGAGATGACTTTTGAAGGCGCATTGGAATATGCCCAATTCATGCTGGCCAATATGGCCCGCACGCAAGACGCCAAAGAGGGCTTCACCGCCTTTGCCGAAAAACGTCCCCCTGAATGGACTGGGAGCTAAGCGCAATGGCACGGACCGTCAAAATCGGCTGTGGCACGGGCTTCTGGGGTGACTCTCCAGAGGGTGCCGCGCAACTGGTGCGATCCGGCGGCGTCGATTATATGATTCTGGACTACCTTGCAGAAATCACTATGTCGATCCTGGCCCGGCTTAAGGCACGCAGCCCCGACCAAGGATACGCAACAGACTTTGTCAGTCATGTCATGGCCCCCCTTGCCCAACAAATTGCGGAGCAAGGTATTCGTGTGATTACCAATGCCGGTGGCCTGAACCCAGAAGCATGCCGGACCGCTCTGCAAAGCGTTTTTGATGCGGCTGGGGTTGATTTGAAAATCGCCGTCATATTAGGCGATGACCTGACCGATCAAGCGGAATCCTTGCGCGCGGATGGCGTTAAGGAGATGGCCAGCGGCGAACCGTTGCCAGAGCGGATTTCCAGCATAAATGCCTATTTAGGGGCCTTCCCCATTGCCGCAGCTCTGGCAGAGGGAGCCGATATTGTCATAACCGGCCGTGTTGTAGACTCAGCCCTGGCGCTTGGCCCATTGATCCATGAATTTGGCTGGGCGGAGACGGATTATGATAAACTTGCGGGGGGCAGTCTTGCCGGGCATGTGATCGAATGCGGACCACAAGCAACGGGTGGTATCTTCACAGATTGGCAGTCGGTCCTTGGTTGGGACGAGATGGGTTTCCCTATCGCAGTCTGCGCAGAAGATGGTTCCTTTGAACTGACAAAACCACAGCATACCGGCGGCCTGATCACACCAATGACCGTGGCGGAACAGATTGTTTATGAGATTGGAGACCCGGCAGCCTATATCTTGCCCGATGTCATCTGCGATTTCTCTCGTGTAACCGCCAGCCAGATTGCCGAAAACCGGGTTAGGGTTACAGGCGCGCAGGGATCTGCCCCCACCCCATTTTATAAGGTTTGCGCCACCTATGCCGATGGCTATCGATCTGTCGCAACCATGACAATCGCTGGCAATCAGGCCGCCCCCAAAGCACAGGCTGTTGGTGAGGCAATCCTTGCCAGATCCAGTCGGCTGATTGCCGCTGCCGGTTTTGAGCCTTACAGCGAAACGCTGATTGAAGTGCTAGGGGCGGATGCCAGTTATGGATCAGACCCCGTACTTCATCCATCCCGCGAAGTCGTGCTTCGCATTGCGGTCCGGCATCAACAGAAAGACGCCTTAGGCATTTTTGCGAGAGAGATTTATCCTTCGGCAAGTTCTATGGCGCAAGGCATCACCGGTTTTGCAGGCGGTCGCCCTGCCCCGCAGCCTGTCATTCGTCTGTATTCCTGCCTGGTCAAAAAGCATAAAGTTTCCGCACAGATTGGTGTAAATGGCCAATTAATTCCCGTTTCCGTGCCAATGGGCAATAGCACAGTACAAACCACACCCAACGTGACCAGTGCCGCCGATAAAGCATCAACGGGCAAAATGATCTCAGTACCGCTGCTGGCATTGGCCCATGGCCGCAGCGGCGACAAGGGCGACATTTCGAATATCGGTGTGCTGGCCCGAAACCCGGATTTCTTACCCTATCTTCGAACCAACCTAACGCCAGCACGGGTTAAGGATGTATTTGCCCATGTCGCGAAAGGCCCAGTCGAGCGCTATGAATGGCCGGGTTTGAACGGCTTCAACTTTGTCCTCAGGGACGCCTTGGGCGGCGGCGGTGTTGCCTCTCTGCGCAATGATCCGCAAGGCAAATGCTATGCACAGATCCTGTTGGATACGGTTGTGCAGGTTCCATCATCACTTCTCGATAAATTTCCCTCTCTGGCCACTTGGTCGGATCAAGAAAACCAACAGAAGGGTTTACAATGAGCGTCGCCCCAGAAAAGCGCAGTTTCGTGCGATTGCCCCGCGAAAAGCGGATGCGCGACATCGAAAAAGCCGCACGAATGGTCTTTTCCCAGCATGGATTTGATGCAGCGCCTGTGAACGAAATTGCGGCAGAAGCCGGGATTTCAGAAGGATCTATCTACAAATTCTACACCAATAAGCGTGATCTGCTGCATACAGTGCTGCGCACCTGGTATTTGGGCATGATCGACGATTTCAAGGCAAAGCTGGAAGGGATCGAAGGCACACGGGCGCGTATTCACATCGTCATCTGGCAGCATTTAAAATCAATCAAAGAAAGCCCGGATTTGTGCCGCTTGTTCTATTCTGAGGTTCGGAACGCGCCTGATTATTATTCGACCGAACTGTATGATATGAACCGGGAATACACCCGTGTCCTGATGGGCATCCTGGCGAAAGGGATGGCAGAAGGGGACATCCGCACAGATACATCACCCGCCCTGGTCCGGGACGTGATTTTTGGCGGCATTGAACACCATGTCACTGCCTATCTTATGAATCGCGGCGACTTCGACTATGAAGTCGTGGCCCAACAGCTGTCCCGACTGGTTTTTTGTGGGATCGCGGCAGACAAGCCAGAGCCACGCCAGGACCTCGACCGCCTTATTGAACGACTCGAACAAGTGACAGATCGCTTGGATCAAAAGTCGTCTGAGGGGGGTTAGGGCATGCTGCAACTAACCAATGTGCAGATCATGTATGACCGCGCAATTGAGGCCGTTCGGGATGTTTCCCTGACAGTGGAAAACGGCAGCATCGTCGCCCTTCTGGGATCGAACGGTGCTGGGAAGTCAACGCTGCTGAAGGCCATTTCAAATGTCCTGTATCCGGAAGAAGGTGAAGTCCTTCACGGTGCAATACAATTCGACGGCGCAGACCTTATTGGCCTGCCTGCGGATGAAATTGTGCGGCGCGGCATCGTCCATGTCCCAGAAGGCCGCCGGCTTTTTCCGCTGATGACTGTTGAAGAAAACCTGATGATGGGTGGGTTCTTAAAATCCAATAAGGAATTGGGCACAGATCTGGAGCGTGTCTATGCCTTGTTTCCCAGGCTTAAGGAACGCCGCACGGCGGTTGCCGGATATCTTTCCGGCGGCGAACAGCAGATGGCTGCAATTGGCCGCGCATTGATGTCAAAACCAAAACTGTTGATGCTCGACGAGCCCTCGCTGGGTTTGGCTCCCCAAATTATCGATCAGATCTTTGAAACGATTATCGCACTGAACCGCGACGAAGGCATGTCGATCCTGCTGGTGGAACAGAATGCCTCTCTCGCACTGGACATCGCGTCTTACGGATACATTGTCGAAAATGGACGCGTGGTGCTGGATGGCCCATCCGCGCGGATCAAGGGCAATGATGATGTGAAGGAGTTCTATCTGGGCTTTTCAGAAGCAGGTGCCAAAAAGAACTACCGCGAGGTCAAACATTATAAACGTCGCAAGCGGTGGTTATCATGAGCACACTTCTATCCCTGAAGAATGTCACGAAGACCTTTGGTGGGCTGACTGCGGTCAGCGACGTGGCCTTCGAGGTCCCTGAAGGATCAATCTACAGCGTGATTGGCCCGAATGGGGCTGGCAAAACAACGCTGTTCAATCTTATCACCGCCCTGTTCCCGCCAAGTGCCGGGCAGATCGTTTTTGACGGCCATGCGATCCATAAGTCAAAAACCCATCAATTGGTGGAGTTTGGCATTGGCCGGACCTTCCAGAACCTTGCGATATTCTCCCACGCCACCGTGGTGCAGAACTTGCTGGTCGGACTGCATCATACGCTAAAAACCAATCCGCTTTCTGCTGCAATCTTTTGGGGACCGGCCCGACAGGAAGAAATTGCGGCCCGTCAGCGGGTTGAGAAGATCATCGACTTTCTGGAGATCGAACATCTGCGGGATAAGCCAGTAGGTCTGTTATCCTATGGCCTGCAAAAGCGCGTCGAGCTTGGCCGTGCGCTTGCGACAGGTCCGAAACTTCTGCTGCTGGACGAGATGGTATCCGGTATGAACAGCGAAGAGACAGAGGACATCGCCCGTTTCATTCTGGATATCCGCGAGGAATTGGGGGTGACGGTTGTGATGGTCGAACATGACATGGGGATTGTCATGGATATTTCTGACCGTATCGCGGTGCTGAACCACGGCGCCCTGATCGCCGAAGGAACGCCGACTGAAATCTCCTCG
>JARGPE010000293.1 GCA_029212835.1 Alphaproteobacteria bacterium | reverse complement strand
TGAACAGATTGCACGGTTGCGCTTGGAAAGAGGAGAATTTGGGGACATTGCAGATCCGGAACGCTTTTTAGCAGATCGAATGGCAGCGTTCAGGCGAGCATCCACCGAAACAACAGAAGAAATGCTACTGGATGGCCGTTTGATTGAAATCAGACGGCTTCGTTCCCCTGATGGCATGTTGGTGTCTTTGTATTTGGATGCCACGGAGCGCCGCCGCGCGGAACAGGAAAAGGCCGCCGCAGCCGCGCTGATAAAGACCACCTTCGATCATATGAGTGACGGCCTGACAGCACTGGATAACAAGGGAAATCTGTTAAACTGGAACACGCGGTTTATGGATCTGTTTGCCATCCAGAATGATACAATTGAAGTTGGCATGTCCTTGCGTGATGTGATTAGCACCGCATTGAGCGAGACAGATGCAGATGCCTTGAGATTTGCCCTGGATCGGTTGTCAGGTGCGGCAGGACAGTTAAAAGCAGATAATGCGTTGGATACTGAATTTGTTCGCCTGAGCCAAGATCGATGGATTCAAGTCTCCTGCAGTTCGATGGCTGATCGCGGCATGGTTATCACCTATACAGATATCAGTGACCGTGAGCGCACCAGTGAAGCTTTGCGACGATCAGAAGAACGCTATGCGCTGGCAGCAGCCGGCGCGAATGATGGGCTGTGGGATTGGAATATTGAAGAGGATCATCTTTATACCTCCCCCCGTTGGCGCGATATGCTGGGTCTGGGAAATGATCCGATAACGGAAAAACCGAAGGAGTGGTTCGACCGCGTTAATCCAAAGGATATCGAAGAACTACAGATGGATATTGATGCGCATTTAGAAGGACGCACAGACCATCTGCAGTCGCGGTTCCGAATAATGCATGCTGACGGAGTTTATATATGGGCTCTGGCCCGTGCCATCGCGGTACGTGACAATAATGGCAAGGCTGTGCGGCTGACGGGCTCGTTGACCGACATTACAGAGCGCAAACGCACGGAAGAAAAGCTGATCCGGGATGCCTTGTATGACACGGTTACGGGCCTGCCCAATCGTGCTTTGTTTCTGGACCGTATTGAGCAGGAACGTCGGCGACACTCAGATGCCAACGAGGATAAATACGCCGTTCTGCTGCTGGACCTTGATCGCTTCAAGGTCATCAATGACTCATTGGGCCATGATCTGGGCGATGCACTCTTGATCAAGGTTGCCCGACGGCTGGAAAATGTCTTGAAGGCCGGGGATTCAATCGCACGTCTGACGGCGGATGAATTTGGTGTCCTGCTGACTGGTATCAAATCAGAAGACGAGGCTCTAGAAACGGTCCACTGGCTGCAATCGGACCTGGCCGCAGCCTTCCAGATTGGGGATCAGGAGATATTCACTTCTGCCTGTATTGGCATTGCAACGCCAAGCAAAGGCTTTTCAGATGCCGAAGAAATGCTGCGCGCTGCCGACATTGCCATGTATAAGGCCAAAGCAAAGGGCCAATCTTCCTCCGCTATATTCGATTCACAGATGCAGACCCGCGCGATCACCCAGATGCAGTTGGAAAATGATTTACGCCGCGCGGTCGATCGTGACGAGATCGAAATGTATTATCAGCCCATCATCAGTTTCGATACCGGTGAAATAGCCGGTGTTGAAGCCTTAGCCCGCTGGCGACATCCAGATCGCGGCACAGTTGTTCCTGCTGATTTTATTCCCCTGGCGGAAGATACTGGTTTAATCAATGCCATTGGGACAACGGCCCTGCGCCTTGCCTGTCGACAGCTCAAGGTCTGGGATGACACGCTGGGATCAAAAGCGCCAAAGACGATGAGCGTGAATCTATCCGGGCGACAGTTGCAATCCCCCGATATGGTGCGAGAGATTGAACTGATCCTAGCCCGTGAAGGCATTGATGGATCACAGTTGAAGCTGGAAGTCACCGAAAGCATGATCATGATGAATCCGGAAATCACGTCCCGGATTCTCATGGATCTCAAGGAACTGGGAGTTGCCTTATCGATCGACGATTTCGGAACCGGATATTCGTCGTTGAGTTACTTGCATCGCTTCCCATTCGACACGTTGAAGATCGACCGCTCCTTTGTCGTCAGCATGGACGAAAAGAAGGAGAATATGGAAATCATCCGATCAATAGTCTTGCTGGCTCACAGCTTGGGCATGGACATCATTGCCGAAGGCGTGGAATCAGAACGGCACCTGCGTCGTCTGAAAGCGCTGAATTGCGAATATGGCCAAGGCTTCTTTTTTGCGACGCCCCAGCCAGCCGACAAATTGTCGGAAATGCTACGAGCCGAAAAACGCTGGGACATTCCCTCGGGTGATTAAAGCACGCGGGTTAGCAAATCCCGAAATGTCTCGATATCCGGCAAGGCCAAGTCAGGCACTTTCGCCCCTTCGTCACAGCGCCGCAGGATAACCGCATCATCCCGATACGGGTTGGAAGCAAAGGCATCCAATTCCGCGCCCTTAAGCGGACCGCCCTGAAGTTCCAAACTGTGTATCGATGCATCGGACAGGCGGTCGAAATACTCTGGTTCCACGGCGCACAGATATCGCTTGGCATTTACATGCAAGCGCACCGGTTCGCTGACAGCGGGGGGATAAAACTTGGCAAGAAAATCTGCCCCAAAATCCTCATGCTGCGCGTCAATTCCCTGGTCAGCACAATCTTCTGCCCGTGTATGCAAAAAATGCCCAAGATCATGCAACAGAGCAGCGGCAGTCAGCGTATCCTTGCCTTCCAATTGATCGGCCATAATGGCGCATTGAATACCATGCTCTCCCTGGCTGATTGCTTCACCCAAGTAATCCTGGCTGCCCATGTGGTGGAATAATTCAATGATGAAATCAACCACAGTATCCCGTGTCACTTGGTCTGGATGCATGGGCAAAGTGTCGCGAATGGCAATCATGGGACGATCCTTTTTACAAAGAGTAAGACTTTCATTTTCAATATCATTCATCCACAAAACAGACCAATGGAGATTTTGTAAAACATCTTAGCCCAATTCCAATATTCGTCGATAGAGAGCCTGCCATACCTTGTGGCATAATCCATGCTTACCCATATAGATTATGAGGGGATGCCACTGACTGGGTCCCATCATGAGCAAAACGATAACTCCAAAACCAATCTTGCCTCGCAGAGGGAGATGGAACCGAGAGGTTAATGACTATGAACATCGAAAAATTGACTGAACGCGCCCGTGGATTTATTCAAGCAGCGCAAACGATTGCGGTGCGGGAAGACAACCAACGTCTTACCCCCGAACACCTGTTAAAGGCCCTGCTGGACGATGAAGAAGGCATGGCCGCAAATCTGATTTCTGCCGCCGGGGGTGATGCCAAACAAGCCCTGGTTTCCGTTACTCAGGCCATCGCAAAACTGCCAAAAGTTCAAGGGGCTGGTGCCGGTGGACTGCATCTGGACAGCGCCTTGGCAAAGGTCTTGGATAGCGCAGAAACCACCGCGGAAAAGAATGGCGACAGCTTCGTCACAACAGAAATCCTGCTGCTCGCCCTGGCACTGGCTCAGGGGACGGAGTCGGCCAAAATCCTCAGTACCGCGAATGTCAAACCGCAGGCCCTAAATGCCGCGATCAAGGATATGCGCCAAGGTCGGACTGCTGATTCAGCCTCAGCCGAGAGCAAATATGATGCGCTGAAGAAATATGCCCGTGACCT
>JARGPE010000036.1 GCA_029212835.1 Alphaproteobacteria bacterium | reverse complement strand
TACAATGTGGGGCATAGTATTCATTATAACAGGTGCCTCACCGGCCAATGACTGAAATGTGGTGAGACCAATGAAACGCATCCTTCTAACCTCTGTCGCAACGATTGGCGTTCTGTGCCTCAGTATCGGCACGACACAGGCGCGTGAAGACGGCTTTTATATTGGTGTGGGTGCTGGATACAATCTGCCCCACGAACAAGACCTCGATGCCTCAAATGCCGATCAAAATATTGAACATTCTGGCGGCCCCGGTGGGCTGGCCACATTCGGGTTTAAATATGAAGAAGGCTGGCGCACAGAACTGGAAGCAGGCTATCGCACCAGTGACGTTGACAAAATTTCCGGGAATTCCGGCAATGGGAATGTCGATGCCTGGACCTTGATCGTAAACGGCCTTTATGATTTTGAGGCGGATGGGTTTACTCCCTATGTCGGAGCCGGGGCTGGGATTGCCTATGTCAATTTTGATGGGGTTAGTCCTGTCCGGACCGTCGGCGGTGGCACGACCTCTTTAAACAGAAAATCAGAGCCCACACTCGCCTTGCAGGCTTTGGCTGGTGTGTCTGTTGATCTGACTGACAGCCTGGCTCTTACGGGCCAGTATAACTTCCTGGCGATCCCGGAAGTCCGTGCGACCACAGCATCTGGCACAGACACGCGGACAGAATTCTACGATCACATGTTCACCGTCGGATTGCGTTATAGCTTCCCGGTCGGAAAATCCATGGCAATGGCAGAGCCCGATCCGGCCCCGGTGGTGCAGAATGCCGTTGTTGAGACAGCCCCAGAGCCCGTCGCTGAGCCAGAACCGCTGCCTCCCATTGCTGCAGTTCCGCCTCCGCCTCCGCCGCCTCCTGTTGTCGAAGAGCCGGAAATTACCCGAAACTTTATCGTCTATTTTGATTGGGATAAGGCCGAACTGTCCCCTGCAACCGAGGCCATCCTGCGCCAAGCCTCGAATTATGCAGAACAAGGCAAAGTGGCCCGCATCATTCTGACCGGGCATGCCGATACATCGGGGCCCAAGGCCTATAATATGACCCTGTCCCAGAAACGGTCGGATCAGGTCCGTGCCATGCTGGTGCAACTTGGCCAACCCGCAACAGGCATCGTTACCTTTGCCCGCGGTGAGTCCGAGCCTCTGGTTGATACCGGCGACGGTGTGCGCGAGCCAAAAAACCGCCGCGTTGAAATTGTCCTGGAATAGGCAACCATCCGCGCTTGCCCAACGATACCCTGCTTGACGATGTCGCGTGCTGTCGCCACAACACTGACATGGCACGACTAAACGCAACCTCTCTGACTTGTTTGCGCGGACCCAGATTGGTGTTCGAAGGCCTGAGCTTTTCTCTGGAGGCCGGGGACGCCCTGCTGCTGACCGGTCCGAATGGCAGCGGAAAATCCAGCCTGTTGCGGCTGCTGGCTGGATTGCTGACCCCGCTGGATGGACAGATCTGTGTGAATGGCACCCCGGTGCATGAGGATATAGAGGGCCATCGTGCCAACACCGCCTATCTGGGCCATTTGGATCCCATAAAGCCAACATTGACCGTCCTAGAAAGCGCCCGGTTCTGGGCAACCATGCTGGGCACCCTGGATCGCGTCGATTTGGCTCTGTCGATGCTGAATCTGAGTGATCTTGCTGCCGCTCCAGGCCGTGTCCTCTCGTCTGGGCAGCGCCGCCGCTTGTCCTTAACCCGGCTGCTGTTGAGCCCGGCGGATCTGTGGTTGCTGGATGAGCCCACCGTTGGCCTGGATACCAGGACGGTAGCATCGGTGGAGCAGATGGTTGCGGAGCATCGCGCCAAGGGAGGCGTCGTCGTCCTGTCGACCCATATCGAATTCAAGCTGCCCGGCGCAAAGACATTGGACCTTGGTGATTTCACCCCGGCGGCCTTCCAGGCGGAGGCACCGGTATGAACGACTTTCTGGCTGGATTTCGCGCTGTCCTGATCCGTGACTTGCGCCTCGCCCTGCGCCAAAGCGCAGATCTGGCATTGGTTCTGGGATTTTTCACCATTGCCGCCTCCCTATTTCCTTTCGGCGTTGGCCCGGCGCCAGAAACCTTGGCACGCATCGCGCCCGGTGTGATTTGGGTCCTGGCGCTGTTGTCAGTGATGCTGTCATTGGATCGCTTATTTGAGCAGGATTTGGCCGATGGCAGCCTGGAACAAATGGTACTGACGCCGCGCCCGCTGGTGCTGACTGTTTTGGCAAAAGCCCTGGCCCATTGGATAACCACCGGCCTGCCGCTAATTGCGATCACCCCGGTGATTGGCATTCTGTTGAATTTCCCAACCGCTGGCTATAGCACCTTGCTGATCGGACTGGCCCTGGGAACACCCAGCTTGAGCCTGATTGGCGCCGTCGGTGCGGCTCTGACCCTGGGAGCCAGACGGGCGGGATTGCTGATCGCGCTGTTGGTTTTGCCGCTGTATATCCCGATTTTGATTTTTGGCGTCACGGCAGTCGAGTCCGTCCTGACCGGTTTTGAAGCGCGGGCCCATTTCCTGTATCTGTCAGCGATCCTGGCCGCGGCAATTCCGCTGGCCCCACTTGCTGCTGCAGCCGCTGTGCGACATGGTGTCGAGGGATGAGGGAAAGGATGGCAATTTCCCTCAGACTTTCCTAAATTGAATAACGAAATCAAGATGCACGACGCCATATGAGCGTGTAGAGATGATGACATTCCAATACAGGAATGCGAATTAAGCCCAAAGGGCGTCCATCAGGGTGGAATAACATGCATCGGTTTGCCAATCCCAGTCAGTTCATGCGCGTCGCAGAGGCGATGTTGCCCTGGATGGTGGCGCTGTGCATTCCATTGATGGGGGCTGGCCTGTATTACGGCCTTTGGGCCTCGCCCGCAGATTACCAGCAATATGACACGGTGCGGATCATGTATATCCATGTTCCCACCGCCTTCCTGGCGCAGGCCTCCTATGTGGTGATGGCGCTGGGCAGTGCCAGCTTCCTGATCTGGAAGCATCCTTTAGGGGACTTGATCGCACGCGCTGCAGCGCCGATTGGCTGTGTCTTTGCCTTCATCTGTCTGGTCACGGGGTCTCTGTGGGGCAAGCCAACCTGGGGCACCTATTGGGTGTGGGATGCACGCCTAACCTCCATGTTAATTCTATTCTTTTTGTTTCTGGGTTATCTGGCGCTGGCCAATGCGTTTGATGATCCGGCCCGGGGAGACAAGCCCGCTGCAATCCTGGCCGTGGTTGGCATCGTCAATATCCCGATCATCAAATTTTCCGTCTATTTCTTCAACACGCTGCATCAGAAATCGACCCTGTTTGGCGATCTGATCTCCGGGGGTGAGGAGGCGGCGATGTCGGCCTTGCAGCAGCCGGAAATTGCCGCCGCCGCCGCACAGCAAGGCAGTTCGCTGCCCCCCTCCATGCTGTTGCCCCTGATGCTGATGCTGGTAGCCTTTAGCTTATTTTTCCTGATCCTGCTGGTCCTTCGTCTGCGCGGTGAGTTGGCAACAGTGCGCCTGCGGGCCTTGCGTGCCGGGCTTAGGGCAGGATAAGGGTGATTTGATGTTCGATAGTTTTGACGATTTTCTGGCAATGGGAGGGTACGGTGCCTTTGTTTGGGCGTCCTACGGACTATGTTTTGGGGGAATGCTGATCCTATTGGTGCAGTCCGTTATGGTCTGGAAAAAACGCCGGGGGGAATTGGAACAATTGGAAGCCAGTCGCGCCCGCCAATCTGCGACGCCCGCGTCTCGATCGAAAGAACCCGCATTAGTTATACAAAACGCCGATCTCCTGCTGCCCGTCGTAAAAAGGTCCGCCTGACCCTGGTCTTGTGTGGGGTCCTGTTTCTGGCAGGCGCAACCGCTTTGACCCTATCGGCATTACAGCAGAACGTGACTTTCTTTTTCGGCCCTACCGAAGTGGCGGAAGGAAAGGTCCCGGACGGCGCCACATTCCGCATTGGCGGCCTGGTAGAGGTGGGCAGTTGTCATATCCGCGAAGACGGTGTGACGCGCGAATTTAAAGTCACAGATGGCAGCAATGCGGTGCTGGTAACTTATGCTGGCTTGCTGCCCAGCCTGTTCCGGGATGGTCAGGGCGTGGTAGCATTGGGCAGCCTGGATCCGGGCCACAGTACCTTCGTGGCTAAGGAAGTACTGGCTAAACATGACGAAACCTATATGCCAACAGAAGTGGTCGAGGCGATGAAGCGCGCGGGCACCTGGAAAGGCGACGAGAGCGTCGCAGAAATTCAGGCATCGGGTACATCCGATCCCTGTAAGGTGAAAGCATAACCCAACCGAAAAGGCGTCCCCCATGATTGCGGAACTAGGCCATTACGCCCTGACACTGGCCCTGGCTGTTGCCCTGGTACAGGCAATGATCCCAATGATTGGTGCCGCGCGGGGGGATATACAATGGATGTGTGTCGCAATTCCAACGGCACTTGTGCAGTTCGGCCTGTTGATATTCGCCTTCCTGGCCCTGATGCATGCCTATGTCACGTCAGATTTCTCCGTCGTCAACGTGGTGGAAAATTCCCATTCCCTGAAGCCGATGCTCTACAAGGTCGCAGGTGTCTGGGGCAATCATGAAGGCTCACTGCTGCTATGGGTCTCGGTCATGGCGCTGTTTGGTGCGTTGGTCGCGGTCTTCGGGCGCAACCTGCCGCCAGCCCTGAAGGCGCGCACATTATCCGTACAGGCCATGATCACCGTTGGCTTTCTGTTGTTTATGGTGCTGACCTCCAACCCGTTTGAGCGCGTGTTTCCAGCCCCGCTGGAAGGGAACGACCTGAACCCGCTGCTGCAGGATCCTGGCCTCGCCTTCCATCCGCCCATGCTCTATGTCGGCTATGTCGGCCTATCCATCGTCTTCTCCTTTGCCTGTGCGGCGCTGATTGAGGGTAAGGTGGATGCCGCCTGGGCGCGCTGGGTGCGACCCTGGACATTGCTGGCCTGGTCCTTCCTGACAGCCGGAATCGCCCTGGGCTCCTGGTGGGCCTATTACGAACTGGGCTGGGGCGGTTTCTGGTTCTGGGACCCGGTGGAAAATGCCAGTTTCATGCCATGGCTGGTGGCGACCGCGATGCTTCATTCCGCCATTGTCGTTGAGAAGCGCGACACGCTGAAAAGCTGGACCATCCTGCTGGCAATCATTGGCTTTTCATTGAGCCTGATTGGTACCTTCCTGGTTCGATCTGGGGTGCTAACTTCGGTACATGCCTTTGCCAGCGATCCGGAGCGCGGGGTTTTCATCCTGATGCTGTTGGCCGTCGCCATCGGGGGTTCCTTTGCCCTCTACGCCTGGCGTGCGCCCAGCCTGTCAGGCGGGGGCCTGTTCCGACCCATCAGTCGGGAAGGGGCGCTTGTGCTGAACAATCTGTTGCTGACCACTGCAGCAGCAACCGTATTGTTGGGAACCCTGTATCCCTTGTTGTTGGAATTGCTGACAAATGACAAAATTTCCGTTGGCCCGCCATTTTTCAACGCGACCTTCGTGCCGATTATGGTGCCCCTATTCGTTGCCTTGGGTATTGGACCCTTCCTTCCCTGGAAGCGGGCGGATCTGACGCCGGTGCTGCGCCTGCTGATCACGGCCTTTGTCTTCGCTGTCGCCGTAACAATTCTGGCTGGCATATTGATCTGGGGCCAGCAAGCCTATGCGCTGCTGGGCATTGCGGTTGCGGCCTGGCTGGTCGGATCGGTCGTGACGGAGATTTATCGCAAAATCCGCCCAACCCGCTCTGTTGGTTTTGGTCAGGCATTCCGGCGGTTTGTGAACCTGCCCCGGGCGGCCTGGGGGATGAGTGCAGCCCATTTCGGCATCGCCATTGTCGTAGCAGGGGCAACTGGTGCCTCTCTGCTGACAACGGAAAAGATTGAGGCGATCAGCATTGGCCAAACCGTAGAAGTCGCCCAGTTCGACTTCACCCTGACAGGCGTTACCAAAGTGCCCGGTCCAAACTATATGGCAACGCGGGGTGAATTCACCGTCACACCCCGGGGGGAAGGACCGGATAAAAGCTTCACCCTGAATGCGGAGAACCGTCAATTCGTGTCTAATGGTCAGGTCACGACAGAGGCCGCGATTCGCTCCTCCTCCTGGTATGATCTCTACGCGGTTCTGGGCGATCCGGCTGGACAAGGACGCTATACCGTGCGGCTGTATTTCAAGCCGCTGGTGCCCTGGATGTGGACGGGCGCCCTCTTCATGGTACTGGGAGGCCTGTTGTCCTTAAGCGATCGACGCCTGCGGGTGGGCGCCCCCAAACGCAGCGCCGCGCCGGCTCTTCCTTCCGCGCCTGGCAATCCTTCCCCCACGGCCCATCCTGCAGAATAGAGAGCGAGATCAACCGTGAGCCAAGACGTTTCGCGCGCCAAACGGAATAGAATATTATTGGGTCTGTTGCCCTTGCTGATCTTTTCAGCCCTGGTTGGCGCAATGGGCTATCAATTGCTGTTTGGCAAGGATCCCAGCCTGATCCCGTCCGCCCTGATTGGCGAGCCGGTGCCAAAGGTTGAATTGGAAGCCTTGAAACAGGACAAGCCCGGCTTTGGCCCCGCGGATTTTGGCCCCAATGCGGGTAATGACCAGCCCATCCTGGTGAATGTCTTTGCCAGTTGGTGCGTCCCGTGCCGCGCGGAACATCCAATCATTTCAGCCCTGGCGCGAGAGGAAAACATCCCTGTCTATGGGCTGAACAGCAAAGACAAGCGCGAAGCAGCCCTGGAATGGCTGAACGAATTGGGCGATCCCTATACCCGTATCGGCTATGACCCGACCGGGCGCGCCGGCATTGAATGGGGTGTCTATGGCTATCCCGAAACCTTCCTGATCAGTCCGAAAGGGGAGGTTGTGTATAAATATGTTGGCCCGATTTCCCCTCGGGTGCTGAAGGAAGAATTCCTTCCCCGTATCGAGGCCTTGAGAGCAAAATGAAAAAACTCTGTCTTAGCATTTTGCTCTTTTCCGCCTTCCTGATGACCACGACACCGGGTTTCGCCGTGCTGCCCGACGAGGTGTTGAGCGACCCGAAGCTGGAAACCCGGGCGCGGGAGATTTCCAAGGATATTCGGTGTCTGGTCTGTCAAAACCAATCCATTGACGATTCCAATGCGGATCTGGCGCGGGACCTGCGCATCATCGTGCGCGAGCGCCTGACAGCGGGTGACAGCAATCAGGAAGTGAAGGATTATCTGGTCGCGCGCTATGGCGACTATGTCCTCCTGACCCCGCCCCTTAATCTGGAGACAATTTTCCTGTGGGGCGGACCGTTTCTGTTGGTCGTGTTCGGTATGGGGGTCATCGTCTTGTGGTATCGCAGCCGCGCTCCAGGATCAGCGGCAGCCACACAAGAAGGCTCCCTCAGCCCCGACCTGAGCGCATCAGAGCGCCAACGATTGGCCGAACTGATGGCCGAAGCCCCCCAAAGCGAACCCAATAAAGGTGGCGACAAGTGAGTATGATATTCTGGGTCTTCGCCATCGTGATCACCGCAGCCGCCTGCTATGCGATTGCGCGTCCGTTTTTGACAAAGCCCGACACGGAAGAGGACGCCCCATTGAACGCGGCGGCCTATGATGTTGCCGTGTTTAAATCCCAATTGCGCGAGGTGGAACGCGACCTTGCCCGCAACCGCATCAACGAGGAGGAAGCGGAAGCCAGTCGGGTGGAGATTGGCCGGCGCCTGTTGATGGCAGACAAGCGTCAATCAGAGCTGGGCCTTGGAAAACTCAAGGCGAGCGGTCGAGGCACGCAAGCAGTGGGCGGCATTATTATCATCGGGGCTGTTGCCATCGCGGTGCTGCTGTATGGGCGCACCGGCGACCCGCGCAATCCAGACATGCCCCTGGTGCTGCGCCAGGCGGAACTGCAACTGGCACGCAATGGACAAGGCCAAACGGCAAGCACAACCGCCGAGGGCCAGACCGAGGCCGGAACCCTGGATGCGATGGCATCACAACTGCGCGGACGGTTACAGGCCGGGCAAGGCGGTCCGGATGATTGGGGGTTACTGGGTCGTACTGAGATGATGCGGGGCGAGTTTGAGGCTGCTGCAAATGCTTATTCTGAGGCCCTAAAGGATCGCCCGGATAATGCAGACCTGAATTCTGCCTATGGGGAGGCGCTGGTCTTCTGGGCAGAGGGCAAGGTTACAGACAATGCCGCCAGCGCCTTTCGCAAGGTGATCAACCTCAATCCAAACGACGTTCGAGCCCGGTTTTATCTGGCCGATTATGCCCGGCAGGAAGGGCAATATCAGGACGCCCTGAATGGCTGGCTGGACCTGTTGAAATCAGCGGAACCCGGTGCGCCCTGGATAGCGACGGTTCGAGATCGGGCAGAAGCCCTGGCTGAGGAAATGGGTGTTGATATCTCCAACCAATTGGCGCAATTGCCCAATGTGCCCCCCCCGAGCCTGGGATCCCTGGATGATGCAAAGGCAGGCGCCCAGGGCCAGGCGAGCGGACCCAGCGCAGAAGACATGACCGCCGCCCAGAACATGACGCCCGAAGAGCGCCAGGACATGATCCATGGCATGGTCGATGGTCTGGCCGCCCGTCTGGCCGAAGACCCGTCAGACTTCGACGGATGGATGCGCCTGATCCGCTCTCAGGTAGTGCTCGGCGATATGGACGCGGCCAAGGCATCTTTGGAAACCGCCAAGGCGCAATTTGCCAAAGGCCCTGTGCCAACCCAACAACTGAACGCCCTGGCCCAGGAATTGGGTCTGGCAGACGCTGCCGATACGGATACAAGCAGACCTGGACCGACACAGGAAGACATCGCCGCCGCCAAGGATATGGCACCAGACGACCGGATTGAAATGATCAAAGGCATGGTGGGTAATCTGGCGGCCAAACTGGAAGCGAATCCGGACGACCTGCAAGGCTGGGTTATGCTAGGGCGGTCCTATGCGGTGCTCAACCGACCAGAAGATGCCATCTCCGCGCTGGAAAAAGCCTCCGCCCTGGCGCCGCGCAATGCGGACCTGCTGATTGATCGTGCCCGCCTGATGCGCACCTTAGCCGGGGAAAAACAAACCCCCGAAACGGTTGCTCTGATGCGCGATGTGCTGAATCTGGACCCAAACAATATTGAGGCCCTTTGGTTCCTGGGTCTGGATGCCTATCAAGGCAATCAGCGGGACACAGCACTGGACTATTTCAACCGCGCGCTGGCCAATCTGACGCCGGGATCGGAAGAGCACAGTGCGCTGACCGCGGAAATCAATCGCATGTTCCCAGGCAGCAAGTAAGCCTGTCCCTATCAGTCCATTTTTCGCTGAGACGATTGATAGATTTCCGAGGCGGCATAGTAATCGTCAAAACCGATGCGCTGGCGCAATTCTTTGAAATCCATCAACAGAGCACTGCGGTCGCCATCCTGCTTCATCGCTTCCAATGTCGACACCATCGAGCGCATCGCAGCGGCCATCAGAGTCAATGGATAGGCGGCGATGGCATAGCCGATATCGCGTAATTCGGCATGGGATAGGTCCGGGGTTTCACCGCCTTCCACAATATTTGCCATTTTTGGGCCAGGCAGGGAGTCACAGACTTCGCGCATCTCTTCAACCGTTTTAGGGGCCTCGACAAATAGGATATCAGCACCCAATTCCTGGAACTTTGCAGCCCGCTCGATTGCTTCCCCCAGCCCATGTTCGTGGCGGGCATCGGTGCGGGCCAGGATCAGAATATCCGCCCCGGCGGCGCGAGCATCGGCCGCCGCACGGATGCGGTCATAGGCTTCTTCTCTGCCAACAACAGCCTTGCCCGGCGTATGGCCACAACGTTTCGGGGCGACCTGATCTTCAATCATCACTGCGGCACAGCCCGCCTTGGCAAAGCCCTGCACCGTACGCCGCACATTCATCGCATTGCCATAGCCGGTATCACCATCGCCGATCACCGGAATCTGCACGGCATCACAAATATTGCGTGCCTGATCCAGGACTTCACCATAGCTCATCAAACCCAGATCCGGTGCACCAATGCGCGAGGCGGAGGCCGCAAACCCTGACATGAAGGTCAGGGCAAAGCCTTCCTGTGCGATCAGTTTTGCTGACAGCGCATCAAAGCAGCAGGGCATAACATGCAGGCGATCTTCGCTCAGCAGGGCACGCAATTTATCCGGGGCCGACAAAGGCTTGGCAGCAGTCTGAGTCATTAATCAAACACTCACAGATTAAAGGGAAGATACAGGGCCAAATCCGGCCACAGATACAATAACAACACAGTGACCAGCATCAGACACAGGAATGGTAAAACGCCCCGGGACACATCGGTCAGGCTGGATTTAGCAACAGATTGAATAACATAAAGGTTGAGCCCAACCGGCGGCGTGATCAGGGCGCATTCGACCATCACCACCATGTATATGCCAAACCAAATCGGATCGAATCCCATCGCCATAGCCGCGGGCAGCAGGACCGGTGTCATGATCAACACCATCGACAGGGTTTCAAACACCAGACCCATCGCCAAGAGAATGACGCTAATCGCCACGATAAAGACAATGCGAGTATCGATGGTATCACTGATAAACATCGAGATATCCTGGGGGATACGATACAGGGTAATCGCTTTCCCGAAAATCTTGGCTCCCGCGATAATCAACAAGATCGCCACTGTCGTCGCCATAGACTGAAACAAGGCCTCTTTGAAGCCTTGCCAGCTTAATGATCGCAAGACAAAGACCGTGATGAACAAGGCCGCAGCAAAACCAATCGCGCCTGCCTCCGTCGGGGTGAAGGCACCGGAATAAATGCCGCCGATGATCAACAGCGCCAAGGCAATGCTGGGCAATGCCCGCAGGCTGGCACGTTTGCGCTCTTCCCAGCTCGACGCAAGCTCCATCGCTTGCCCACCCCAAAAGCGCGCATGGATCATGGAAAAGCCAATGAACAAAACAATCAGCGCAATACCGGGACCAATTCCAGCCAAAAACAGAGCAATCACAGATTCCTCTGTCACAAAGCCATAGACGATCATCGGAATTGAAGGGGGAATCAAAATCCCCAATGTGCCACCAGCAGCCAGCAATCCATAAACAAAGCGACGTTCATAGCCGCGCGAGATCATCTCTGGTATCGCGACCGTGCCGATGGTTGCCGCCGTCGCGACGGACGAGCCGGAAATCGCCGCAAAAATCCCACAGGACAGAATCGTCGCAACGGCCAGCCCACCCGGCCAATGCCCGACCCAGGCATGAACCGCGCCGAACAAATCCTTCCCAACCCCGCCCTTCAGCAGGACATTTGACATCAGCAGGAACAGCGGCACCGCTAGCAGGATAAAGCCATCAAGGGTTGATAATACCGCTTGCGGCGCCATCAATGGTGAAAACCCGCCCAGAAACAGCAACGCCAAGCCCATGCCTCCCAAAGCGAAGGCAACCGGCACGCGAATCAACAACAATGAAAACAGGGTGATCAGAATCAGGATAACCGTCATTCTAAATGAGCCTCTCGACCGGCATCCCGCTGACCGCGCAGCGTTGCGATTAATTCAATACCTGATTGCACGGCCAGGATGGCAAAGCCAAAAGGAACAGACAGTTCACTGATCCATGACGGCAGATCCAACATCGTCGCCGTGGTTCGGCCCCGTTCAAACGAATCCCAAAAGATCAATCCGCCCTTCCAAACCACAATCACGCTGAATAATCCGACAACAATCATTGCCATCGCATCGGTTTGACGGCGGATTGGAACGGGGAGCAAGACAGCAACCGCATCAACGGCGATATGCCGCCCCCAGCGCAAGGCCCAGGCCATGGCGATCAAACTGCCCCAGATCAAACAAAGCTGGCTCAGCTCTGCTGCCCAAATGGTCGGGGCAATAAAGAAATACCGCATGACCACTTCGTAGGTCAGCATAGCCCCCGTCAACGCAAACAAAATTGCCGCGATCCAGGCCAGAGCCAAGGTGAATTGATCGAAATATTTCATAAAAGAACGGTGCCGCATCTCTGGATACAGAGATACGACACCCTTTCAGTTCTTTAGAATGTTGCTGCAGCTTCGAGCATTTTTTCGCCCATAGCGCCCGTTTTTGCCTTGAATGCATCATAGACCGGCTGGCTGACTTTGCGCCATTCGGCCAGCTCTTCGGCTGTCGGGTTATAAACCTGCATGCCATTTTCCTGTGCAATCGTATAGGCCGTTGCTTCGATCGAGGCCATACGGTCGCGCACATCGGCTTCCGCCTTGGTGGCAGCCGCCTGAATGATCTCGCGATGCGCTTCAGACAGGCTGTTCCAGAAGTCAGTATTCGCAACGACGATAAATTCAATATCCGCATGGTTCGTGACGGTGATCGTATCCATCACTTCCCACAATTTGCGGGACTTCACGCCCGACACACCGGTCATACCGATATCAACTGTGCCACGCTGATAGGCCAAATATTGTTCGGATCCAGAAATCATTGTCGGCGCACCACCGGCGGCTTCTGTGAAATCACCCAAGGTCTTGCCAAACACGCGGACTTTCTTGCCCTCCAGATCGGCAGGAGTCTTCAGCGGGCCACCCTTTGACAGCATGACCGCACCACCATAAGCCTGCCACCACAGCACCGTCGATCCGGTCTCAGCGATCGCCGCATCAATTGGACCACGAATGGGGGAGCCTTTAGCGACCGCCTTGCGGACTTTGGCTTCTGTATCAAACAGGAAGGGTTGATAGAAAATATCGACCGCTGGCACATCGCCGTAATAACGAGTCAGCGAGGCTACACCCATTTCTATGGAACCGGAGCCAACGGCGGCAGGTACTTCTTTATCGGTGTAAAGCTGAGCGCTGTCATAGATTTCTACAGCGATTTCACCATTGGAATTCTTTTCCACCTCATCCTTAAACAGGACCAGGTTTTCGCCCAAATGGCTTTTCAGTGGCAATTGAAGAGAAATCCGCAAAGTGACATCTGCGGCATAGCTTTGACCTGACGAGAGCGACAGGGCGGCGGCGAGGCCAACGGCCCCGAGAAACTGCTTCATGATTTCCTCCCAACATTTTTGTTTTTTGATATTTCTTTGTGAATCGAGAATACCTCGGTTCAATACCGCGTCAACACCTTACAGCAGATAGGAGAGCACCGCATTCAACCGCTGGCGGCCCGACTCTGACACAATCAGGCAGTCTTTGGACAAGGAGGCATAGCCTTCTTCTTCCAACGCGGCCAAACGATCCGGGTCCAACATGTCAAATCCCCGACCAGTGGCGGCCTTTAATCTGCTTTCCGGCACACCTTCGGTCAGCCGTAACCCCATCAAAAGGATCTCGTGGTATTGTCGCTCTGCATCCAGAATCTCGCGTTCTGCCAGGGCGTGCCCCTCGGTCTCAACGCTGGTCAGCCAGCGCTCTGGCAATCGATGGCGAACCGTGGCGATTTTTTCTCCCTGGCGGGTTTCACGGCCATGAGCACCGGGACCAATACCGACATAATCCTGATACCGCCAATAGGCCAGGTTATGGCGGCTTTCCGCGCCGGGCCTAGCATGGTTTGAGATCTCATAGGCGGGCAGGCCCAAGGCTCCAAGGCGTTCTTGTGTCGCCTCATACAGGGCCGCCCCGACCTCCTCTTCAACTGTCAGCGTTTCTCCCAGCTTCTCGCGGGTGAAAAACCGGGTGCCTGACTCTATAGTCAATTGATAGAGGGAAAGGTGATCAGCGGTAAGATCAATGGCGCGACTCAACTCTTCAGCCCAGGCTTCAGGTGTCTGATCCTTGCGGGCATAAATCAGATCAAAAGACAGTCGGGGAAAATGAGTGCGGGCCAGATCAATCGCAGCAATTGCCTCGGTGGCAGAATGTTCCCGCCCCAGAAATTTCAGCGATGCATCATCCAATGCCTGGATGCCCAACGACACCCGGTTAACGCCTGCCTGATGATAGGCCGCGAAACGTTCTGCCTCCACGGAAGTTGGGTTTGCCTCTAATGTGACTTCCAGCGTGTTTGTCGGCACCAGGATTTCTGTCGCTCGGGCAATCAGTGCGGCGGTCGTGTCCGGGTCCATTAAGGATGGTGTGCCGCCCCCGAAGAAAATTGATCCCAGCGAGCGATCTTCCAGGCCAACCAGGGATGTTTCCAATTCCCGCAGCAGCGCCGCGCGCCACCGGGGTTGATCAATCCCATCGCGAACATGGCTGTTGAAATCACAATAAGGGCATTTTGCCTTGCAGAAGGGCCAATGGATATACAACGCCAAGGGAGCAGGCGAGGAAGTCATTTGGAAAAGCAGGCCTTCACCAACTGATTGAAAGCATCTGCACGATGGCTGATTGTGTGCTTTTCGTCTGGATCCATCTCACCAAAGGTCAGATTCTGCCCAACGGCTTGAAAAATGGCATCATATCCAAAGCCATTCTCACCCCGTCCCGGCTCCACAATATGACCTTCAACGCGGCCCTCGAATGATTCAACATGACCATCGGGCCAGGCCAAGGCCAAGGCACAAATAAAGGCCGCAGACTTATCCGATTTACCGATCAGGGCGCGGTGGACCCGGTTCATTGCCAGGTCAAAATTCTTATTCTTACCCCCCCATCGGGCGGAATATATTCCTGGAGCGCCCTCCAACACAGCCACGGCCAGACCAGAGTCATCCGCCAGGGCTGGCATATTGGCGCCTGTTGCCGCCGCACGGGCCTTCAGCTCTGCATTGGCAAGGAAAGTATAGCCGGTCTCTTCAGGCTCCGGCAGATCCAGATCTGTGGCGGAAAAGACCTGCACATTGAAAGGACGCAGCAGGTCCGCGATTTCGCGAACCTTACCTTTATTATGGCTGGCAATTACCAGCTGATCGCCCTCAAAGCGCCGTGCCATCGCTCCTCGCCCTTACTCAAGCCCAAGCGCGGTATTTTGCGCCTTGGTCAAGGCCGCACACCCACTCTGCGCCAATTTCATAAGCGCCAAAAACTGGTCTTCGCTGAAAGGCTCGCCCTCTGCCGTCCCCTGAACCTCAACAACGCCCCCCATTCCGGTCAGAACGAAATTCGCATCAGCCTGGGCATTGGAATCTTCATCATAATCCAGATCCAAAACCGCCTCACCCTGATACAGGCCGCAGGAAATGGCCGCGATGGAGCCCTTCAGCGGGCTTGCAGTCAACGCGCCCAGTTTCGTCATATGCTTGATGGCCAGGGCCAGGGCGACATAACCACCGGTGATCGCCGCAGTGCGGGTGCCGCCATCGGCCTGAATGACGTCGCAATCAATGCGGATCTGCCGCTCCCCCAGTTTCTTTGTATCAACAACCGCGCGCAAAGAGCGCCCGATCAAGCGGGAGATTTCCTGACTGCGTCCGCTGTCTGCGGTCCGCTTGCGGTCCATCCGACTGTGGGTAGATCGGGGCAGCATTCCATATTCTGCCGTCACCCAGCCCTTGCCGGAATTGCGCAGGAAGGAGGGAACGCCGTCTTCGACAGAGGCTGTGCACAGAACATGCGTATTGCCGAATTTTGCGAAACAGGATCCTTCCGCATAGCGTGAAACATCTGTTTCCAAAACAACATTACGCAATTGGTCTTGGGCTCTACCGGACGGGCGCATACATACTCCTTACTGAATTTGTAATTTTATGGTTAAACGATTTACCGGCTCAGGCCGCTTCCGTCCAGCCTAGAAGGCGTCAGGCCTGTTATCAGCGCGGTTACAGGAGCAATTGACGCTGGGCCAGCAACTGCCTACATACTGGAAGCTATGATCACAGAACTGAATGAACGGTCCAGAGACATTTTGCGCTTGGTCGTCGAGGCTTATGTCGAGACGGGCGATCCCGTGGGCTCGCGCACGCTGTCTCAACGGCTTAACAAAGGTCTTTCCGCAGCCACCATCCGCAACGCCATGGCGGATTTGGAAGATGCTGGGCTGCTCTATGCACCGCATACATCCGCCGGGCGCCTGCCTACGGATATGGGTGTGCGGCTGTTTGTTGACGGGCTGCTGCAATCTGGTCAGTTAAGCGCCACGGACCGCGAAGCCATTGAAGGCCAATGCAACACCGCTGGTCGCTCCGTCACCCAGGTTCTGGAAGAAGCCTCTAGCCTGATGTCTGGCCTGAGCCGCTGTGCTGGGCTGGTCATGGCTCCAAAGGCGGAAGGTGAGTTAAAACATATCGAATTTGTCCCATTGGGATCAGGACGAGCCCTGGTCGTAATGGTGACGGCCAATGGCATGGTTGAAAACCGTGTTATTGATCTGCCGATGGGCCTGCCACCATCAGCCTTGATAGAAGCCGCCAATTATCTGACAGCGCGCTTGGTGGGGCGCTCCATCGCCGATGCCCGCAGTGCAATCGCCGATGAGATCAATCGCGACAAGACTCAGATCGATGCCCTGACGGCCAAAGTTGTAGAGGCTGGCCTGGCAACTTGGTCCGATGTTACGGCTGGCGATGGCGTGCTGATCGTATCGGGTCAGTCCAACCTACTGACCGATGTAACCGCCATGGCGGATTTGGAGCGTATTCGCGCCCTTTTCACCGCCCTTGAGGCGAAGGAAAACCTGTGGCGCCTGCTGGATGCAGCGGATGGCGCGCAAGGTGTGCAGATTTTCATAGGGGCTGAGAATGAACTGTTCTCTCTGGCGGGCTGTTCCATGATTGTCGCCCCCTATGGCAATGGCGCAGGAGCCAATGGCGGCAAGGAAAAAATCGTTGGTGCAATTGGCGTATTGGGCCCAACCCGCATGAATTATGCCCGCATCATCCCAATGGTCGACTATACCGCCAAAGTGGTGGGACGACTGGTGAGCGCAAACCGGACTTGAGACAACCCTTGGAATAGGCTACGCCCCCGGTGATCGCGGGCGCAGGCCGTTGATCGTTTACATGAAACGAAAGTGACAGGCAGATAATGACCGATCCAAAGAAAACCGCGAATGACGACAAGACCCTCTCGGAAGACGATGCCGCAACGCAACCGGCAGATCAGTCCGGCCCAACCGACCAGTCTGACGAGACCGCGAAACAACCAAAGACCGAGGACAGCGACGAAGTGACGGCGCTGAAATCAGAACTGGCCGCGATGAAGGATCGTGCCCTGCGCGCCGTCGCAGAGGCGGAAAATGTGCGCAGACGCGCCGATAAAGAACGCGGCGAAACACTGAAATTTGCCTCCTCTGGGCTGGCAAAAGAACTGCTGCCGGTAGTCGACAATCTGCGTCGCGCTCTGGAGTCTGTTCCAGAAGAAGCACGGGCGGAAAACGACGTTCTGAAAAATCTGATGGTCGGCGTGGAAATGACCGAAAAAATGCTGCTGGATGCTTTTGTCAAGCAAAACATCCTGAAGCTCGATCCGCTGGACGAGAAATTCAATTACGCCGAACATCAGGCGATCCAGGAAGTGCCCGATACCGGCAAGCCCGCAGGAACGGTCGTCCAGGTGTTGCAGCATGGCTATAAAATGCACGACCGCCTGTTGCGCCCCGCTATGGTCCTGGTCGCCAAAGCCGATCCAGCCAGCCCACCCGACGATCCCGACAAAGTCGATACGACAGCGTAGACCTTCGGATCAAGCGATCCTAATAGGGGAATATTTTCAAATTACACAATTGATGATCTGCATTTTCAGCCTTTACTTTTCCTCAATCCGGGAGAAGGAAGGGGCTGAAAATGCATGCCTTAATAGTTGACACTTGCGAACATTGAGCTTTTGGAAAGATGCAGCGGCAGGCTTATACCTGCCGTTAATACGAACCTGAAGCAGAACTTTTTAACGGCAGGTGGTATAAGTAGTTGAAAGTACCGTTGAACTAGAACAGTACCAAGTGCTCTTGTATGTATTTAGGTTATTTAACTTATAGTTGAGACTGTTTAGTTGTGATTGAAGCATTATCTGCTGGGATAGATCCATCGCCATTTTGGCACCTATTTTCTCGCCCTCAGAGTAAGCCTCGGCTGCAGCTGAATGAAAATTTGAGCGCTCAAGCGCAGCTTGGGCTACGCCATAATTGAACTCTCCAACTGTTAAATCACCATAGAAAACCGCAGCAATCAGGACATCGACTCGTTTCTCGAAAATCAAATCTGTAGCGTTCCCAAAGACACCCAATTCCAGGCGATGTTCCCGACACGCGGCACGAGCAGCCCCGAGCAGTCTCAAATCCTCTCTATCTTCCTCATTCTGAGACGAAACTTCCACTTTGAAGTCCATTCTAGTTAGTGAAACTTTCGAGTAAGCATCAGGAATTACCATGCTCTCCAGTAACAATGTTTTCGGAAGTGCATTAAGTTCATTTTGGCATTCGGTCCGGTACTGCGCTATTTTCTTGTCGTCGATACTAGGTTCCGAGTCTTGAGTGGATTTACACCCCGAAATTGCTAGTAGAAAAATTAGCCCAAAAACGCGACCTTTATCACTCATGATTTCTACCCAAATTAAATTTTTCGATCTATACCAAGAGACTACCAAGTTCATTCTTGGTTGTAAATTAAAAGCAATTATACTAATTTTTGGTCCATAATTGCTTTTATAGAGGGGAGAGGAAACATGAAATTTTCGTTGGTGAGTTTAGCATTTTTCTCAATTTTTCTGTCTGGTTGCGCTCAATATGACTTGGGTGGTTACTTCGAAGATAACCAACAAGAGTTTTATGGTACCGTTACAGTTTCAATTGACACGGGCACTGTCAAAGCAGCGACTTTGGATGGAACGATAACTTGTGAAGGAACATCTGTTGTAACAGAGCAACCAAGCGGATACACAACTATTGGTGGCAAGGGCCAAGCAAAGGTAAGTTGTTCCGATGGGCGCAAGTTTGTTGCTGACTTTCTTCAAGTTCGTGAAAGTGGCGGTTACGGACAGGGAATCGATAATTTAGGCAATGTAGTTCGTATTTTTTATGATACGAACCGATCAACTGTCGAAGCAAACATTGCAAAATCAAAACTTAACTCAGTTTTGGAACAGCCTTCTGCTTCGCAACCGACAAGCTAAGATGTAGTGATTTGTTAGTGATCCTCTGATGAATCAGGCTGAAATAGTGTGGTCATCGTAGTTTCCATTGTACCCACTGCATTGAAATATTGACGCAACCCGATAGACCGCCCATATCGGGGGCATGTCAGAAAACAACTCCCCCTCTGCCGGCGCTGGGCCGGTTTTTCATGGCACCACCATCCTGTCGGTTCGCAAGGACGGGCATGTGGTGATTGCCGGTGATGGCCAGGTAACCCTGGGCAACACCGTGTTCAAATCCAATGCGCGCAAGGTGCGACCCCTGGCCGATGGCGATGTGCTGGTTGGTTTTGCAGGCGCAACGGCAGATGCCTTCACGCTGTTTGAGCGGCTGGAGGCCAAGCTGGAACAGTATCCGGGGCAATTGACCCGCGCCTGTGTCGAATTGGCCAAAGACTGGCGCACCGACCGTTATCTGCGCCGCCTGGAAGCCATGATGGCCGTGGTGGACAAGGATGTCTCCCTAATCTTGAGCGGTACCGGTGATGTGCTGGAGCCTGAAGACGGGCTGATCGGCATCGGGTCAGGCGGTGCCTATGCGCTGGCCGCCGCCAAGGCGCTGGCCGATCGCGAGGATATGAGCGCCGAGGATATCGCCCGACGCGCCATGAAGGTCGCAGCCGATATCTGTATCTACACCAATGAGAATGTGACGTTGGAGAGCCTGACCTCCACCACGCCTGCCAAGGGGGGCACGCTATGACCGATTTCAGCCCACGGGAGATCGTCTCTGAACTGGATCGTTTCATCATCGGGCAGGGCGATGCGAAGCGCGCCGTGGCCATTGCCCTGCGCAACCGCTGGCGCCGCTTGAAGCTGCCGCCGGAACTGCGTGAAGAAGTTCTGCCGAAGAACATCCTGATGATCGGTCCGACGGGGTGCGGCAAAACAGAAATTGCCCGCCGATTGGCAAAACTGGCCCGTGCGCCTTTTATTAAGGTAGAAGCTACGAAATTCACAGAAGTTGGCTATGTCGGGCGGGATGTGGAGCAGATCATCCGCGATCTGGTTGAAGTGGCCATTCAGATGGAAACCGAAACCCAACGCCGCGAAGTGAATGCCAAGGCCGAGCTGCATGCCGAAGAGCGGGTGATTGATGCTCTAGTCGGCCAGAATGCGTCTGACTCAACCCGCCAATCCTTCCGCAAGAAGCTGCGCGAAGGGTCTATGGACGAGAAGGAAATCGAGGTTAAGGTCGCCGATACAATCAGTATGGGCCTGCCCACAATTGATATACCCGGCATGCCCGGCGCACAGATGGGCATGATGAATCTGAATGAGATTTTCGGCAAGGCCATGGGCGGGCGGACCAAGACCCGCAAAATGTCCGTGCGGGAATCCTATGACGTGCTGGTCGCAGAAGAGGCCGATAAACTGGTTGACCATGAGGCGATCAAGCTGGCTGCGATTGAGAATGTTGAGCAGAATGGCATCGCCTTTATTGATGAGATCGACAAGATCACCGTGCGATCCGAGCGCTCTGGCGGCGATGTCAGCCGCGAGGGGGTTCAGCGCGACCTTCTGCCCCTGATTGAGGGGACGACGGTTGCCACCAAACATGGCGCGGTGAAGACGGACTATATCCTGTTCGTCGCCAGCGGCGCGTTCCACTTGGCAAAACCAAGTGATCTGCTGCCGGAATTGCAGGGTCGCCTGCCAATCCGGGTTAGCCTGGACGCACTGACGGAAAATGATTTCCGCCGCATTCTGACCGAGCCGGATAACAGCCTGATCAAGCAATATGTCGCGCTGATGGGAACGGAAAACCTGACACTGATCTTTACCGATGATGCAATTGATGCGCTGGCGAAACTGGCGGCACAGATCAATTCATCGGTCGAGAATATCGGTGCCCGCCGTCTGCATACCGTGCTGGAGAAGCTTCTAGAAGAGATCAGCTTCACTGCATCGGACAGGCCAGATGGGGAAGAAGTGACCATCGACGCCGCCTATGTGAATGACCATGTTGGCAGCCTGGCGAAGGACACGGATCTCAGCAAGTTCATCCTGTAGCATTAAACGGGATTATTTGGCGTTTTGATAGGCCCTGAATGCCTTTAACAGTTTCGGCACATCGGGATTTAACTCGTCCCATTGTGCGGAAACTTTAAGGCCCTTTTCCAGCGTATAGCGACGAAAGTCATCGCACCAATAGCTGTCCATGCGACGGCGCAGGGCGATGGCGTCATCTGTTAATTTATCATAGCCCAGATCTTGTTTCGCCTGTTCTTCGATCAGATAGGCCTCGCATTCGATGTCCAGCAAGGTCATCCCCTCCAGCCGCCCTTCCATATCCTGATAGGCATGACCGGCCAGTTCATGGGCAATGGTGCTGGCCAAGTGATTGGCATCCCACTGAATACCGGTCCGACCGAAAACAATGATAAATTTCCGTTTGCCTGCTGCAGGATTGTAATGCGCAGGCAGATAACTGGCTAAAGTAACCGTGGACATCACATCCTTGGGATGGCTCGCATCATAAAAGACTTGGATATCGCCCTTCTTTTTCAAATCTGCGATGCGATCCCGAACCATTGGCACTTTTTCCAGGGCCGTTTCGACGGCCTGTACCATACGCGTCATCGCACTCTTTGCAGGTGTTGTTGCGACGCCGTCAATCACCTCCGACACCGGGAAAAAGGCGATGAATTGAATACCATTCTCCGTCCGCGACAACGCCTTTTCAGCCCGCGCGTCAGGGAAGGTTATGGTATGAAAGCAAAGCGCCATCAGAACAGCGACCGCGCGACACCCCCAGGAAGGATGGGTCCTAAATATCATGGAATACAATCTAGGATAACTATGATGCGGCGCAAAGCAAAACTTACTGCCAAAAAGGGAAACCGCCCGCCGGATCTCTCCAACGGACGGTCCTCCCCACTCTAGCTTTCCTACCCTAAACTGGACCGCCTCTCGAGGGGTGATCTCAGTGGAACTGTGCCGTCTCAGTCGATTCACCCATGGCGGTGGTGGAGCTTTCGCCAACCGCTGTGGTGCTGTTAACCGCATCAAAGTAGCTGACCCCGACTTCATGCTGGTGACGGGTGGCAGAGAAGCCATGCGCTTCCGCTGCGAATTCCGCCTGCTGCAATTCAGAGTAACCCGCCATGCCACGATCCTTGTAAGCCCGGGCCAATTCAAAGGTCGCGTAGTTGACACTGTGGAAGCCCGCCAGGGTGATGAATTGGAACTTGTAGCCAAGCGCACCCAATTCCTTCTGGAAGCTTTCCATTTCTGCCTTGCTGAGATGCTTCGCCCAATTGAAGGACGGGGAGCAGTTATAGGCCAGCATCTGGTTCGGGAATTCCGCATGGATCGCGTCGGCAAACTGTTTCGCCTGTTCGATGCTGGGGGTGGAGGTTTCCATCCACAGCAGGTCCGCATAGGGCGCGAAGGCAAGACCCCGGGCGATGCACATATCCATGCCACCGGTGATGCGATAGAAGCCTTCTGCGGTACGCTCCCCGGTCAGGAAGGGCTGGTCACGCTCATCTACATCGGTCGTGATCAGACGGGCCGCCTCGGCATCGGTGCGCGCCATAATGATGGTCGGCACACCCATAACGTCTGCTGCCAGACGGGCAGAGGAGAGATTGCGCACGGCCTGCTGCGTTGGCAGCAGAACCTTACCGCCCAGATGGCCACATTTCTTTTCAGACGACAGCTGATCTTCAAAATGGACGCCCGCCGCACCGGCCTTGATCATCGCCTTCATCAATTCAAACACGTTCAATGGGCCGCCGAAGCCAGCTTCCGCATCGGCAACGATGGGCGCGAACCAATCGATATCCGTGGTGGATTCGCCCGACAGGCGTTCCATGGTCTGGATCTGGTCCTGGCGCATGAAGGCATTGTTGATCCGCTCCACCACTTGCGGGACAGAGGAGACCGGATACAGCGACTGGTCCGGATACATCTGACCGGCATTGTTGGCATCGGCCGCGACCTGCCAACCCGACAGATAGATCGCCTTCAGGCCAGCCCGGACATGTTGCGTTGCCTGACAGCCGGTGAAGGCGCCCAGCGTGTTCACATAAGCTTCTTCATTGATCAGCTTCCACAGCTTTTGCGCGCCCAGTTCCGCCAGGGTATTGCGGATCTGAATCGAGCCGCGCAGTTTTGCTACATCATGTTTGGAATAATCGCGGCGCGTCGTCGCCCAACGGTTCGGTGCATAATCCGGCGCATCCCAATGCTCGCCGCCCCCATCACCCCAGTTGTAATTGTCATTCGGTCCCAAGCTATCCATCGGTTTAATCCTTCTCAGTTGCTTCAGACCCGGTCGCGGGTCAATTTTGGTTACGGGCGCTTCCTGACAAGTTCTTTACAAGACTTTGTAAAGCGCAGTGTGTTTCCTCTGAAGCTAGAGATACTGCCGAATGATGCGGCGCACAACGGTAACCGACATAACATATTGTAAAGATTTTTAGTAAATGCTTTACTGTTAGTTAATCTTGTAAATAGCAGGAATTTACAATGGCAAACACCTCAGCCAAGCTTGGCACTAAGGTCAGTACAAAACCCGCCGCACGGGACGCGATGAAGGTCGGACCCAAAATCCGCCGAGTGCGGC
>JARGPE010000292.1 GCA_029212835.1 Alphaproteobacteria bacterium | reverse complement strand
GGTAAAGGATGCGGTCCAACTGAATTTCGGCGAGTCCCTGTCCAATAAGCGTGAGGTGACGGAGGTTATCGGCGTTAGGCTGGAAAACACGCTGTTACTCGCGGGGTTTGCTGCGGCAATATCGGTGCCTCTGTCATTGTTACTGGGCGTTCTGGCCGCGCTATATCGGTATAGCTGGTATGATCGCCTGGTGAATGTTTTCACCCTGACGTCCATATCATTTCCAGAGTTCTTTGTGGCCTATATCCTGATCCTCTGGCTATCTGTTTCGACGATGGGGGTCGGGGGAACGCCGCTGTTTCCAAATATGGCGATGGTCGATGTTGATACGCCATTCTGGACACGGGCGCACATGATGTTCTTACCAGCCCTGACCCTGACCCTTGTGGTCGTGGCGCATATGATGCGCATGACACGGGCGGCGATTATCAACCTTTTGGCCAGTCCCTATATTGAAATGGCGCGCCTGAAAGGCATTCCAAATTCCAGGATCATCGTGAAGCACGCTCTGCCGAACGCATTGGCCCCGATCGTTAACGTGATTGCCCTGAACCTTGCCTATCTGATTGTTGGTGTGGTGATTGTGGAGGTGGTGTTCAGCTATCCTGGGCTTGGAAAAATTCTCGTCGACGCTGTTAAATTCAGGGATTTTCCCTTGGTTCAAGCTAGTGTGATGATATTTGCTGCGACCTATGTCTTGCTCAACCTAACGGCCGATATTGTGACTATTGTCAGCAATCCGCGCCTGCTTCACCCGCGATAAGGAGGCGTCACGATGTCTGCAACTGATATCATTCCGCCACCAGAAATGGCTAAACCGGCCTCTATGGCCTGTCGTGCAGGGACGGCAATAACCTTCCTGTTTTCAGTGGTTCTGTTTGCAATCACTTTTTCTGAGGACAACATATCTGCAATCGCGGGCATTGTTGTTTCCGCCGCGTTTTCTGGATTGTTATACAAGTTTTGGGGAAAGCTGAATTTTACCCCAACCAGAGATTCCGTTGTTGTGATGGGTATCGTGGTCTATTGCGCAGCGGCCACTGTTTTTCTGGAAACATTCAGCAATTACCCGTGGTCGGCCTTCGTTGGCTTAGTTAGCATTATCGTCCTGTTTTTGTCTGTCGCAATCACCTGGAAGGAAACCCGGAAGGCCCCCATTACCGCAAAGTTTGGGTTGGTCATCATTTTCCTGAATATATTGATGGTTTGTATTGCGCCGATCGTAGCTCCGCATGGTGAATCTCAAGTTCTGGGTGGAGCTTATTCGGTCTGGGGGACACCTTTTTCCGATGGTGGTGTCGCTTGGTTGGGAACCGATGAGCTGGGACGTGATTATCTGTCTCGGATGATTTACGCGATCCGAAATACTGTCGGGATTGCAATTGTCACAACGGCACTGACCTTCATTGTCGGTGCCTTTGTCGGCCTATTGGCTGCGGCGCTGCGGGGATGGGTCGATCAGGCACTCAGCCGCATGGTAGATGTGCTTATGGCAATTCCCCCTCTAATTTTCGCCTTGTTGATTCTGACGGTTGTTGGAACCGGGGTTATCAAATTGATTCTGGTGATCGCCTTGTTGGATTCAACGCGGGTGTTTCGATTATCCCGATCCGTCGCGATGAACATTGTTGTGATGGATTACGTCGAAGCGGCAAAACTGAGGGGGGAGCGTCTGATGTATGTGATCTGGCGCGAAGTATTACCCAACGCGGCTGCCCCGTTGATTGCGGAATTTGGACTGCGGTTCTGCTTCGTCTTTCTGTTCATCAGTTCCCTCAGCTTCCTGGGTCTGGGCCTGCAACCGCCGACGGCGGATCTTGGATCAATGGTGCGAGACAGCGCAAATCTGATCAATTTCTATCAGTACAATAAGCTGATGGCGATTACCCCGCTATTGCCAGCTTGCGCCATCGCATTGCTGACGATCGCGGTGAATTTTGTGGTCGATTGGTTCCTGCACAAAACAAGTGGATTAAAAGAATGAGCAAGCAACCCACCCGCGGTGAGAAGGGCGATATCCTCCTCGAAATGAAGGGCCTGAAAATTGAAGGTCGGGCTGATGAAGATTGGATTGAAATTGTTCATGGCGTGGACCTGACGCTCCGGCGCGGTGAAGTGCTTGGATTGATTGGAGAATCCGGGGCTGGCAAGTCAACAATCGGTCTGGCCGCCATGGGTTATGCTCGTGACGGGTGCCGTTTGAGCGGGGGTGAAATTTGGTTTGATGGTCTGGAATTACGAGGCGCAACAGATGAGCAGCGCCGTAACTTGCGGGGGCAGCGTATTGCCTATGTCGCGCAATCCGCCGCAGCATCCTTTAATCCTGCCCATAAACTGATTGATCAGTATTGCGAAGGACCCGTTCAGCATGGCGTGATGTCGCGAGATCAGGCGGAGAAAGACGCAAAAGATTTGTTTCGTCGCCTGCGACTGCCCAATCCAGATACGATTGGCTATCGATACCCCCATCAGGTTTCAGGGGGACAGTTACAGCGCGCAATGACGGCCATGGCAATGGCCTGTCGTCCTGATTTGATCGTGTTTGACGAGCCAACAACTGCCCTGGACGTAACGACACAGATTGAGGTTCTGGCCGCAATCCGCGATATCGTGGAACAATTCAATACGGCGGCAATCTATATCACTCATGATTTGGCCGTGGTCGCCCAAATGGCTGATACGATCAAGGTGCTGCGTTATGGCCATACAGTGGAAGAACGCGATACCCGTACGCTTTTGTCCAAACCTCAGGAGCAATATACGGCTGACTTGTTAGCAGTGCGCAGTTACGCACGAGAGGAACGTAAAACGCCTGAAAATGAATCACCTGTATTACAGGTACGAGGTGTCGATGCCTCCTATGGAACGGTTCCAGTTCTTTATAATGTCAGCTTCGACGTTCATAAAAAACGCACTGTAGCCGTTGTGGGTGAGTCCGGCAGTGGAAAGAGCACTACGGCGCGCGTTATCACGGGGCTTTTGCCTCCTAAGGCTGGGGATGTCCTCTACAACGGCAAGGTTCTGCCGGTTGATTATCGTGCCCGCAGCAAGGATCAACTGCGCAAGATGCAGATGATCTATCAGATGCCAGATACAGCGCTAAACCCCAAGTCGCGCATTCGCGATGTGATAGGTCGGCCTGCCAGCTTCTATCTGGGGCTGAGTGGCAAGGCATTGGAAGCACGGGTAAAAGACCTGCTGCGCTTGGTCGAGCTTGAGCCGGATCAATACTATAATCGCCTGACGACAGAATTATCGGGGGGGCAGAAGCAGCGCATCTGTATCGCCCGGGCTTTGGCGGCAGAGCCGGAAGTGATCATCTGCGATGAAGTTACCTCCGCCCTGGACCAGTTGGTTGCAGAGGAGATCCTGAAGCTGCTGCAGCGCATGCAGGATGAGTTTGATCTATCCTATATGTTCATCACTCATGATCTCGCGACGGTGCGCGCGATTTCGGATGAGGTCGTGGTGATGCAGAATGGCAGGGTGGTCGAGTCTGGTCCGAAGGGGGAAATGTTTACCCCGCCGCACCATGACTATACCGATTTGTTGCTGTCATCTGTGCCTGAAATGGACCCGGACTGGCTGGACCATCTCCTCGCTGAACGCGAAGAAATGGCCCGCCAAGGTCGTGTTCTGAAGGCTGCGGATAACTAAGCGGCGCTTAGGACTTACCCAACAGTAATTCAGGCAGAT
>JARGPE010000291.1 GCA_029212835.1 Alphaproteobacteria bacterium | reverse complement strand
GATCGTGGTAGAGCGGGATGCGGGTCAGGTGCAAGGTTATGTTGCGACCTTTGATGATGTATCACCGCTTGTATCGGCCCAACGCAAGGCCGCCTGGGCTGATGTCGCGCGGCGTATTGCCCATGAAATCAAAAACCCGCTGACCCCGATCCAATTATCTGCAGAACGCTTGAAGCGGAAATACTTGAAGGAAATCACAACAGATCCTTCGATTTTTGAAGGTTGCATCGACACAATTGTTCGGCAAGTAGACGATATTGGCCGTATGGTGGATGAATTCTCTTCCTTCGCGCGGATGCCAGCCCCTTCAATGCGTAATCAGGATATCGTGGATATATGTCGACAAAGCCTGTTCCTGCAACGCAGCGCGAATTCCGATGTTGATTACAGTTTTGATGGGCCAAATGTTCCATTGATTCTGCGCTGTGACGGACGCCAGTTAAGTCAGGTTCTGACCAATTTACTGCAAAACGCCCATGACGCGATAGAGGGTCGATTTGAAGCCGCGAAATCGCGGGGCGAAGATGAAGCCTCCCAGGAAAAGGGACGCATTGCCCTTTCCATCCGCGCCGAGGACGGGCATGTTTGCATCGCGATTGAGGATAACGGGAAAGGACTTCCAACAGAAGAACGCGAGCGTCTGACGGAACCGTACGTCACGACTCGCAAGAAAGGCACAGGGTTAGGCTTGGCAATCGTGAAGAAGATTATGGAAGATCATGGTGGCAGCTTAAGTCTGGACGATGCACCCGGCGGTGGTGCCTTGATCACTATGATCCTTCCCATGGTAAAAGATTTGGAAAAGAAAGAGTCCCCCGATGATCCCTCTGCACCGTCAGAGCCTGATTTCTCGTCGCCCCGTTCCTCAAATGGGTCTGTAACAGATGGCATATGATATTCTGATTGTTGATGATGAAACCGATATCCGAACCCAGATTGCGGGTATCCTGGAAGATGAGGGCTATCAGACCCGCAGCGCGTCGAATTCAGCCGAAGCATTAGCGGCGGTTGCCAATCGTCAACCTTCTTTGATGATTCTGGATGTTTGGCTGGCCAATTCTGAATATGACGGCATTCAAATTCTGGAAATTGTCCGTCGCGATCATCCGGGCCTGCCCGTGGTGATGATCAGTGGGCATGGCACGTTTGATATGGCGGTTTCGGCCACCAAAAAGGGTGCTTACGACTTTATCTCCAAACCGTTTAAGACAGATGTACTGCTGTTGACGATTGAACGCGCGCTGTCAGAGTCCCGTCTGAAGCATGAAAACGAGTCGCTGCGTAAATTGTCTCCCTATGCAATGTTGGATGATTTGGTGGGTAAATCCTCTGCGATTGCTGAGGTTCGCCGCGCCGTTGAGAAAGTGGCCCAGACCGATAGCCGGGTGCTGATTTCAGGCCCGCCCGGCAGCGGGAAGGGCGCTATTGCCCGGATGCTGCACAGCCGCTCTTTGCGCAAGGATGGCCGTTTTGTTGTGCTGACCTGCGCAACGTTGAGCGAAGATACCCTGGAACAGGCTTTGTTTGGAACTGAGGCCACCAAATCGCAACCCAGACGCATCGGCGTGCTGGAAGAAGCCCATGGCGGCACTTTGTTGCTGGATGAAGTCGCCGATATGGATATGGCGACACAGTTGAAGATGGTACGTGTGCTGCACAACAGACGATTCCAGCGCATTGGTGGCGATACCGTGGTCGAGGTGAATTCCCGAGTGCTGGCCACCACGACTCGCGACTTACAGGCCTTGATTGCTGAAGGAAAGTTCCGGGAAGATTTATTCTATCGGCTGAATGTGGTGCCAATCAATGCTCCGCCACTGAGCGATCGACGGGAGGATATCCCCCTGTTGGCAGTGCATTTGATGGAACGGTCTGCGGCGGCAAAAAGTCGGTCGCCCCGCACTTTGGGTGCGGATGCGCTGACAGCGCTGCAAGGGCATGAATGGCCTGGAAATGTTTGGGAACTGGCCAATGTGATGGAGCGTCTGTTGCTAATGGCACCAGGCGGACCGCAGGATCTGGTCCACGCCGAAGCAGTAGGGCAGGCAATTGGGGCGGCATCTGGTGCTGCTTCTCGCTGGGATCATGCGCCGGAAGTGATGAGCCTGCCTTTGCGGGAGGCCAGGGAAGCGTTTGAACGGGAATATCTCGTCTTTCATCTGGCCCGATTTGGCGGCAATATTTCCCGCACAGCGGAATTTGTCGGGATGGATCGAGCCGCCTTGCACCGAAAACTTAAAGGTTTAGGGGTGGCTGGTGCCAATCGTGGTCGGTTGGATGATAAGGAATAAGTCGCCTTTCACGGACCCGTTTCAGGGCCGGAAACTGCGCAAAGGAGCCTAAGCATGAAGGTTGTCATTTGTGGCGCCGGCCAGGTCGGTTTCCATATTGCTCGATATCTGTCTGGTGAAGACAACGATGTTACCGTTGTTGATCAATCGCCGGAGTTGATTGGTAAGATCAACGATCAATTGGATGTTCAGGCCTTTGTCGGTCATGCGTCCCATCCTGACGTGCTGGAACGGGCAGGGGCGCGCGATGCGAATATGCTGATTGCGGTCACCTTCACCGATGAAGTGAACATGATCGCCTGTCAGGTCGCGCATACCCTATTCAATGTACCAACCAAGATCGCGCGCATCCGGCAACAGAGCTATTTGAACCCGATGTGGTCGAATCTCTTTGCTCGGGACCAACTGCCCATTGATGTGATTATCTCCCCAGAAATCGAAGTTGCCCGTGCGATCGCGCGACGTATCCGCGCGCCGGGTGCTTTTGATATGATTCGTATGGGCGATGACAAAGTCCGGGTGATCGGTGTGCGGTGTGACGACAGATGCCCGGTCATTCACACACCTCTACGCCAGCTGACATCGCTGTTTCCCGATCTCAATATCACGGTGCTGGCGATCTTCCGAAACGAGACGATGCATATACCGTCGGCGGATGATCAGATGCTGCCAGGCGACGAGGTTTATTTTATCTCGGAAACAGACCATGTCCCCCGCGCCATGTCTGTTTTTGGCCATGATGAAAAGCAAGCGCGGAGAATTCTGATTGTAGGTGGAGGCAGCATTGGAACCACCTTGGCAGAAGAGCTGGAGAACAGTTCCGACGGATATTCGGCCAAGATCGTGGAGTTGGACAAGAACCGCGCCCGCCAAGTAGCGGAAATCCTACCCACAACAGTTGTTATTCAAGGTGATGCTCTGGATCATGAAATCCTGGAGGAAGCCGGAATTCGCAATGCAGAGGCAGTCGTTGCCGTCACAGATGATGATGAGACGAATATTCTCTGTTCTTTGCTGTGCAAACGATTTGGTGTGGATCGCGCGATTACACTGGTGAACAAGAACTCTTATGGCCCCTTGATCACGACATTGGGTATCGACGTTGTCGTCAGCCCTCGGGAGATTACGGCATCCACCATCTTGCAGCATGTCCGTCGTGGTCGTATTCGGCAGGTGCATAGTCTGCGTGACGGCTTTGCTGAATTGATTGAGGCTGAAGCGATGGAAACGTCCAGTCTTGTCGGGGAGGCATTGCGTGACGCCAAACTGCCTAATGGTGTCATCATTGGTGCGATAATTCGGGGGGATGAGGTGATTATCCCCCGTCCTGATACAGTAGTGCGATCAAAAGACCGTGTCGTTCTGTTAGCGGCCGCTTCTGCCGTTAAGAAAATGGAAAAGATGTTCGCTGTAAGGCT
>JARGPE010000290.1 GCA_029212835.1 Alphaproteobacteria bacterium | reverse complement strand
TGGAGGCATTAATTGCCGATGAGGCTGCGGATGCGGTTCTGGTATTGAACTGCCCCACTGCGATTGCCGATTCACTAGAGGCTGCGGAGGCGGTTTTAGATGTTGCCCGTAGCCATCATCGCCCCATCCTGACATCTTGGCTGGGGGATGGCTCTGCTGCGGCGTCCCGTCGTCGGTTTGTTGAGGCCCGCATCCCAACCTACAATACAGCGGAAGAGGCCGTGCGTGGCTTCATGCATGTGGTTCGCTATCGCCGCAACCAGATGAACCTTCTGCAGGTCCCCTCTGCGCGTCCCAACAGTGTTGAGCCTGATCGGATTAAGGTGAGGGGCATTATCGACCAAGCCTTGTCAGAAGAGCGCGAATGGCTGAGTGAAGTGGAAGCCAAGCAGGTTCTAGAGGCCTATGGCATCCCCATTGTGCGAACCGAAATCGGGCGCACCCCGGCTGAAGCCGCTGAGATCGCTAAAGGCTTTTCTATGGGTGATTTAGTGGCAGTGAAAATTCTGTCGCGGGATATTACCCATAAAAGTGATGTTGGCGGCGTTGTGCTGAATCTGTCGTCACCAGACCAAGTCTATAATGCAACTGAATCGATGCTGAAACGGTTGGGTCAGGAATTCCCAGCGGCTCATATCGAAGGCGTCAGTGTCCAGCAAATGATCCGCCGACCGGGTGCTCATGAATTGATCGTTGGGTTGAGCGAAGACCCCCAATTCGGCCCAGTTGTCCTGTTCGGCAAAGGCGGTAAAGAGGTTGAGATTGTTGGCGATACCGTCACCGGCCTGCCCCCTCTGAATGATGTCCTGGCCCAGACGTTGATCGAGGAAACGGCGGTTCATAAATTGCTGCGTGGGTATCGCGACGAGCCACCGGTTGATTTCGAAAGCCTGCGCAATGTCTTGATTCAGGTTGGCCAATTGGCGATTGATTTTGCTGAGGTGAAGGAACTGGATATCAATCCGTTGATTGCTGACAGTGCTGGAGTCATGGCGCTAGATGCGCGCATTCGCGTCGCGACCGTGTCACAGGAATTGCGGGATAATCCGGCCGGACGTTTGGCCATTCATCCCTATCCTCGCGACCAGGAAGGTACCATTCCCCTGCGGGATGGGACCAAGGTTGATGTGCGCCCAATTCGACCGGAGGATGCGCCTGGCTTGCGGGATCTGGTGGCCCGTTCCGCACCGGAAGATATCCGGTTCCGTTTTCTGCACCCGATGCGCCTGTTGCCCGAGCGTCTGGCTGCGCGCCTGTCACAGATTGATTACGCCAGAGAGATGGCTTTTGCCGCCCTTGATCCTGAAGGATCAGGATCCATTATCGGTATTTCTCGACTGATCGCGAATGCGGATGGTGGAGAGGCTGAATATGCCATTCTGGTACGACAGGATCACAAAGGGGAGGGGCTGGGATATGCCCTTATGACATTGTTGATCAACTATGCCCGCCAGCGCGGCATTGGAATGCTGTTTGGCGATGTTTTGAGAGATAATAAACCCATGCTGGATATGTGTTCCGATCTGGGGTTCACGCACCATAATGACCCCAGCGATGCCGGTGTCGTGCGTGTCCAATTGCTGGTGACACCGGACCCCACCTCTAGCAAGGTTGATGCCCGCCAGCCGGAATCGATCAGTTAAGAGTATCGGATCAGTCGCCTTGTCTTCAGGCCTTGGCGTATCTGTCCTGTAACACTTGCAGCACGCCGCGGATGCCTTGTGCTTCTCCGCCTTCGGGGCGACCGGGCTTGCTGCTGGTGTTCCAGCTCATCAGGTCGAAATGGGCCCATTCGATTGTGGGCTCGACAAATTTCTCCAGGAACAGTGCTGCGGTAATCGCCCCGGCATAGCCTCCGGAAGAGACATTGTTGGTATCGGCAATTTTGCTGTCTAGCATGCTGGTATAGGCTTGATGTAGCGGCATGCGCCAGGTTGGGTCCTGTGCGGTCAGGCCACCTTCTGTCAGGGCAGCAGCCAAACGATCACTGTTGCAGAACAGGGCGGGCAGGTCGGTTCCCAGGGCAACCCGCGCCGCACCAGTCAATGTTGCAAAATCGATCAGCAATTCCGGCTCTTCTTCGCAGGCCAGGGCCAGGGCATCGCCCAGAACCAAACGTCCCTCTGCGTCGGTATTGCCGACCTCCACCGTCAGTCCTTTGCGGGTGTTCAGAATATCCAGTGGGCGGAAGGCATTTCCAGAGACACTGTTTTCTACAGCGGGGATCAGGACGCGCAGGGAAATAGGAAGGTCCAATTCCATGATCATGCGAGAGAGACCTAAAACCTGGGCGGCTCCGCCCATATCTTTCTTCATCATCAGCATGCCGCTGGATGGCTTTAAGTCCAGACCGCCCGTATCAAAGCAGACGCCTTTCCCCACCAGTGTTACTTTTGGATGCGTGGGATTTCCCCAGCGCAGATCGATCAGGCGCGGCGCACGGGTCGAGGCGCGCCCAACAGCATGAATCATGGGGAAATTCTGTGCCAGCAGATCATCACCGGTGATGGTTTCACAATGGGCACCGAAGGCTTGCGACAAGGACACAGCCGCCCCAGCCAATTCGTCAGGCCCCATATCTGATGCCGGGGTATTCACCAAATCGCGGGTTAAGTATATGCCCGCTGCTACAGCGGTTATCTTGGTGCGGTCAGCAGCTTTTGGCCAAACCAATTCCCGCACGGGCTCGTTGCGTTTGCGATAGCGATCAAAATCATAACTGCCCAGCGCCCAACCAAGGCAGGCTGTATAGGCCTCATCAGCGGTCTCAGGCTCTGGTGACAGGCAATAACGTCCCGCTGGAAGCTTGACCGCCGCCGCTCCCCAGGACCAGAGATCGTCGGCATCTTTCAGGATCAGCACAGCTTGGTTTGGCGCACCGGATTTATCAGGCAACACTGCAACAGCACCTGGTTTCGCCTTGAATCCTGATCCTTCGATCCAGGCTTGGACATTCTTTGGCTGGCCTGAAAGCCAGTCGTCATAATCGGATTTTGTGATGCCGGTTACGCTGCGTGTTTCTTTGTTTTTGGTGGCGACAAAGCAACTCATATCCCAGGCCTTTTTGTAATGGAACTGTATCTTAATATAGAATTAGCAGTCGGGTTCTGGATTCGCCAAGACTTCGACCAGTCGGGCTTCCGCGACCATAAAGCCCAGATCAATCGTCAATCGGGTAATAACCCCATTGGGCAATGTATCGGAAATATAGGTCGTGATCGGTTCCGCATCGGTATGGGTCAAATCATACAGAGTGGTCACGATCCGCTTGGCTTGTCCGATCTTGGTCATGCTATCGGGGTCTTGTGCTTCCGCATCCAACGGTTCAGGTGTGCCGGCAATCAGGTCGGTTCCGCGCCAGGCGCTTAATTCGCTGCCATCAAAATAGATATAGTTCATCAGAACCTGCTTTTGACCCCAGGCAGCATTCAGGTTGCTGCGCATCGCACTGACTGGGAACAAAGTGCTTTTGGGAAGGCGGACCTTCGTTTCTTCTGGCAACGTAAACGTTGCTTCGCCGCGGCCTTCCTCATCAAGAATGGCCGTTCCTTTATAGGTTTCTTCTGGGGAGTCATTAACGATAACAGAGGTGTTAAAATTATACTGCCGCCCGTCCAGGCTTTCGGTCGCGGCTTGATTCATGACCAGCACGAATCCAGCGCCTTCTTCATTGCCTGCCGCCAGGTTCAAATTGGATTGCAGCGTCCATTTCTTGCACC
>JARGPE010000289.1:1637-3725 GCA_029212835.1 Alphaproteobacteria bacterium | reverse complement strand
GCCCCATAATCCAAAGTTGTGCGCAGGCCCGTCGGATTTTTTCTGCTTCGGCTTTGCTTTCGGTGTGAACTGCCACGCGAAGGCCAATCTCAGAAGGGTCATAATCCGGCATCGGTGAAGCTGGTCCGTGCAGCATGTTGACTCCTACCAGATCAAAGTGAATTGCATTCGCCTTCAAACCCAGTCGTTCAAAGCGTTCCCCCAGTGTCTGGCGCGCCTTCTCCGCGCGTTCCAGCGCATAGGGCCACGGGAAGAACATCATCCCTTCACCAATCCAGCCGTCTTCATAGCCCACGACCATCTTTAGCAGGTCCGGACGCCCGGTTCCGGCCATATTGCTCAACCGAACCCGATCATTGCCTTGATCGTCGATCTTAACTTTGCAGAAATTTGCGACGCCGTCGGGCATTAAGTAGCGGGACGGATCGCCGATTTCATAGACCAGATGTTCCTTTACGGTGAATTCATCAACACGACCGCCGGTGCCTGGAAGTTTAGTGACGGTTGCTGATCCGTCAGCTTCGAATTCAACAATGGGAAAGCCAACACGACCCATATTTGGCATATCGGTAAACCGTGAGGACATGCCACCGGTTGTCGCGGCGGCACATTCCACGATGTGTCCGACAGTGATGGCGGCTGCGATGTGGTCCGTATCCGTGTCACTGTAAGTCCAGCCGAATTCATGCATGACAGGACCAACATAGAGCGCGTTATCGGACACGCGACCGGCAATGACGACATCAGCACCCTGCTCAAGGGCTGATACGATCCCGGAAGAGTCCGTATAAACGTTCGCGGACACGATGCGATTACGCAAGGCCGCAAGATCCGTCTCGCCAGTATCCATGTTGGTGAGGTCGTGTCCGGCCTCAAGCAATTCATCCAGGCGGGGTAACATGTCATCGCCTTCAACGACCGCAATCCGTGTGCCAGTCAAACCCATGCTTCGCGCCAGATCCCTGACTTTTTCTGCGCCTGCACGTGGATTGGCACCGCCGCCATTACAGATGATGCGGGTTCCGGCCTTGCGAGCCGCAGGTAGTAATTCACGCATATGGGTCGTGATATCAGGAACATAGCCTAAGGAAGGGTCTTTTAACCGCTGGCGCTGAAGCAGCGCCATGGTGAGCTCCGCAAGGTAGTCCATTGACAGATAATCAAGTGAACCGTGTTCCAGTAGCTCAACGGCTGGATCCAGCGCATCACCCCAAAACCCGGATCCAGATCCCAACCGCAGTTGCTTTTTCATTCCCCGCTCCTGATCATTCTTGATACGGGCATGTGTCTGTCGCCAGTCCTTATTTTAAGGATAATAAGGCATTAACAAATCAGCCGCTTTCAGGGCCAAATTTGCCTGTTCAAAATTGATTGTCAATGTTTTTTTGGAAATCAATTCCGCAAGACGGAATTATTTATTGACCTAAAAGAACGTGATGCCTAAGCTTGGGTAATGTCACTTATGACTATAACGCGGCATAAAAATCCGCGAGTAAAAGGGGGAAGCGATGGGAACGGATGAACCGGTCCTGTTTAGCAGCAATGATGGTATTGCCCGGATTACGTTGAATAGGCCCCAGCATCGAAATGCCATTAATATTGCCGTGGCAAATCGGTTGACCGAGCTATGGTACCAGATTGACGAGGATGACAGCATTCGTGTTGTTGTCCTGGACGCAGTGCCCTGTGGCGTGTTCTGTGCCGGAATGGACCTAAAGCAGATGGCGGAGTATCGAGCGCGCGGTGACGATATTCTGACCCATATGAAGGACCCTTTTCAGACGCGTATGCGGTCCGTTAGCAAGCCAATAATCGCCGCTCTGAATGGACATTTTGTTGGCGCGGGCATGTTGCTGGCGATGCTTGCAGATATTCGTGTTGCGATCAGTGGATCCCAGGCGAGTATCCCAGAAGTACGCCATGGCCGCGGAACGTCTTGGATTGTTCCGATGTTATGGATGTTACCGCAACCAATTCTTTCTGAAATGGCGATGACCGGTAATGCGGTTACGTCTGACTATTTGGCACAGTATGGCTTTATCAACCATATTTGTGATACCGCCGATGAGGTGGCGCATCGTGTTGAGA
>JARGPE010000289.1:567-1627 GCA_029212835.1 Alphaproteobacteria bacterium | reverse complement strand
CTTGCCGCAGGGATGGATCTAGGTTGTACAGGTGGTCTTGCGCGCGCCGAAGCGCTGCATGTTCCCGTATATAACAGCAATGATGCTAGTGAGGGGCCACGGGCCTTTGTTGAAGGTCGTTCACCGATGTGGACCGGCACATGATCCCAGATAGAAAGACACTCATATGATCGATAAACCCTATCCAGACCTTGCTGTAGGGGAAGTCAAAACCTCTCGTGGGCGGACATTGACGGAGACAGACGTCGTAAACTTTTGCATGCTCACGGGCAATTGGCTTGAGATTCATTCGAATGCAGAATTTGCGAAGACAGCTCTATATGGTCAGCGTCTCGTGCAAGGGTCTCTCGTGTTTTCCATTGTGAATGCTCTCATTCCTTTCGATTCAACGGTGGTTGAGGCGTTTTACGTTTCCTCAAGCCAAGTTTTATCGGTGACACGGTTTGGGCGCGATCCGAGATCACCGCATTGCGGCCTAAAGAGAATGGGGCCGGTGTGGCAACAATGGAACTGAAAGGCATGAACCAACGCAAGGAGATAATCCTGCGCTGTGACTTCCATCTGCTCATTCGGGCCAAGCGCCTTGTGCCGCCCAGCAGCAATCCCTTCGAATCTGAGGAGCCGTCGACATTATGAATTTTCTAAACAGTGAACAGACTGCCTGGCGTGAAACCGTTGATCGTTTCATGGAAAAAGAAATCACCCGCGAATACATCCGGGAACATGACGCAGAACGTGCCTATCCCTATTCAGCCTATGAACGGATTGCAGCAGAGGGATGGTTGCGTCTTTTAATTCCTGAAGAATTTGGCGGTTTTGGCGGCGATATCTTCGATTATGCCCTGATGTGCGAGGGCCTTGGTAAATTTGGCTTCGACTTTGCCACCACAGTTCTTGTGCCCACATTTACTGCGATGAACATTGTCAAATTTGGCAATGACGAACAAAAGGCGGCTTATCTGGAACCGTTCATGTCCGGAAAAATTCGCTTCTCTATTTCAATCTCTGAGCCATCCGCCGGGTCTGATGCGGCCTCAACAAAAACACGGGCTCGCTTGGA
>JARGPE010000289.1:0-532 GCA_029212835.1 Alphaproteobacteria bacterium | reverse complement strand
GTTGTAATCGCGATGTTGGTCCGGACGGATGCAGATGCAGCAAAGCATAAGGGGCTTTCCGTTTTGCTGATACCCAATGACACGACAGGTCTGGACATTCGTAAGCTCCCTACCTTGGCGCGGCGCGCCACCGGCACCACGGAAATTTTTGTCGATGATGCGATGGTCCCGGCGGGCAATTTACTGGGGCAAGAGGGGCAGGGATGGGACATCATCACAGACCATCTGGAACTGGAACGTATTGCCGTTTCCGCCGCCTATGTCGGTAATGCCCAAACTGCCGTTGATGACGCGCTGACATATGCGCATCAGCGAGAGCAGTTTGATCAACCAATATTCGACTTTCAAGTTATCCGTCATATGCTTGCAGATATGCAGACTCAGGTCGATGCGGCTCGGTTGCTGGTATATCGAGCGGCAGAACTGGCCGCACGGCATCAGCCCTGTGCCAAAGAAGTGGCGATGGCTAAATTATTTTCCTCTGAGACGCTGCAAACTGTTTCTCGCCAGGGAATGCAAATTCTGGGCGGTC
>JARGPE010000035.1 GCA_029212835.1 Alphaproteobacteria bacterium | reverse complement strand
CCAGCGCTTTACATTGCTGGACTGTCCTTTACAGGTTGCGACTGGCGGGGGGTATCCGCGCTGTCTTCCTGTTTCTCATTGCGGTTGAGACCCAGTTGACCACGAGTGCGGTTCGATGGGGAAGCATCAGGCTGCTCCTGACTGTCATCTGCTACAGCAGATTCAGTGGTGGGAGCGGCGGTTGCCTCTTGCACGTCCGTACTTTCGGCAGAAGCGCGATTGTTTCGCGACCGTGACCGTGACCGACGGGCAGGCTTTTCTTGAGCCGGTGCGTCGTTTTCCGGGCTGGCTGTTGTTTCGCTATTCTCTTCGGGCTCGCCAATAACCAAGGCTTTGGTAACTTCGGTTACGACTGGAATTTTCTTGCCGATCAGCTTCTCGATACCACCGACAAGACGCATTTCTGCATCTGTCGCCAGGGTGATTGAAATGCCGGACCGTCCCGCACGACCTGTGCGGCCAATGCGGTGGACGTAATCTTCCGAATGGGTCGGGACGTCATAGTTGAAGACGTGACTCACGCTTGGAATATCCAAACCACGGGCGGCGACGTCGGAACAGACCAAAACCTGGATTTCGTTGTTCTTAAATTTCTCAAGCCATTCCAGGCGCTTATATTGGTCCATATCACCATGCAGCGCACCAGATGAAATTCCAGATTCCTCCAGCGAGCGATACAGCGTCGCTACATCGCGCTTGCGGTTACAGAACACCAGCGCGTTGGAGATGGTTTTGTCCTGCAGCAGGCGATAGAGAACCTTGCGTTTTTGACGGCCATCGACCTTCAGCAGGCGCTGTTCAATCGTGTCCGCGGTGCTGGCCGGGGCGGAAACAGTGATTTCCTTAGGATTGCTCAAGAACTTCGCGGCCAATTTCCGGATTTCCGGGGGCATGGTCGCAGAGAACATCAAAGTCTGGCGCAGAGGTGGCATCAGGGAGACCAGCTTTTCCACATCGGGAATAAAGCCCATATCCAACATCCGGTCACCTTCATCAATGACCAGGATTTTCACGTCGGTCAGGATCACCTTACCGCGCTCGCAATGGTCCATCAGGCGGCCCGGTGTTGCGATCAGAACATCGACACCGCGATTGATCTTGGCTTCCTGCTCACTGAAGGATACGCCCCCAATCAACAGGGCCATGTTTAATTTGTTGTATTTGCCATAAGTCTCAAAGTTATCGGCGACCTGTGCTGCCAGTTCGCGTGTCGGCTCCAGGATAACCGTGCGGGGCATCCGAGCGCGTCCGCGACCCTGGCTCAGAATATCAATCATCGGCAGTGTGAAGGAAGCGGTCTTGCCAGTTCCCGTCTGAGCGCAGCCCAAAATGTCCCGATTCATAAGGACATAGGGAATCGCCTTTTCCTGGATTGGCGTCGGATGTTCATATCCTGCATCGGCGATTGCCCGCAGGATGGGATCACTTAAACCTAAATCTGCAAATGTTGCTGTCATGCTTTCCTTCTTCATCGACCCTCAAAAAGGCCGGGATTTCTGCGCTTTCAATTGCGGCGGACTATAGGCCTCGTGGTTACCCTGTCAATCTAAGCCGACGTCTTGGCGCTGTAATTGCCCTACGAGTTGCTCAACTGTTGCCGTAACGCTACGTTTTCCCAAAATTTTGGCTCATAACAAGCGGGGGGTGTTTAAATGCTGATGAACCGGGACCGCGCCGCGCTGTGTGTCATCGACATACAGGACAGGCTGTTACCTGTGATCCAGGATGGTCAACTTATCCTCGACCGCACCCTTACACTGATCAATGTGGCACGGCGACTTGCCATTCCGGTCCTCTGTAGCGAGCAATACCCCAAAGGTTTGGGACCGTCTGTCGCGTCCCTTAGGAAGGCACTGGACGAGTCAGAGATATTTCCCAAAACGCATTTTTCCTGTGCCGATGAACCAATGATAGCAGAGGCTTTATCCCGTTCTCAGCGGAAACAAATCGTATTATGTGGCGTCGAAGCCCATGTCTGTGTTCTGCAATCTGCAATGGGATTTCAGGCCGCAGGCTATGACGTCTTTGTGGTTGGCGATGTCATTTCCAGTCGCGCATCTGCAAGTGTAGATGCTGCAAAAGCCCGCTTGGTGCAGGCAGGTATATCCGTCGTCACTCTGGAAATGGTGGTTTTCGAATGGCTGGGCCAATCGGGAACGCCAGAATTCAAGGATCTGCGCGGGTTGATTACCTAATTTCCGATCATCTGCTGACAGTTGAAGTCACACCGATCGCGACCTTCCGGGTTTATCGGCAGAAGAGTGCGTGTCGCCAGAGCAAAGGCATCATTAAAGGCTTTGTCACCAGGTTTTGCACCGGCTGGGATCGTAACCCAGACATCACTGTATGGCTTTCCATTGCGGCAATAGGCCAAGATGGCGGTATTGGGGTTCCCTATCTTGCTAGGAACGGCGGTTCCTTCACACAGTTTAAAAGCCAGCGCGTCGGGGGCGGGTTGGAACAGGACAGCCGCGTGATGGTCCTTATCCCAATTATCTGTTGTTCTGGGGTGAAAGCGCAGCGGCGGGCCCTCGTTATGTTTATCCATCGCCTTTGCGACAGTGTCGGTCAATTCTGGGGATGATACGCCCGAAAAACTTCCGACAGTGTCGACACTGACACCGGTCTTATAGTGTTCGGCGATGATTTCCTGCTGGCGGTACAGTGATGCATAGCTTTGTTTGTAAACAGTCGCACCAGTTCCGGCACAGGACGCCAAAGCCACTGTTGCACAGGCAAGAAGGATAGTTTGGGAGAAAAAGCGAATCACACCGATATCCTTTCGGAAAAGCCATCCCCCTATGGATAAACGATGTGGGTGGGCATTTGGATCAAATCAAGAGAAGGACGTTGGTCAGACTGTCGCGTCAGACGTCCAGATCATCAATGAACCGAGCGTGATCCTGGATATATTGGAACCGAAGCTCCGGCTTTTTACCCATCAGGGTTTCCACCAAACGCGCGGTGCGGCGGCTTTCTTCCAATTCGTCATCGCGTGTGCGGTCTGGCAGTTGAACTCTCAACAGAGTGCGTCGGGCCGGGTCCATTGTGGTTTCCCGCAATTGGGCCGGCGGCATTTCGCCAAGACCTTTAAACCGGCTGATATCAACCTTGGAATTCGGTTTGAATTCAGATGCCAGCAATGCATCTTTGGAAACATCATCCATGGCATAGACGGACTTGCCGCCCTGTGTCAGGCGATAGAGCGGTGGCTGCGCCAGGAATAGACGCCCAGACTCAATCAGTCCCGCCATTTCCCGATAGAAGAATGTCATCAGCAACGAGGCAATATGCGCGCCGTCAACATCGGCATCGGTCATGATCACGACCCGCTCATAGCGCAGCTTGTCTAATTGGAAATCCGCCCGCGTGCCACAGCCCAGGGCCTGGATGATATCCTTCAATTCCTGATTCTGCTTTAACTTATCGGCAGAGGCAGAGGCAACGTTGAGGATTTTCCCCTTCATCGGCAGGATAGCCTGGGTTTTTCGATCGCGCGCCTGTTTCGCACTGCCGCCGGCACTGTCCCCTTCGACAAGGAAGATTTCCGTGCCTTCAGAACTTTCGGAAGAGCAATCCGCCAGCTTGCCGGGCAGGCGCAGCTTGCGGGTTGGTGTTTTGCGGCGCTGTTCCTTCTGGGCCTTGCGCTTTTGGCGCTCGTCAACCCTTTCCAGAATGCGTTCCAAGAGGTCATTGGCGGAGGCGGGGTCTTCGGCCAGCCAATGGTCAAAGCGATCTTTCAGCGCCGGTTCGACCATTTTACCGGCATCGGCAGACACCAGCTTTTCTTTGGTCTGACCCTGAAATTGTGGATCTGGGATAAAGACTGACAGCATGATGCTGGCTTCGCCGGTGATATCATCACCGGTGATTTGTGTGGCGCGCTTGTTGCCAACCAATTCGCCATAGGCCCGTAACGATTTTGCCAACGCGGATCGCATCGCACTTTCATGTGTGCCGCCCTGTGGCGTTGGCACGGTGTTGCAATAGGTGTGGCAGAATCCGTCCCCATCGGCGGGCCAATGCATCGCCCATTCCATCTGGCCAACACCATCATTGGCCTTCCATGCCCCGGCAAAGGCGCGGGGGGTGACGGTCACACGGGCACCCAGCGTATAGGTCAGGTAATCTTTCAGGCCGCCTGGGAAATGCAATACGCCCTTTTCCGGGACTTCTGATCCTTCCGCCAGCATGGAGGCGGGGCAGGACCAGCGAATTTCCACGCCCTTGAACAGATAGGCCTTGGACCGGGCCATGCGATACAGTTGTTCCGGCTCAAAGTGAATCTTAGCGCCAAAAATTTCCGTGTCGGGGGTGAAGGTAATAGTTGTGCCGCGCCGATTCTGGGAGTCCCCAACTTTTTCCAGTTTACCCAGAGGCAGGCCCCGGCTGAAGGACTGGCGATAGACGGCGCGATCCCGGGCGACCTCAACCATCAGACTCTGTGACAGGGCGTTCACAACGGAGACGCCAACCCCGTGCAAACCGCCAGATGTCGCATAGACCTTGCCGGAAAACTTGCCCCCGGAATGCAGCGTGGTCAGGATCACTTCCAGCGCGGATTTGTCTTTGTATTTGGGATGCGGATCTATCGGGATGCCACGTCCATTGTCGCGGACCGTACACGACCCGTCTTCGGACAGTTCCAACTCGATTCGGCTGGCATGACCGGCCACTGCCTCGTCCATCGAATTGTCCAGGACTTCGGCGACCAAATGGTGATAGGCACGTTCGTCCGTCCCCCCGATATACATGCCAGGGCGGCGGCGCACGGGCTCCAATCCTTCAAGAACTTCAATGTCCTTGGCGGAATAGTCATCCTGCTGCTTAACAGTGCTTTGGAATAGATCGCTCATACTGTCATTATACGGGCTGGACGGGCGCTCGCAAGCTTATAGAGTGTAGCGAATGGCATTTAACCACAAGATATTGCTCATTATGAACAGTGACATCAAGGCGGAACCCACAGGGGAATTGCAGATTCGGACCCTTGCTATGCCCGCCGATACAAACCCCGCCGGGGATATTTTCGGCGGTTGGGTTTTATCGCAAATGGATGTAGCGGGGGGCATCGCTGCACGCGATTGCGCCAAGGGACGCGTGGTCACCGTTGCAGTCGATACGATGACGTTTCACCTGCCTGTCTTTGTCGGTGATATTGTCTGTTGCTACACCGGCATCTTGAAGACCGGGCGCAGCTCCATCTCTGTAAACATTCAGGCCTGGGCCTTGCGCAGCGAAACCATGGAACGGGTGTTGGTCACTGAAGGAATCTATACCTATGTCGCCATCGACAATGACCGCAAACCACGAGCATTAAAGCCGTAGCGGTTTAGATTGCTTGTGGCTCTGCGACGCTTTCAGTTTTTGGATCAGGTCCAAAGCGATTTGGTCCATCAGTGCCATTTTGACAAAATAGAACCAGCAACGCCAGGGAGCCCAGAATTGGAATAAGAATCAGAAGATACCACCAGCCGCTGCGATTTGAGTCATGCAGGCGACGAACAGAAACGGCAAGATTGGGGATAAACAAGGCTAGGATGAATAAAACATAAAAAAGACCGGCATCATATAGATAACTATAGGTTCCAACCATGAGGTCCAAGAACGTCATAATAACGGAGCCAGTTATAAAGAATAGTGTGAACCACCAAAATTCCTTGCGACGTGCCCGCCCGGAAAAGTCAGCATATTTTTTTAGCGGCTGAAAAGCGTAGTTCATCGTGAGACCCCTCCCCATTACCCACACATTCGGATTTTTGCGGCTTTATCCAACCGTGTCAATATTTGGTGTTAATTCCTATAGAATTAATCGTGATTAGTGTATGTGAAGTAAAATGTGCTGACGGCCCTGTCACTGCGTTCCGACTTTTTTCAGGACGCTGTCTGCGTTAAGCTATGACGAATAATCGTCTGATCAGGAGGAGACCCATGCCGCTACCGCTGAAAATGAGTTCCGCCCAGATGGTCGTGGATGCCAAGGCCCGCATTCGGGAAATTGATGCGCCGGAAGCAATCGAGATGGCAAAGCGCGATGACGTCGTGATCGTCGATCTACGCGATCCCAGAGAGAGGGAGCGGGCGGGCTATATTGACGGTGCATTCCATTGCCCGCGCGGCATGGTGGAGTTCTGGGTCGATCCCGACAGCCCTTATTTCAAGCCGGTTTTTGGCGAGGATAAGACTTTCATCTTTCATTGCGCCTCAGGCTGGCGCTCCGCAATCACAGTCGCGACCTTGCAGGATATGGGCATGCAAAATGTCGCCCATATCACCGATGGCTTCAAATCCTGGATGGAAGCCGGAGGGCCTGTTGTGGGTCCGAAGTCCTAGGCACTAATTTGCCTTAGGCTCAGGACCGATTAATCTGGCAGCCTGCACCCACTTCTCCGTCGAACGAATATGAGTATTTCATTATGACCTCAACCACAGCTGGCTCCTGTTTATGTGGTGCCGTTAAGTTTAGGATATCTGGTAAGTTTGAGAGCTTCTTTCTGTGTCATTGCAAACGCTGTCAAAAGGACACGGGATCCGCACATGCGGCCAATTTGTTTTCATCGACAGCGACGATAGATTGGGTTTCTGGTCTTGATAGCATCCAGACTTACCGAGTTCCTGAGACCCGACATGAAAAAAGCTTTTGCCGTAACTGCGGGTCTGCGCTGCCGAGTGTTCAACTGGAGGGAGCTTTGGTGGTTGTACCTGCCGGGAGCATAGATAGCGAGATCGACACCCGACCAAGTGCCCATATCTGCTTTGCGAGCCGAGCGGACTGGTACTCGTGTTTGGAAAGCATCCCGAAAGTAGAGGGTCTCCCAGTTTAGGGTCAATACTACTAAACGCCTATGATAGAACGATTCAATGGTAGCACAAAGAGGCGATCTGGTCTGGTTGTCGGAGTCTCAGATCCGCCGGATTAAGTCATATTTTCTGTTGTCGTATTGTTTGCGTCGCGTCGATGATCGGCGGATGCCTCATCGCCAGATTGCAATTTTTCAGACGTAACAATTTTAAGAGATTTTGTTCTTGAAATCCAAATCATTCTACAACTATCATATGTGTTGTCGCCTCTGGGGAGTGGCGCCAACTCATGGGGGGCGGTCAGATGCCGAATGCTTGGGGCGTAGTTTGTCGTAAATCCATATTGATGGGTACTGTTTGCGCGCCGCTGCTTTTGTCGGCTTGCGCGCAGGGCATTAATCCAAAGCCTGCGCCACCGGATTATCGAGAGGCGAAAGCCGCCGAAGACCGGATTATCGCAGAGGACTACACCTTTGAAATCGCCCTGGCCTATATGGAAATTGCGAAAAACAAGATGCGCGATTATGCCGATGGTCCGACGAAGACGCGAAACCTGACTGGGGCCGGGGCTGTTCTGGCCGCCGTGGGGGCCGCTGCTGCTGTGATCTTTGACGCGCATGAAGATTTGTATTTTGGATTAGGGCTGGCGGGTGGCAGCTTGTTTGCCGCCTCCAATCTCTACGGCAACCCGGCGTTTGAGCGGATCTATGAGAATGGCCTATCCGCGCTGGCCTGTGTCGATCACAAATTACGCCCCGCGATGGTGGCAGGCGCATCGATTACATCGGCGGAGTATGAAGCCACAGGCAAGGTCAGTGCCGTTCAGAATGCATTGACTCCAATTGTTCTAAAGCTGGCGAGCGCGAAGTCCAGCAAACAGGTTCTGGTGCTGCGACAAAAGCGGCTGAAGACTTATATGTCGGCGCAGCAGGCTGACGTAGACGCGGTTTCAAAGAGATTCAACCAATCCTCCGCCACGGTCGATACTCTAGCGACGGCCAAAGCGCAGGCCAAGGCAGCCGAGGTCGTCTTGGCCGATCTGAACGCGTTGATTGCGCAGATCGAATACCGTGAGACAATTTTGTCGAATAATCAGGACTATGGCGATAAGTCTCTGACTGCGGCGGCAGAGTTAAGTGACCAGACGTCAGAAGTATCCGCCATGGAACTAAAAATGGCGACGGATATTATCGTTGCTGTGGATAACATCTTCATACAGGTTCGGAACCGGATACGCGAAGTCGACCCCGGAAGTCAGGGAATCGCCAATACGGTCGCGTTGATCAATGGGTTTTCCAAATTACCGGATGGCAAGCAGAATTTGCAGGATTTGACAAATCAGCCCGCAGTCCCTGCCGCCCCCGAAATGGGCGATGGGACGGTCGATCTGCTTCAAACCCTTCAGCAAGGTCAAGGGAACGAGGAGGGATTGAACTCTCTCTTAGCCGTCCGTGATGCTGATGCCGTTCAATTGGATTTAGATGCTTTTGATGCCGAGCGAAAACGTTTGAGCGATTTGTATCTGTCGGAAGACGGCGTCACGCAGCCAGAAGCACTCGTTCTGTCGGATAGCGAACTTGGCACCCTCAATACCGCAGTTCGCGATCTTTCCTATAATATTGTAAAGGCCTCTCGGCAGTTGAAGGCGGTAAAGGAAACCGCCACACAGACAGTGGATATCTCGTCCTGCAATGTTGAGGGGGCTACGATTCCCCAGTTTGAACTGCTCAATCAGCCCGTTGTTGCAGAAGAGGAGGAAACCCCGGCAACGCCGCAATTCGATGTCGCTGTTGCCGATCAGGGGGAGACGATCTTCACGCTCTCCGTGCGCGGAGGGCAGCCGAATTACGGCTATGAGGTATTAGGGTCGACACCACCAGGTGTTTCGATCATGCAGACTCGCAGCGGCACCTTCTTTGTCCGAGCGGCATCCACAACGCGGGGCACGCTGTCTCTCAACCTGTTTGATTCTTTGAATGGCTCGAAGACAGTCATTTTGAATTTTGTGGAGAAGGGGACAGGGGATCAGGGTAGCGGTATGCAACAGAGCGATCCGTTCAGTATCGTTAAATCGGTCATCGCAATCGATACCAGTGTTGATACGCCAAAGGGCGAAACTATGGTAACCGGCGGCAAATCCCCCTACACGGTGAAACCGCCAGATCGGCCAACAGGCGGGGTCACCGTCGTCGTGGAAGACAGCGGCAAGGTGACGATCACCGCCCCGAAAGACGCGGATTTCGGCGAACTGGTTTACAAGATCAAGGACGCAAACGGACATTACGTTGATATCAAACTGATCGTTAAACCCGGCGCCACTAATTAGTAATCCGCTTTATCCCGCCTTTTTCTGAGCTGATTTATTCAGATAGGGTGCCAGATAGGTGCCGGTGTGGGAGCGGGCGACCTTGATGATTTCTTCCGGAGTGCCCTGGGCGACGATTTCGCCGCCGCGGGTGCCGCCATCGGGGCCCAGATCGATGATCCAGTCAGCACATTTGATGACTTCCAGATTGTGTTCGATGATCACAATCGTATTACCGCTTTCGACCAGGGTTTGCAGCACTTCCAACAGTTTGCGCACATCATCGAAATGCAGGCCAGTGGTGGGTTCGTCCAGCACATAGAGTGTGCGGCCTGTCGCCTTCTTGGAGAGTTCCTTGGCCAGTTTAACCCGCTGAGCCTCACCGCCTGACAGAGTGGTCGCCTGCTGTCCAACCTTGATATAGCCCAGCCCCACGCGCTGAAGCGTGACCAGCTTGTCTCGGATAGCAGGGACGGCTTTGAAGAAATCAGCGCCCTCGTCAACGGTCATGTCCAGCACATCGGCAATCGACTTGTCGCGATATTTGATTTCCAGCGTCTCGCGGTTATAGCGGTGACCGTGGCATTGATCACATTGCACATAAACGTCGGGCAGGAAGTGCATCTCAATCTTGATCATGCCATCGCCCTGACAGGCCTCACAGCGGCCGCCCTTGACGTTGAAGCTGAACCGGCCGGGCTGATAGCCTCGTGCCTTGGCTTCTGGCAGGCCGGAGAACCAATCCCGGATGGGGGAGAAGGCCCCGGTATAGGTTGCCGGGTTAGAGCGTGGCGTGCGCCCGATGGGCGATTGATCGATATCGATGATCTTGTCGAGGAATTGTGTCCCCTCGATCTTATCATGCAGACCGGGATGCGCCCGTGCGCCCATCAGGCTGCGCGACAGGGAGCGTTGCATGGTCTCAATAATCAGGGTTGATTTGCCGGAGCCACTGACGCCGGTAACGACGGTCATGGTGCCCAGCGGAATGGTGGCATCTACCGTTTGCAGATTGTTTTCTCGTGCGCCAAAAATCTTCAAGAATTGATTCTTGTGGCCTTTGCGACGGGTCTTGGGGATCGGGATTTCCTTAGCCCCTGTCAGATATTGCGCAGTCAGGCTGTTGGGATTGGCCAAAACCTCCTGGGGTGTGCCCGCCGCCACGACATGGCCGCCATGAACACCCGCTCCCGGTCCCATATCGACCAGATAATCGGCCGCGCGGATCGCGTCTTCGTCATGTTCCACAACGATCACCGTATTGCCCAGATCCCGCAATCGGCGCAGCGTATCCAGCAGACGATCATTGTCGCGCTGATGCAGGCCGATAGAAGGCTCATCCAGAACATACAGAACGCCCGTCAGGCCGGACCCGATTTGTGAGGCCAAGCGGATGCGCTGGCTCTCCCCACCGCTCAGGGTGCCGGAGTTGCGGCTGAGCGCCAGATAGTCGAGTCCAACATTGTTCAGAAAGCCCAGTCGTTCATTAATTTCTTTTAGAATACGATAGGCGATTTCTTTCTGTTTCTCGCTTAGTTGCTCGTTGAGGGCGGAAAACCAGCCGCCTGCTTCAGCAATCGACATCTGCGAGACTTCGCCAATATGACAGCCCGCAATCTTCACTGCCAGGGCCTCTGCTTTCAGGCGATATCCGTTACAGGCCGGGCAGGGGGTGACGGCCTGATACTTTGATAATTCTTCCCGGGACCAACTGGATTCCGTCTCCCGAAAACGACGTTCCATATTCGGGATGACACCTTCAAACGGTTTGGTGGTTTTGTAGGAGCGCAGACCATCGTCATAGCGAAATTCAATCGCCTCTTCACCGCTGCCAAACAGGATGCAGTTCGCAACCTTTTCATCCAACTCCCCAAATGGAGTCTTCAGAGAGGCGTTGTAGTGCCGCACAATGGCTTCCAGCGTTTGCTTGTAATAGGGAGAGGTCGAAGTCGACCAGGGCGCAATAGCGCCTTGCCATAAGGACTTGGTCTTATCTGGCACGATTAGTTCAACATCAAATTCCATATCCGTGCCCAAACCATCGCAGGTCGGACAGGCACCAAAGGGATTATTGAAGCTGAACAGCCGCGGCTCAATCTCTTCAATCGTGAAGCCAGAGACGGGACAGGCGAATTTAGCGGAAAAGATCACCTGATCGCCATCATCGGCATTTTCTGCAAACAGCAATCCGTCAGAGATCTGCAGGGCCGTCTCAATCGAATCAGCCAGGCGCGATTGCAGATCATCGCGCACAACGACACGGTCCACGACGACATCAATCGTATGCTTCAGCTTTTTGTCGAGGGCAGGGACTTCCTCAATCTCATAAAATTTGCCATCGACCTTTACGCGCTGAAAGCCACGCTTCTGCAATTCGGCAAATTCCTTGCGGTATTCCCCCTTGCGCCCGCGTACCAATGGGGCCAGCAGATACAGTCGCTTGCCCTCTCCCATATCCATGATGCGGTCGACCATCTGGCTGACCGTTTGGCTTTCGATAGGAAGACCTGTCGTTGGGGAGTAGGGAATGCCAACACGTGCCCAGAGCAAGCGCATATAATCATAAATCTCTGTGACTGTACCGACGGTGGAGCGCGGGTTTTTTGATGTTGTCTTTTGTTCAATGGAAATTGCCGGCGAGAGTCCTTCGATCAGGTCTACGTCTGGCTTTTGCATCATTTCCAGAAACTGGCGGGCATAGGCAGACAAGCTCTCGACATAGCGGCGTTGGCCATCGGCATAGATCGTATCAAAAGCCAGAGAGGATTTTCCAGATCCGCTTAATCCGGTGATTACCACCAATTTATCGCGAGGCAGGTCCACATCCACGTTTTTCAGATTGTGCTCGCGTGCGCCGCGCACGGATATTGTCGTATTGGACATGGAACCCCACTGCTGGATTTTATCGTCGGAAGAGAGGGAATATAGGCCGCCCAACGGGTAAGTTCGAGTCTTGATCTCAGAACAACAAAAATAAGTTGCTGCGGCGCGGCATTGAACTGTTATGAGGTATGATTTCACAAAACTTTACGACAAAGGGGATGCTATTTCGGTCCTCTTGTGGTCATGTACAGCTAGTAGGTAGTGATCATAAAATTTCGTGAAGGAGAGAATGATGAAGGGTCATCCCGACGTCTTGACGCATTTAAACAAGATTTTGAAAAATGAACTGACTGCGATCAACCAGTATTTCCTGCACGCACGTATGCTGAAAGACTGGGGTTTTAAACGCCTAGCCGAAACGGTTTATGAAGAATCCATCGGCGAAATGAAACATGCCGATTACATCGTTGAGCGGGTTCTGATGATCGATGGTCTGCCGAACCTGCAGGATTTGGGTCGCTTGCGGATTGGTCAGTCGGTTCCAGAGATGCTGGAGAGCGATCTGGGTCTGGAAATGGCCAACCAGTCGGATTTGAAAGCCGCAATCGTCGTTTGTGAAGAACAGCAGGATTATGTAACACGCATGATTTTCAGCAAGATTCTCGACGATACTGAAGAACATATCGATTGGCTGGAAACCCAACAGAACCTGATCAATCAGACCGGTCTGCAGAACTATCTGCAGGAGCAGATGTTCGATAAATCCTGATCGACTTCAGTCTACCCCGGATTTAGGAAAAGAGTTCGGGGGGACTGGTTTTAAGAAAGCGCGCGGATTATTTTTCAGCGGATGACGATTTGCTTGACGCCGAAGAATGTTTTGCGCGCCGATTTTTCTCATCTTTTTCCGTCTCAGAATCCTTCTTGGACAGTTTTTCTGCCAAGCTAACCCAGGTGCTCATGGATCTGACGAGAAACATCTGATTACTCCGCTGCAACGGGCATGCGGGATTTGCAACGGTGATCGAAGATCATCTCTTCTATCGTTTCTGCGCATTGCCCACATTGGGGGGCCACACCCAGCGCTTCATAGACTGAGTCTGGATCGCCATTGCCATCGCGGATGGCCTTGGAAACGCATTTGTCACCGATAGCGTTGCAAACACACACAAACATTATCTGTCCCTTCACTCTTATCGTGAAAGAAAGATGGGTGTGTTAAGAATGATTGTCAATCGCATTCTTAAGGAATTTTGAAAATCATCCCGCCAGATAATCCCCGATGCGATCAATGGCTTTCAGGATGTTTTCCTTTGAATTGGCATAGGATACGCGCAGATATCCCTCGCCATAGGTCCCAAAGCTGGTCCCGGCAATGGTTGCCACATGGGCCTGTTCGATCAGGTCGTTTTGCATCTGCTTGGCAGTCTTGCCGGTCTTGCTGATATTGGGAAAGGCATAGAAGGCCCCGCCCGGTTCGATGCAACTGACGCCGGGCAGGGCGTTCAGGGCGTCTACCGTGGCGCGGCGGCGCTCGTCAAAGGCCTTAACCATCGCAATGGCGGCATCTTGTGGCCCATCCAGGGCGGCGATACAGGCATATTGGGTGGCGGCATTGACGCAGGAGTGGTCATTGATTGCCAAGCGCGTGGCCTTTTCTGCCAGAGCTTCCGGCCAGACAGCATATCCAGCCCGCCAGCCGGTCATGGCATAGGTCTTGGACCAACCGTCCAGCATGATCGCGCGATCTGCCATTTCTGGATAGGTCAGGATGGAGCGATGCTGACGCCCGTCATACAGCATGCAGGAATAAATCTCGTCGGACATGATCGCGACATTGGGGTGATCGGCCAGGCCCGCAACCAGTTTGTCCATTTCCTCCACCGGGGTGACGCCACCGGTCGGGTTGGCCGGGCTGTTAATAATGATCAACCGGGTGCGTGGCGTGATCAGGGACAGCAATTCTTCTGCAGAAAAGGCAAAGCCATTTTCTTCCCGCAATGGCAGGGGCACGGCCTTGGCCCCAGTGAAATCAATCGCGGAGCGATAAATCGGAAAACCGGGATCGGGATAGATGATTTCCGCCCCAGGCTCGCCAAACATCAGCATGGCAAAAAACATCGTCACCTTACCGCCGGGCACGACAACGATTCGCGCAGGATCGATCTCCACGCCATGGCGACGGTGCAAATCGCGGCAGACAGCCTCCCTTAACAGCGGGATTCCATTGGCGGGCGTATAGCCATGATGCCCATCGCGCAGCGCCTTGATCCCAGCCTCAACAATATGGGGCGGCGTTGGGAAGTCCGGCTGGCCAATCCCCAGATTGATCATATCCGCGCCCTGGGCCGCCAAAGCATTGGCTTTTGCCAGAACATCAAAGGCGGTTTCTGTGCCAAGTCGGCTCATTCCGGCGGCGAGGGTGATCATTCGGCGGCTCCCGTGAGGTTGTAGACGGGGAAAGACTAATCTGTCGCGGCGTCAGAGCAAGTGATTCCCGGCAATGACATAATTCTCTATGCGCCAGGCCCGCCATGCGCCCGCGCTTCCTCGCGCAACCAGCTAATGAAGCGTCCGGCGAGACCGTGGCGGCGTGGCCCGACCAGCAGAAAATAGCGGCCGAGTTCCATCGGTTCGATTCCCGGCAGCGGTATAAGGTTTCCCGATTCCAACTCTCGTCCCGCGACGATCGTCGGCGACATGACCATGCCCAGCCCCGCCACGGCTCCCCGCAGGGCCGCATCGTCCAGGTCGAAGCGATCGGCATAGGTCAGGTCGTTTGCGTCGATCCCTCGGGCTGCGGCCCAATGTCGCCAATCCCAATTGTCCTCAGTCGATTTCAGGGCGGGGATGCGGGAAATATCTTCCGGGCCCTGATAACCGCTTTTCTTCAGCAGAGCCGGGGCGACGAGCGGACGGCAATTATCCGGCACCAGATAGATGCCGGGCCCTTCGTAATACCCGATACGGCGATAGACGATACCGACATCGGCCATCTGCCCCAGTCGGAAATCAGCGCGGTTGTTCGTCTCGAAGGAAATGCGGGCCTGCGGATACCGGCTTTTGAAGCGTTCCAATGCCGGGATCAGCCAAGTCACGGCCAGTGTCGTCGATACTTGAACGGAAATTTCGTTCGCGTCCCGCATCAGGGAGGCGACGGCATTGTCGATCAGGGTGATGGCGGCGCTGGATTCCTCGTTCAGCATACGACCGGCCTCGGTCAATTCAATCGTGTTGCCCGTGCGACGGAAAAGAGGCGTTTCGATACGGTCTTCCAGCTTGCGGATTTGATGGCTCACTGCACTTGGCGTTACGCCCAGTTCAATGGCTGCCTTGGCCAGACTGCCGCGACGCGCGACCACGGTAAAGACGCGGATGGCATTGAGGGAGGTATCGCTTGGTCTCAGCATCAAAAAAACTCATCATTCACGAATAGGACTCATTTGAAAATAAGGCCGATAAGGTGGAAAGGGTAGAGAAATATAGAAAGGAATTCCAATGTCCGATACCGCCCAAACCTTGCCCGGGATCAACCGCAATGCGCAGGCGATCGTCAATGTCGTGATCGGCACGGCGATTTTTTCGCTGTTTTTCGCCTCGGGGAAGTTCGCGGGCGACGGTGCCTCGGCGGTGCAGGTTACGTTTCTGCGCTACATCGGGGGGCTGCTGACAATTCTGATGCTCGCCAAATTGCGTGGGATCCGGCTGCGCGGTATCGTAGGACCGTCGACGAAGTTCCACTTTCTACGGGCCCTGACCGGCTGTTTTGGCGGGCTGGCGGTGATTTACGCGTCAAGCGCCATGCCCATCGTCGATGCCACAGCGATCGGACTGCTCTACGTCGTTATCGTGGTCCCGCTGGGTGTCGTGTTTCTGAAGGAACGCATCATCCCGCTGCAATGGATCGGGATCGCCATATCCACCCTGGGCGCTGCGATCATCGTGGCATCGAAGGGCGCATTTCAGTCCTTTGACGTGGCGTATCTTGTGCCAATCGGGGTTGCCGTTGTCGGGGCCGTGCTGCTCGCACTTGAAGGCGTTTTAATCCGGATCGTAAGCCTGCGTGACAGCACGACGAGTTCGCTGTTGCACGTGAATTTTTTCGGTCTGCTGCTGATGACAATCCCGGCCTGGCTGACCTGGGGCAACACCGACCTTGCCTATAACGCCCAGTTTCTGTTGTGGGGACCGGTCGCGATCACCGCGCAGTTCTTCATCATGCGGGGATATCGGCAGGCAGATGTCTCCGTCGTCGGGCCGGTGGACTATACCTGGCTCGTCTTCGCGGCCCTGATCGGTCTGGTTTTCTTTGGGGAGGTCCCATCAATGAAGACGCTTGTCGGCGCGGCGCTGATTGCCGGTGGTGGCATCCTGCTGTGCCTCGTCAAACCGCGCCTGGGAGAATAGGGGCAGGCAACAGGAGCGGGGACCAGTCGTCCTCTTCCCCAATGTCGAACAGTTCCACCGCTGCCAAGGCATTGGCTTTCACGAGATCATCAAAGGCGATTTCGGTGCCAAGGCGCCTCATTCCGGACGTCGGGTCAATTGGGCAGGTTTCGCCATTGTGGGGGCTTTCTGAAACGGTGATGCAATTTTCTATGCAATGCTTCGTCCGGCATCGCTTGACGCGAAAGAGGGGAACACGTAAAAGCGACGCCGTTACGAGGGTCTGACGCATTCGCGCTCAGATTTTCACGGTGGTGGCTGTAGTTCAGCTGGTTAGAATGCCGGATTGTGATTCCGGAGGTCGTGGGTTCAAGCCCCATCAGCCACCCCACTTTTCCCTTTTACCGTGATGGCCGATATGATTGGATGTTTCACATCCTTAGAAAAGTTGTGAAGTCGCAAGCCTTCGCGCTGCGTCTTGACCAGTCACGAATGCGCCATGTGCGGTGGATTGCCAATTCGGCGAGAATGCTTCTCCAGCGAATAGAACATTGCCCGTATCAATCGTCAGCATTTCACGTCGGCGATGCGCCGTTCCGGGCTTTGAATGTGAATAGGAACCGCCGATAAACGGATTGTCTCTCCAATTTGTAACGCCAATCCCCATGATATTTTTTTGAAAATCTGTTCCAAAGGCGTGAATCAATCGATTTTTGGCAAACTCGGATAAGCTGATACGGTTTGCGAGCCCTTGGTTTCGAACCAAGTCACCTGCAATATGAGCGATCATGAGCGGCGGGTTGCTTTCCATGACTTGGAAATCAACAGCGATGCGTGAGGTGTTGTCTGCGTCGACCATACAAAAGATTTTGCCTTGGGCTTCAGGAGGCAGATTGCGGAGTGCAAAGGCGACCTTTTCGTATTGTCCAAGAGGAACATCCGTAATCCAATCGAGCAAATCACGGGCGGGTCCTGCGCTGAATCTGATCAATTCTGATCTCAACACATGTGTCGAGACTGTCACGATCACCGCTTTAGCCTTTACGTTGCCGTTTGGAGTCTCGACACGAACGCCATTGACTGTTTGTTCAATCATTTTGACTGGCGTGCTAAACTTGAGTGGGAGGCCCATGGCCATCTTTGCAATAAGATCTCCGAAACCAGACACAACCGGCCAGTCTGCTCCATCGTTCTCATAGTCACCGTAGCCAACAGTCGATATGTTTTCTGGGTTATCCCCAAAAACTGTTTGAAGCACGCATCTCAGCGCTTGATCCCAGCCACGCGCGTCGGGAAGAACTGATGCGACGGATACGTCCTTTCCAAGGCGCACTGTTTTTTCGATGGCCTCGAAGGTTGCAAGAGTCACTTTTCGCGCTTCTACCAATTCGTCCTCCGTGACAAAATGGCCATTGCGCGAAATCGTGAAGTGGTTCTCCCATGTCGGACGAAGATATTCAGCGCCTAACCTATCGGCCCAATCGACGAGCGGGTTTTGGGTCGCGGAATGAAGCCAGTGACACCCATGATCCCAGGGGACAGGAAGGCTCTTCGTATCTGTGAAGGCGCGTCCACCAAGCCGGTTATCCGCCTCGAGTATGACGAAATTTGCCCCTAACTGTTGAAGCGTGAGACCAGCGCCTATACCGGCGGCTCCGGCACCAATCACGACACAATCTGTGTCCCACATTCTTGCATTCTCCAGATACTCTGGGCCTAGATGTCTATTTCAACCGTCTGTTGAACTGGAAGTCAAATATCCGTCAGTCTTCGTAGAGCTATAGATGTCTAAGTTTCCCTGTTTCAATCAGAGACTCAGGTATCTTGATTAGAAATGCTCCATTTAAGCATTCGAGAAAGGAAACCATGCTTAAAACAATCCGATGCCTCTCTAATAATAATTACGCGCCCTTTGCCTCTGTTGAGACGATGCAGATTGATATCTCTGCGGCGATGCGGGCGCGCGACGTGTTGGTGACCGAGCATCTGCATAGCGAATTTCCCAACCCAGCGCTGTTTAAGGGGCAATTGTCGGACCTGGCCCTGTTCAAGGGGCGGAAGTTTTTGTTGGATACCAATCTGAGTCAGAACCACAGCGCATCAGGCCAGTCGATCTATGATGCCTGGTCGTTGCCACGGTTTTCCTTTCTGACCGACTCGCCGTTGCGGAAATTATCGGAATTGAAGCAATTTCCCAATCTGGGGCTGATCGGCGTGGTGGATGATGATTTCCATGAGATTCTGACCGCCTTTGAGGCGCTGGGGCAGGGTAGTGTGTTCTTTCCCCATGCCGGACCTGCGCCCTTGCAGGATCAGCCGGGTTGGGAGGAGCGGATCATAGATGTGCTGATTGTCGGCAATGTGTCGTCGCCCCATACGACGGCTAGTTGGCTGAAGGCGGCTTCTGGCGGGGAGGCGGTGATAAAGGGCGTGCTGGAGAAAGCGTTGGAGCGCTGTCGCAGCGGCACGGAAAGCCTGTGGGCGGTGATTGGGTCAGAATGCGAGGCCGCAGGGCTGGACCTGCCAAGGGAACGTCGGGCGGGGATGGTGCTGGAACTGGAAACGCAATTGATTGCCGGACGGCGGCGCGACTTGCTGGCCTCCATCATTCATAAAAATGTGCATTATTGTGGTGAAGTCCAGGCTGGTGCAGATATCAAGATGGGGGAGAATGTGACCGTCCATGGCAGGGTGCCATTCCTGGATATCCTGGATTTCATGCGGGCGGCCAAAGTGGTGATTGATGTCAGTCCCAGCTTTCGCAATGGCGCCCATGAACGTGTGTTCTATGGTCAAAGCCGGGGTGCCTATATCCTAACCGAACCGTCCCGTTTCCTGGAAACAGAGGTCGCGCATGATATGGGGATTGGCTTCATGCCTTTCGACAGTGCCCAGATCGATACGGCCCTGTCGGCGGTGTTCGACCGGGGGGCGGATGAGATGGACACCTTGCGCCACCGCGCGCTGCCGCATTATGCGACCACTCATACATGGTCGCAGCGGGTGGATACCATGCTGGACTCTATCGGCAAGACGTTCTGGGGGGAATGAATGGCAGTCAGCCCTTGCGCAGCATCCTGATCTGAAAGCGTGAGGGCATCAGTGCCTCTGCCGTCGCAGCGGGCAGGGGGCTGATCCTGCCGTCCTGCAGGGCGGCCAGGTGATCGGCCAGCAAAAAGGCGGCTTGAAATCCGCGGGAGCCAAGGCCGGTCAGGGTATAAATTCCAGGCAGATATTGAGCAGGCCCCATCCTGTCGGGTGATTTCCCATGCCGCAGCCCGTTATACAGGCTCTCAAATGCCTCTATGTCCTGCACGGGTCCACACAGGGGCAGATGGTCCACCGTGTCGCAGCGAAGGCCGGTCCAGGCAGCGATTGTTTCCTGCCTGATATCGGGAAGGAGGCTTTCGAGTCGTTCGCGTAAGGCAATGGTTTGATGCGGGTCAATCGCAACGGGTCCTAAAGACTGCATCCCTTTCATCGTGGAACCGACGGTTAGACGGCCATCTGGCTCTATTGCCGTGACATAGCCATCCCCCATGACGGCACAGCCCGGTTGCGCATGACTATAGGCATTGAACAATTGTCCGGACCCAATGCGCAGACCGAATCCATCCTGTAGATCGGGCAGCAATGGAACTGCGCCAGGACCACAGGCCAGAATGACAATATCGGCATGGCAGACTGTCTGTCCTTGACCGTCGTCCAAATGCCATTGCTCCTTGTGCCGTGTGATGCGGGCAATATCGGTGATCAGGCTAGGGCGTGGGGCTAGGGCGCGGCACAGAGCCTCTGGATCAATGGTGCCCGCCTTTGGGATAAAGATACCGCCCTGACAAGGTCGCCCCAATAAGTCCTGGGCTTCTTGATCAGTGACATGGCGCAATTCTTCCTGTGGCCAGTTCAGATGCTCCAGCAACTGTATTTGTTGGGCTTTCAGGGCCTCGTTCAGGGCAGGCATTAAAACGCCACGTGGGCCTTGCCAAATGTCGCCCTCCAGCCCGTCCAGCACACGCACCGCATCCAGAAAGGCCTGTCGCCAGAAGATTGGGAAGGGTTGATCGCCGCGCACCAGCTTGGGGGAGATTAAGGCGCGGGGCAGACAGCTGGCGGCATAGTGGCGGCTGTCTGTGCCGCCGATATGGATCGGCTCCCGGCCAGCCGCTCGCAGGGCATGGACCGTGGCACAACCGGCAATACCATCCCCGATCACGGCGATGCGGGCCTTTGGCACAGCAGGCGGCGGCAAGACATACCAGGGCTCAATGACGCGCTTGTGGTGTATGTCCACAGGAAATCGCGCTGTCAGGCAATGGCGCTTACGCCCGAAACCGCTGCGCTTTTCAACCTCAAAGCCAACCGCGCGTAGACCTTGCTTCACAGGGCCCGCTGCACTGAATGTAGCCAGGGTCGCGCCGGGGGCGCTCAATCGGGCGATTTGCTCGAAGACTTCTGGTCGCCACATATCCGGGTTCTTTGCGGGGGCAAAACCATCCATAAACCAAGCATCGGCCTGAAAGCGGTGCTGTTGGAACTGCTCAACCACATCCCCAATCAGCAATAGTAAACGAACCGCACCGCCTGCGACGCTGAGCCGGTGGCTGCCGGGCAAGGCCCCTGGCCATTGTTGCTGTAGCGAGGCAACCCGTTGCGTATGATGCGGAAAGGCGGCATGGGCACGAATTAGATCCTCGCGGGGCATGGGAAAGGCTTCAACTGTGATGAAGTCGAAAGTTGCACCCGCGGGCGCGGTCCTTTCCCAGACGGCCCAGGCCTCCAGAAAATTCAATCCGGTGCCAAACCCGGTTTCCGCAACGGTCAGCCGAGGCTTTTGGCACAGCGTTTCAAAATGCGTCCCTTGTAGAAAGGTATGCTGGACCTCGCCACAGGGATCATCGGCAGAGAAATACAGATCGTCAAAGCGGGTGGCATAGGGCGTGCCATCCCGCCAGTCGATCTCGGATAGGTGGGGGATATTTGACTCAGAAGGTGGATTGGCTGCTGTCATCGTCCGAAAGATATGCCCAGCCAAAAGCATTCAGGCAAAAAAAAACGACGCTACGATCTTTTGCCTACACTTAATCTCATCGGCATCGGTCGTTGCGTCGCCAGGGTGCTCTCATCCCAATGGGGTTCGGGGGAGAGCGGTTGGTCGATGACCCCGTTATATCGTTCTGGTGTTACAGGTTTCTGACTCAGCGATGTTTTTTGTGTGACGATCTAATGCTCTTTACTTGGGGCTGCGGTCTTCCTTACTCAGCACTGTCGGCAATGTCTGGCGGATCAAATCGTCATACTGCGCTGTCAGGTTAGAGGATTGGCGGGGCAGAATCCCCATGACCTGGACCAGAAGCTCTGATCCAGCACAAACGATGACATTGAACGTCAGTTCCTCATCCTTCTCTATCGGTTCATACATTTTACCCTGACAGGCGGAAATTCCGGAGTATCCTGTTGGCATATCATTCAAAATCAGGATGCGTGTTTCCATGCTGTCCCAGGGCAGCGCTGACCCTCCCTGAAAGCGCAAATTTGGATCTTTTTGCGACAACATGTCTGCAACGGTCTGTGCCAGGGTTTCATCCCGTCGTAACGGTGCGCCGTAAGAATAGACAGGGACACTGTTTCCCGACTGTGCGACCGCTTGCAGCGGAGCATAGCTGCCCGTGGTGCTGGCATATATCACAGCTGTTTTTGGGGTGGTTTGATCACAGGCCGACAAAAACAGGGTCATAACGGTCAGGAACGCGAGACGCGGGAGGGTAAATAGCATGGTCGATTTTCTTTCCCAAAAATTTGTATCGTCAAAAAGAAAGTAAGGGTCTCTTAGAAAGGATTTCAATAGTTGCGTAATTGCGTAAGACTAGATGCATGACAGATACAACCAGCACACCAATCGATTTTCCCGCATGCCTTGATCGGAAGTCTTGGCACCGTTGCTGCCTTTTGACTGTAGCGGAAATGTCTCGTGCGGATCAGCAGGCAATCACTGGTGGAGTTGCGGGATATGATCTGATGCGCGCGGCTGGAGAGGCTGTTTTGCGCTATATTGTTGATCGGTATGATCCAGCCACAGCGGTTATATTGTGCGGACCCGGAAACAATGGCGGCGATGGTTTTGTTGTGGCGACAGGGTTGAGTGAGCGGGGGTGGACCATTCGTGTTGGCTTGCTGGGTGAAAAAGACCAACTGTCTGGGGATGCAGCGAAAGCAGCAGCAGATTTTAAAGGGTCCTGTGAGGAGATAACCCCGGCGATCCTGGAGGGCGCGTCTCTGGTCGTGGATGCTGTTTTTGGCGCGGGTCTTAATCGTGGCATTGAGGGCCCGGTCGCTGATACATTGGCGGTGATCGGTGACAGGGCAGTGATATCGATAGATATGCCCAGCGGGGTTGATGGCAATAGCGGTGAAATTTTTACCGGTGGATTGGAGCAAGCAACCGCAACAGTTTCCTTCTTTCGGGGCAAGGCGGGCCATTGGTTGCTGCCGGGTCGGTTGGCATGTGGAGAAACTGTGATTGCGGATATTGGCATTCCAGACTCCGTACTGGACGCTATTGATCCTAAATTGGCACTGAATCATCCGGCACTTTGGGGCAGGGCGCTGCCCTCTGTCTCCCCGATGTCTCATAAATATACTCGCGGCTATGTCCTTGTTGTTGGTGGCGCAGAATTGTTGGGGGCGGCCTTCATGGCCACTAAGGCGGCCCAGCGCGCCGGAGCCGGAATTGTTGCTGTCGCGGCCCCCGTGCAACAAGGGCCTTTGTACCGCCTTGCCTTGGAAAGTGCTGTGATCCGATCCATCAAGGATACACGTAGCCTTATGGAACTTTTGGAAGACCACCGCATCGGATGCACTGTTATTGGACCGGGTTTGGGTGTCGTCGCAGCCGGATCGCATGAAAAGGTTTTAGCTGTATTGCGGGAGGGACACTCAGCAATTATCGATGCTGATGCCCTCTCGTTATTTGAACATTCTCCCCAGACCCTGTTCGACGCGATTCATAGTCCGGTTGTATTGACACCTCATGAAGGTGAATTCCGGCGGTTATTTCCAGATTTGGCGGATCTCCCTAATAAACTGGACCGGGCTCGTAGAGCAGCGGCGCGGTCAGGGGCGATTATTGTGCTGAAAGGCTATGACACAGTCATTGCGGACCCTGCGGGCTATGCCGTGATTAACAGCAATGCGCCTGCAACCCTTGCAACGGCAGGCGCAGGAGATGTCTTGGCGGGTACGATTGCAGCCTTTATTGCAGGCGGCATGTCGGTCTTTGCTGCGGCCTGTGCTGGTACTTATGTACATGGTGCCGCCGCGGCCGCCTTTGGCCCTGGGCTGATTGCCAGCGACTTGCCTGGCTTATTGCCAGCCGCAATCGACAGTGCCCGTTCCCAGACAAGCCTTTAGTCCAAACCATTTTGATCTTAATTTAGTTACCTTTTGTAAAGGATTGACCTTTATAGTCCTTTTTTAGAATTCTATTTGGGGGCGTGTTCGTGAAACTTTTTCGGGTTATCGCGAGCTATATAAAAGGGGTCTAGTCATGTTTTTTCGCAGAGCTGTTTCACTGGAACGAGTCGCGGTCGGGCGCATTTTTAGCCGACGCTCGAATAATAATTCGCTTGAAACCGCCGAAGTCTT
>JARGPE010000034.1:23743-24094 GCA_029212835.1 Alphaproteobacteria bacterium | reverse complement strand
GGCGCTTTCGCCGTCGCGGCCATCGGATCGATGATGAAACTGGCTGGCTATGGCCGACCGGGCCGGGAGGGCATCCGCATGGGTGTCTGGGGCGCGGCGCAAGCCATTGCCTTTGGACTGGGCGGATTCATGGGCACGGTTCTGGTGGACCTCTCCAGAGGATTGTTTCACGACCCGGCCCTGGCCTATGGCAGTGTTTTCGCTTTTGAAGGTTTATTGTTCCTCGTATCGGCCCTGTTGGCCGCACGCATTCATGTTCCGGATCGTCCGGCAGAGCGTTTTGTAGCCGCCCCAGCAGAATAGGCGGCCTAAAGGGGAGTTTGATCGATGAACTCGTTACATGTCTATGAT
>JARGPE010000034.1:3189-23733 GCA_029212835.1 Alphaproteobacteria bacterium | reverse complement strand
CTGAGTCATGCGTACACCGATCTCAAAACAAAGGAGATCAACTGTGGGAGCGGGGGGGGGGGGGGGGAGGGCACACCATAGAAATCTAAGAAGGCAAACACCGACCAGATCTAAGAAACAAGAGCCCACACACTACAAGTGAGATTTGTGTGTGTGTTGTGGTGGTTGGCGGTGGCCCCTGCGGGGCGACGGCAGCGGACGACCTTGCGCGGGCTGGACGCTCCGTGCTGTTGCTGGACAAGGCAGGCCGGATCAAACCCTGCGGCGGCGCGATCCCTCCCCGTCTGGTGCGTGATTTCAACATCGATGAACAGCAATTGGTCGCCAAAGTGCGCGGCGCGCGGATTATCTCCCCCAGTGATCGCCTGGTCGATATGCCCATCGATGATGGCTATGTCGCCATGGTGGACAGGGAACATTTCGACGAATATCTGCGCCGCCGTGCCGGTCTGTCGGGTGCCATGCGCGCGACTGGCACCTTTGAGCGGCTGGAGCGGGATACCGACGGAACAGCAATTGTATGTTACCGGATGGGCAAAGATGGCCCGCTGGAAACCGTGCGCAGTCGCGCCGTGATTGGGGCTGATGGCGCACGCTCTGTCGTTGCCAAACAGGCCTTGAAGGAAGAGCACGTACCCTGCGTTTTTGCCTATCATGAAATCGTGCGTGCGCCCGCCAATGATACCGGTTCCGCAGCGCGCTATGACGGCCAGCGCTGTGATGTTTATTACCAGGGCGGTTTGTCACCGGATTTCTATGCCTGGGTGTTCCCCCATGGGGACACGGCCAGCATCGGGACGGGCAGTGCTAATAAAGGCTTTTCCCTGCGTGGTGCGGTTGCAACCTTACGGGATCAGAACGGCATGACCGGGCTGGAAACCGTGCGCCGCGAAGGGGCGCCAATCCCAATGAAACCCCGTAAATGCTGGGACAATGGCAGGGATGTGCTGTTGGCAGGTGACGCCGCAGGCGTTGTCGCCCCGGCATCCGGTGAGGGGATTTACTATGCCATGGTCTGTGGCCGATTTGCCGCCGAAGCCGTCGAGGAATTGCTGGCCACCGGTGATGTGAAGGCCCTGGCACGCTGTCGCAAGCGGTTCATGAAGGACCATGGACGCGTCTTCTGGATTCTGGGCATTATGCAGAAATTCTGGTACAGCAGTGACAAGCGTCGGGAACGGTTTGTTTCGATGTGCAATGATGCCGATGTACAGCGGCTGACTTGGGAATCCTATATGAATAAGAAACTGACCCGACGGGATCCCATGGCACATATCAAGATCTTCTTCAAAGATATGGCCCATCTGTGCGGGTTCGTATCGTCTAAAGCGTAGGGTCAATGACATTTGGACACAGTCTTCGTCCCTGGAAACACACACTGACAGCGGCGACTTGGGCTGTTCTGACGGCCGGTATAGGCGGAGCCCTGACCACGATTGGGCCCTGGTACTATAACTTAACCAAACCCGTGGGACAGCCGCCCGATTGGGCCTTCGGCCCCGCTTGGACGCTGATATTCACGCTGACTGCTATTGCAGGCGTATGGGCCTGGCGTGACAGCGAAACAGCGGCGCAACGCCAGCGCATCATCTTTATCTTTGTCGTGAACGGTATCCTGAATGCAGGATGGAGCGGACTGTTCTTTGCGCTAAAGCGCCCGGATTGGGGACGGATAGAGGTCGTCTTTCTATGGCTGTCAGTCGCAGCAATGATGGCGATAACAGCCCGTTTTTCCAAACGCGCCTCTCTTATGTTAATCCCTTATTTCCTGTGGGTTGGATATGCCGCCTATCTGAACTGTGGTGTTGTTCGATTTAACCGGCCCTTTGGATAATGATGCCCCCTATTCCCCTGGTCCATATCGCCGACGCAATTCTGCTGATCATTGCGATGGAGGCGCTGTTTCTGGCCTATCGTGCGAACCGCGGTGGCCCAGCCCTGATACGGTTTCTGCCCAATCTGATTTCCGGAGCCTTCCTGATCCTGGCCTTGCGTTTGGCATTGGCCGGGGCCCCTTGGCCATCGCTTCTGGCCTGTCTGGCGGGGAGCTTCGCCGCTCATCTCTATGATCTGTGGCGGATGCACCGTTAGTTTGAATCACGATCCGCGCGGGCCAAGGCCTCCATCGGATCTTCCCGGGGGCCCAGGACGGCTTGGCCAATAGACACCTCACCCGGCCTCAAATCCACAGTGTCCGAACTTTTATCAATCTCTGCGACGATAGCACGGGCTAAAGCCACGGTACGTTCCTCTGCTGTGGTACCAGCAAGCCCGGTTAACAGCACCAAGAACTCACCATCACCAATGCGTCCTGCGGGTTCACTGTCATCCAGCGCAGCTCGCAGCGCTTTACCCAGAGTGACCATCGCTCTTTCAGCATTTGCCCGACCGGCCTTTTCTCGAAATCGACCGAAACCCACTATGCGCAACAACGCAATCTCACTCGATCGCCCTTCCTGACGATCCAGCATTTCCAAATGCCGGATTTCCGCCAGCAAGGTATCATGACGCAACAAACGGGTGTCTGGATCGTGATGCCGCTCGTCTTCCGTCCAGGCCAGCCGTCGGTCTGCTGCCTGTAATGCATCCTGCAAATGCTTCAACGTCTCCGTAAAGGCTTGCAATGCTGCCCGTGCTTTGGGTTCCGCAGAATCGAGATCCAATTGATGAATTTCAATCGGGTCTTTGTCATGCTCCCCCTTTGCCTGGCGGTCGCGCCATGCATCCAAAGCATCCTGCTCTCGCTCAGCAGGAGACTTCAAATGCGTGGCGGCAACACCGGCATAGGCCGATACGCCGGTTTTCTGAACAAACGGAATTTCATGTTTAACAAGGTTCGTTTCATCTGTCTTCATACTGCCATTATACACGACTTGCGCCCGCGCGCCGCGTCCTTATACTCGCGCCCTTCCCGGTGACTTTCCGGGCATTTACATCTTAGCATAAAGGTAAGGAAAGACGATGAGCGATGTGCCCCTGATCGGCATTGTTATGGGCAGCCAATCTGACTGGCCAACAATGAAACACGCCGCTGCTGTTCTTGAAACTCTGGGCATCGCCCATGAAGTCAAAATCGTCTCTGCCCATCGTACGCCAAAACGCATGGTAACCTATGCCGAAACCGCACGGGATCGCGGCTTGAAGGTGATTATTGCCGGTGCCGGTGGAGCGGCCCATTTACCAGGTATGATTGCCTCTATGACACCCCTGCCGGTATTTGGCGTGCCTGTTGAATCCACCGTGATGCGCGGCCAGGACAGCTTGTTATCTATCGTTCAAATGCCCGCGGGTATCCCTGTTGGAACGCTGGCCATCGGCCGATCCGGTGCCGTTAATGCTGGCCTGCTGGCGGGGTCCGTGATCGCATTAAACGATGCCAGCGTCGCGGCCGCCCTGGACAAATATCGCGCAGAACAATCTGCTGCCATTGCTGAAGAGCCCAACCGTGATGAGTGACAATACCCTTCCCCCCGGCAGCACGATTGGCATCCTGGGTGGCGGTCAGTTGGGCCGCATGCTGGTCCTTGCGGCGGCTAGACTGGGCTACCGCTGTCACATTTTCGAGCCACAGATTGATTGCCCCGCCAGCCATGTCGCGAAACATACTGCCGCCAATTATGACGATACGGCAGCATTGGATGCCTTTGCCAAAGCGGTTGATGTAGTAACCTTGGAATTTGAAAATGTTCCGATCGCCGCTGTGGAGCGTCTGGCAGAATCTGTCCCGGTACGCCCCGGCGCCTCTGCTCTGGCTATTGCCCAGGACCGCGTGACGGAAAAGACGTTCCTTAATCAAGCCGGCATTCAAACCGCCCCCTGGGCACCCGTCGAGTCCCAATCCGATCTGGACGCTGCGATTCAGAAAATCGGACTGCCGGGCGTTCTGAAAACCGCGCGTTTGGGCTATGACGGCAAAGGTCAAGCTACTGTGCGGACGGTAAACGATGCTGATGGCCTATATGCCAAACTGGGATCGGTGCCCTGTGTACTGGAAGGATTTGTTGATTTCGCGTTGGAGATTTCCGTGATTGTTGCGCGTGGTTTAGATGGCAAAATCACTTGTTTCGAGCCGGTGGAAAACATCCATCGCGACCATATCCTGCACCGCACCCTTGTCCCTGCCCGAATCGATGCCTCCGTCGCCCAGCAAGCAAACGAGATTGCGACCCGAACCATTGAGGCGCTGGACTATACCGGTCTATTGGCGGTCGAAATGTTTGTCTGCCGCGATGGACGTGTACTGGTCAATGAAATGGCACCGCGCCCCCATAATTCGGGCCATTGGTCCATTGATGGTGCCGCAACCTGTCAGTTTGAACAGGCTGTTCGCGCAATCTGTGGCCTGCCCCTGGGGGATACGACCCGGATCAGTGATTGTGAAATGCGCAATCTGATTGGGAATGAAGTCAATGACTGGCCCGACATTCTGGCCCAACCGGGCGCACGCTTGCATCTATATGGCAAGGCTGAAAGCAGGCCCGGTCGCAAAATGGGACATGTCACCGTGCTTCATAACAAGGCCCAATAAATCCCGGACCCGATGAAGACCGGCACCCAGAGAAACGGGGCCAAAGCCAGCAACATAGAGAGTGTGTAGATCTGACGGCTGTGCATTAGAACCGCCATGGCAATGAATATGAGGCCGCAAACCGGATAGTAAATCGCTGCATTGGCCAGGCCCCAAGGCAGATACCCCATTGTATCCCATAGGATCATGACGATAACGCCCATCAGCACCCCCAGCGGGCACAGGGCAACCGCAGCAAGCACGATAGCATTGCGCGAGACCAATTGGGCTTCCTCGCGCCATCCCTTCGCTTTCGCGTCCCGCAACTCTTCGCGCAAGTGTTTGATCAGCATCAGGCAGACTTACCGCTCGCCGCGCATGCCACCGCGCCCGAAAGACCGGAACGCCCGCATCCGGGCCGAAACGCGTCCAGGAATATTCAACGGCAACCGCTCTGCCATTGCCGCAACACGGCTTTTCAGTTTTGGAATTTGCATCACATTTTCAATTCGGCGATCCAGAAAGGCTCGCGTTTCGGCAAAATCTTCCGTTTGATCATTCAGCCAGACCATTAAAGTGGAAGAATAAACACCGCTGAGCAGCATGCGCTTGGAATAAAAATTCCAATCGGTAGAACGGTCCCCCGCCGCGAACCACATATCGTCCACTGTTCGGTACAGTAATTGCAGCGCCAGACCGGTATTCTGTGGTTTGGACAGAATGGCCAGCCCGCGCCGGATCGCTTCTCGATCATCGGCATTCTGCTCCAATCGTGTCATCACTGCGGCTGCAATCCGCTCCCGAATTTTCAGGCTATCCAGATCTGCTGCCTCCAACGCTATCATCATGCGGCGGTCAGCCATCTGGCTGTGCCAGGCGATCATGTCGCGCGCCTCCCCCGGAAACAGGGCATCTGCATCTGCTTTACTCAATCCGACATCCGCCGCACCGCGCAACAACGCCGCCCGCGTCCAACCATCGAAAGGTACATGCATCACTACTGCCTGAATCAATTGATCCCGCTGGGTGCGGATATCAGGTTGGGCAGTGTCTGGAGTCGTTACCATTGCATCTCTCCTATGAACTTACTCTTTGGGCGATTAAGCCGATGGCGCCAGCAGACGTTTAGCCTTCTCCGGCACACCATGACGTAACTCCTCCCGAAAGATCAACAAACTTAGGTCATCCATCCGCTGTGGGTAGAGAATACCATCCAAGTGATCACATTCATGTTGCAGCACCCGGGCATGGAATCCCTCAATCATTGCATCAATCGGCTTACCCTCTGGTGTTTCAGCCTGCAGCCGGATCCGGGTGTGGCGGGGCACGATACCCACCATATCAGGCACCGACAGGCAGCCTTCCCAATCATACGCGATCTCTTCCCCGATCGGTGTGATAATAGGGTTTATCAGGCTGGTCAGGGGCACTGCCGCCTGATCCTTGCCCGCCCTGGCTTCAGTTACGAAGTAGACCACAACACGCAACGGCGCGTAAACCTGAGGGGCAGCAAGGCCGGTTCCGTCCGCATCCCCCATCGTTTCCACCATATCGGCCAGCAATCGCCGAATTTCTGGCGACGTGGCATCCTCGACGGGCTGCGCGACCTGCCGCAAGATGGGATGGCCCATTCGCGCGATTTTTAAAATTGCCACTTACACACCCTTTCCATGTCCGGCTGTCTTTAAGGGTTCACAAACCTTAAATGAAGTGCTATACGCCGCCCCTATCTTCGAGGGATACGCTCTCGTAAGCTATGGATTAAACTTCAATCGCTTGAAAGGCGGGTGAAAGCAAGTGCAGGTCATCGTACGCGATAATAACGTCGATCAGGCTCTTCGTGCGCTCAAGAAAAAATTGCAGCGTGAAGGCGTCTTCCGGGAAATGAAACTTCGTCGGCATTTCGAAAAGCCATCGGAAAAGAAAGCCCGTGAAAAGGCAGAAGCGCAGCGGCGCCACCGTAAACTATTACGGAAGCGCCTGGAGCGTGAAGGGTTCTAGATTAACGGACCTGTCACCGGCCCTGTAAAGGATCGGTTGATTGTTACAGTGGAAACGCTCTTGAGCCCAAGGTTCGAGGGCGTTTTTGCTTTTGGCCCTGTTTTCGTGAGAGCCGTTTGCCATCAGGTTCAATGCCGAACTCTTCTTCTCGCTGGGGGTGGAGCATCCAGAGACTAAAATCCAGATGCATGACCGCGTTACCCGTTCTATACAGAATAAAATCGCTTTCTTTGGGGCCAAACTGTGCCATTCGATACCCTAGCTTTTTTTATTTTCATGGCCACCGTTTGGGCCCTATGGGTGTCATTGCCCTTTCCAAGGCTGGTTCTGTTTTGCTTCAGCGCAATTTTTTACGCTTTCGCTGGCCTAAATGACGTCTTGATTGTCACAACCTTGCTTGTCTTTAACTTCCTGTTTTCATTTCTGGTCACCAAATCAAAACTTTATCTGGCCTTTATTATTTTGGTGAACATCCTTGTGCTCTTCATCTTTAAATATGAGAGCTTTTTCATATCGGGCGTAGCCGGTTATGATCTATTCACGGCAGACATTATCATTCCGCTCGGTATCTCATTCTACGTTTTCCAAATGACCGGATATCAGATCGATCTGGCCAAAGGACGTTGTTCTGTGCAACGCGATCCAATACGGTTCGTGATTTTTGTGATGTTTTTCCCGCAATTAATCGCCGGACCCATTGTGCGGGCGCAGAATTTCATGCCCCAGATCGACAATTTGGCGCGGATCAGAAAACGTTCTCTGAAATCGACAATGCTGCCGTCTCTGGCGCTTATCTTGCTGGGATTGGTCAAGAAAATCTATTTTGCAGATTCTCTGGCCCCGCATGTGAATGATATTTTTGCCCGAGGCCCTGAAGATGCGCAAACCGCAATCCTGGGCGCATGGCTGTTTGCATTTCAGATCTATTTCGATTTTTCTGGATATTCGGATATGGCGGTTGGAATGGCCCGGTTATTTGGCATCCGACTGCCAATGAATTTTTTCCAACCCTATCTCAGCCGCTCCCCCAGAGAATTTTGGCAGCGTTGGCATGTAACCTTGTCTCAATGGATTCTAAATTATCTATACCTTCCCCTTGGGGGGAATAAGGGGCCATGGGCCAGAGCTTTTGCCGTCCTTTTGATTACAATGGGCCTGGCGGGCCTTTGGCACGGTGCCAATTGGACATTCATCATCTGGGGCCTGGGATGGGGCCTGGTCGTCTTCCTATATCGTCAGATCGGCCAATACCTAGCGACAATCCCCTTGGCGGGCTGGCTTGTGACATTCAGTTTAACGCTGGGACTGTGGGTGTTCTTCCGCAGCCCAGACTTACATTTCGCACTTTCATATTTCCAAACAATGGGCGGCGGTGCGCCAACAGGAGACTGGGCGGTCTCATTTAACGGCTGGAACGGAATATTTATAATAATGGGCTGCCTTAGCCTTCTGATTCTGCATTTTGCTGAATCAAAACTGTTTCGTGCGCCAGTTGCCAGAATATTAGCCCGACGCGATGGTTTATTCTGGCAGGGTGTTGTGATCGCGCTCATTCTTTGGCTGGTTCTGCTGCCGGATTTGAATGGCAATCCTTTCATCTATTTTAGGTTCTAACATGAAGCGCTTTCGTCCTCTGCTGCTGTTTTGCACGGGTTTGATCGTGGGAACCATCCTGATGGAAGGTATCTTGCGCATGAATGAGGTCTGGCCCCTATGGAAAGTCGCCACCGTTGCTCAAGCCAGCTTCTATGGCCCTGATTGGGACACAGGATACAGCCATAGACCCGACAGAGACGGCCTGTGGTTAACCGAAAACCGCGCATGGCGCCATGTGAACAAAACTGGACAACTAGGACCAGATTATTCCATCCCGCCAATGCCTGGGACACTGCGCGTCGCTGTTGTCGGCGATTCCATTGTGGAATCATTACAAGTAGCGGACGAAGATACCTTTATCCGTAAGTCAGAACATCTTTTGCGGCATGACAAGATACATGCAGAAGTTCTGAATTTCGGCCTTTCTGGGGCATCCGCTGCCGTTTCTGCCGCTCGGATTGATCACGCTGTCTTTTCCGCATCTCCCGACCTTATCGTGTTGCTTTTAAAAAGCCCTGAGCTATTGCTGGCAAGAGTGGGCGACGACAGCGCATTTCCCGCCTATATATCCGGCTCTTCTAACGAAATTGTGCGAGGCACAGAGTTTCGGCAAGGCCGAGGTTTTCAATTACGGTCTGGAATCTTGGGATCGGTTCTATACTGGTTGCTAGATCACTCGCGTCTCGCCAACATCCTGAACAATAGAAAGAATGTTGGCTTTTTTAACGAAGTTTCTAATCCACAAAACAATGAAGTATCAACAGCTGCCGCTGCGCCACAGACTTGCGCCTTCAACCACAAGACAATGAGCCCAGTACAACAGGCAATTCTGGATGACCTCTCCTATTACCCAGATGGGTCACAACCCCGTTTGATTCTGGCATTAACTGGCCTGTCGACACAGTGCGACTCCCTGACGGAACGACAGACCATTATAGAAGAAGTATACAAAGCTCTGAGCAAGAGACTGCCTGATGTCAGCGTACTTGATTTGGATGCGGTTCTTTCCACCCATATGGCAGGGCCAGAACCAGACCTATCGGTCCTCCACGGATTTGGACGAAATCTTGGCACCGGACATTTGAATAAAAGAGGGCATAACCTCTATGCGGCTGTTCTGACAGACGCAATTCAAAGATTTATTGAACAACATCCTTAACTTACCGAATAAATCCGGCCATATCAGTCTTTTATATCTACGAAATCCAGATGTGTCTTCAGATGTTCCAAATCCTGAGGCAAAGGTGTGCTGCTGGCATAGCTATTATACAATAATCTGCCATGGGCTTGGAGCAGATCATCCAATTTTGAATCAGTGATTTCATGAAGCCGGGACAATGCATCCGCCAGTTTGATAAGCATCAGCAAATTGCTGGCGGCAGATCGGCGCAGGGGATGAAAGACTGAGTCTATCAAGCTATTGGCGGTATAGCCGGGAATCTGAAGCCGCACGCATCCTTCGTTATCAACAATGCTCTGTTCCGTTAGACCACATTGAACACTGCTGTTTAACGCACCGGTCAACCGATCAATACAGCTGATTGCGGTGAAAGTGTCATTCACACCCGGCGATAACGCACGCAGGGCGATTTCGATCAGAACGTTGATCGCATACTCAATATCATCCACCGAACTACGTGATTTTGATAGAACAACACATTCGAGAATTTGTTCATCGATGGACTTGCGGGTTTCATCATCCAGTTTCTTTGCGGAAATAACAGTTATGAATGTTTGGTCTTTTAACACAAAGGTTCCAATTTTCTTCAATAACTTCACTTCCAGATCATGTTCGCAGGCAAGCGCGCAAATGGTTTCCTCCTCCACAATTGTCAGATAGCCATTTTCAGCGCTTTCAATCTGCATAGAGTCTTTTTGGGTAATTGATTTGGAAACCTTATTCGACTGCTCTTCAGCATTCTGTACGATCAGGGATAGTTTGTATTCCAGGCGCCGAGATATCTCGGCAACTTCTTCATCAATCATCACACTGCGCGAAACGGATTGAACAAAGAAGATCAGTTGCAACAGTGATAATACAGCCAGAAGGAATGAAAAGTTCACGGAAATCACCGGAACAAAAATCTCCGATGATTGATGCAGAACGGTCAACGAAACAAGAAATGTTGCCCCCAACAAGCCCGCTGTTATCTGATTGACGCGATCGCTGTTAAAGCGTTGCAGAAGGCGGGGTCCAATATTCCCAGCGGCCAGAGTAAATACAATCAAGACCAGGGAATATACCAAGCCCAATGTCGTAATCGCGGCTCCGGAAATAACCGAAAGGACACTCTCCGCTGTGCCATTGTTCATCCAGAACCAACTGGTCAGCAAAAAATCTGGCAGATGCACTTGCAGACTGCGGTCCGCAATCAACAACAAGATGGAAAATATCCAGATCGAAATGGCAATAATCCCAGGCACAGTCGCCAGCGCCCGAATCTTGAAAACTTCACCAATCGCTTGTTTTAACGTTAAAAGAAAACTCACCACTAATCCTTCACCGCAAAGGCAAGATAATTCACATCGACATCCCGATGGGCGAGATGAAAATCATCCTGAATTGGATTATACGCCATGCCGCACACATCAGCGACCGTCATCCCTGTCGGACGCAAAGCGGCAGCCAGTTCGCTGGGTTTTACGAATTTACGCCAATTATGAGTGCCACGGGGCAACCAGCGCAGCACATATTCCGCCGCAACCACGCCCAATGCGAAGGATTTGGCGGTGCGGTTGAAGGTCGACAGGACCATTGCCCCGCCTGGTTGCACCAGCGCGGCGGCATCCATGATAAAGGCCTGCAAATCCGATACATGTTCGACAACTTCCATATTCACCACGGCATCGAACTGTTCGCCTTCGGCCACCAATTCATCGGCGGTGGTATGGCGATAGCGAATATCAAGACCCATTCGCTGGGCATGGTTATATGCAACATCAATTGATTGCCCAGTGGCATCGACCCCCGTCACCTGCGCACCAAGCCGGGTCAAAGGCTCACAAATTAACCCGCCACCACAACCAATATCGCAGATTTTCAGCCCGGAAAGCGGCTTTGGTCCCTGCGGATCACGACCAAACCGGGCACAAAGCCGGTCCCGAATATAACCGACACGCACGGGATTGAGCATGTGCAATGGTTTAAATTCACCCTCTGCATCCCACCATTGATCCGCTATCGCGGCGAATTTCTCGATTTCTCTCGAGTCGATTGTTGACGATGCTGTATCAGCCATAGGGATTTTCCGATTCAAGTTGGTAATTCTTGCACGCGAAACCTGTAACGAGTATGGATACGCCGCCCGCGCGGGGCAAGCGGTGGCATGTCACATGAGCCAAGGTTTTTCTTGTTATTTTCGAAGAAGGTAATCCCAAGAAGATGGCGCGTATTGTTATGAAGTTTGGCGGAACCTCCGTCGCTGACATAAATCGCATTGCCAATGCTGCCCAACGTGTGAAACGTGAAGTGGACGCGGGCAATGAAGTTGCTGTTGTGGTATCTGCTATGTCTGGCGTTACCAATCAATTGGTTGGCTATGTGCAGGAAACATCCCGCATCTATGATGTGCGCGAATATGATTCGATCGTCGCATCCGGTGAACAGGTCACGGCAGGCCTGATGGCGCTGCGACTTCAGGAAATGGGCATATCCGCCCGCTCCTGGCTGGGCTGGCAAATTCCGATCACCACCAACGAAATGCATGGCAAGGCGCGCATCGAAGACATCGACACCACTGAAATCGTGAACCGGTTTAGCGAAAATCAGGTCGCGGTTGTGGCTGGATTCCAGGGTGTTTCGCCACGCAACCGCATTGCCACACTGGGTCGGGGGGGATCTGATACGACCGCTGTCGCACTCGCCGCCGCGCTAAAGGCAGACCGGTGTGATATTTATACCGATGTTGATGGGGTCTATACAACCGACCCCCGCATTGTACCCAAGGCGCGCAAGATTGATCGCATTGCCCATGAGGAAATGCTGGAAATGGCGTCGCTGGGTGCCAAGGTATTGCAAACCCGTTGTGTTGAAATTGCCATGAACCATGGCGTGCGCCTGCAGGTCCTGTCCTCGTTTGAGGATAAGCCGGGCACATTGGTTGTTGATGAGGATGAGATCGTGGAAAAGCAAGTCGTAAGCGGCATCGCCTATAGCCGGGATGAAGCCAAGATCACGCTGGTAAAGGTTGCGGACAAACCCGGTGTTGCGGCCCATATCTTTGGCCCACTGACCGATGCATCGATCAATGTTGATATGATTGTCCAATCCGTTTCTCCCGATGGGGAACGTACGGATATGACTTTCACCGTGGCCCGTGCCGATATCGATCGGGCGATTTCCGTTTTGAAAGGGAATCACGATAAGATCGGCTATGAAATGCTGTTGTCTGATGGTGCCGTTGCGAAAATCTCCGTCATTGGGGTCGGCATGCGCAGTCACGCTGGGGTCGCCCAGACGATGTTCAAAACCCTTGCAGAAAAGGGGATTAACATCCAGGTGATCTCAACCAGTGAGATAAAGATATCCACTCTGGTTGCTGAAGAATACGCTGAACTGGCCATCAGGGCACTTCATACCGCCTACGGCCTCGACGCCGCCTAGGTCAGGAACAAATAAACCCGGTATATGGGGCTGGATCACGATTGGGATCCGGCTCCGTCCGGTTTGAACTGAAAGACCCGTTTCGAATATTCGAAACCGGCATTGTAACGGGAGACTATAGGGCCAATGGCCAGAAAAACTGCGCCAGAACCTGCAGTTTGGGCAGGACCTCGCAAGCTGCTTCGGCGGCTTCGTGACGTTATGGCCGGCCCCGGTGATGCCCAGGACCGCCTGGACCGCATCGCAAAGCTTATTGCGGGTGATATGGTTGCCGAAGTGTGCTCCATCTATGTGCGGCGTGCCGGTGACGTGCTTGAGCTATTTGCCACGCAAGGCCTGAAACCAGAGGCCGTTCACAACACCCGCCTGCGCATTGGGGAAGGGATCGTGGGGGCGGTTGCTGCCGACAGCCGCCCAATGGCCCTGGCAGAAGCCCGCAAGCATCCAAGCTTTGCCTATCGCCCCGAAACCGGCGAGGAAATCTATACGTCTATGATGGGCGTGCCGATTCTGCGCGGCGGTCGCATGCTGGGTGTTCTAGCCATTCAGAACCGCACGCCGCGTGACTATACCGATGAAGAAGTGGAGACGATGGAAACCGTCTCTATGGTGGTCGCGGAAATGGTGGCCAGCGGGGAATTGGTCGAAACATCCGAACAGCGCCCGGCAGATGGCATTGGCATTGCCCCCTTGCGTCTGGATGGGATCAAGTTGAATGGCGGCCTGGCGATGGGTCACGCCGTTCTGCATCGACCGGCTATCCCCGTTGGGCGCACTGTTGCGGAAGATTCCGAAACCGAAAAGCAGCGGTTGAAAGATGCCCTCGCCAGCATGCACAAGCAGCTGGATAAGCTGCTAGCAAAGGCCGATGCCGAGGGACCAGGCGATCATATCGATATCCTGAAAACCTATCGAATGTTTGCCGAAGATAAGGGCTGGATACGACGCATAGTCGAGAATATTGAAAACGGTCTAACCGCCGAAGGGGCTGTTGTACGCGTACAGGATGATACGCGTGCCCGAATGAAAAAGGTCGATGACGCCTATTTGCGCGAACGCCTTTTGGATTTGGAAGACTTGGCTTTCCGTCTGTTGCAGAATCTGACCGGCGATACGGATGGCAAACGCGCTCATATGCTGCCAGAAGAAACCATCCTGATTGCACGCAATATGGGCCCAGCCGATTTGCTGGACTACAATCGCAGTAATCTGAAAGCGCTGATCCTGGAGGAAGGGTCTTCGACATCTCACGTTGCCATTGTCGCGCGCGCCCTGCAAATACCTGTCATCGGGCGGGTGAAGGGCATTCTGGACCGTGTTGAGCCGATGGACCCGATCCTGGTCGATGGCGGCAACGGCCTGTGCTATATCCGCCCCGGCGATGAAGTCCGCTCGGCCTTCCAGTCCTCAATGCAGATGTTTGAGGAAAAACGCGCGCATTACCTAGCGACGAAAGATTTACCCTCGATCACTCAGGATGGCGTCGAAATCTCCCTGATGATGAATGCAGGCCTGTTGATCGATATGGGCCATTTGAAGGATTCTGGAGCCGCGGGCATCGGCCTGTATCGCACGGAAGTGCCCTTTATGGTGCGGTCAGATTTTCCCGACACGGCTACTCAGGTACAGTTGTACAGTGCCATTCTGGATCAAGCTGAAGGCAGGCCGGTCACCTTTCGCACCCTGGATATCGGGGGCGACAAGGTTCTGCCCTATTTCAACGAAACGCAGGAAGAAAACCCGGCCATGGGATGGCGGGCCATTCGCATCGCGATTGACCGGCCCGGCCTGATGCGTGGCCAGTTAAGGGCGCTGATTCAAGCCTGTAACGGTCGTCCCTTGCGTGTCATGTTCCCCATGGTCGCCAATGCCGATGAATTTGTTCAAGCCCGCGCGATGCTGGACAAAGAATTGATGCGTGCAACACGGCGCGGCCTGTTGCTGCCATCTGAATTAAAAGTGGGCGCCATGCTGGAGGTTCCCTCACTGATATTCCAACTGGATGCACTGGCAAAGAAAGCGGATTTCATCTCCATTGGCAGTAATGATCTGCTGCAATTCCTATTTGCCAGCGACCGGGGAAACCCTCGTATGGATGGGCGATATGATGCCCTGTCCGCGCCCGTCCTGAATGTGGTCAAAGAAGTCGTGCAGCGCGCCAACCAGAACGGCTTGGAATTGTCGGTTTGCGGTGAAATGGCAGGACAACCGCTGGAGGCCCTGGCGCTGATTGGACTTGGCATTCGCACATTGTCAATGTCACCCGCCAATATCGGCCCCCTGCGCGATACTGTTCGTGGCTGCACCATTTCCGCCCTGTCGAACTTTACTGAAGCACTGACCCACCGCCCGGATCGGTCCTTGCGGGGGGCCATGGCAAACTTTGCTCGCGACCACGGCATCCCCGTTTAGGCCTACCGGCTTTCGCAGAGGTTGTTTTGGGTCTTTGCAATCCGGCACCAATCGCGCCATAGTATTTGGAATGGAATGATTTTTGTCGCTTGCTCATACGGGGATAAGGGTGTGGGCATGGGTCACTTTGTTATGGTTGAGGTATATGACAGCGTCTGAAGATCAGGAACAGGCGCGTAAAGGCGCCAATTCGGAAAAGCCGGGAGCCGGAGTTGGTGCGATTTTACGCGGGGCACGATTGGCACGCGATGAGGATCTTCGCGAAGTTGCTGCGGCGCTGCGCATTCGCCTCCCCTATCTTCAAGCAATTGAATCCGGGGCCATAGAGGACCTGCCGGGTGTGACATATGGCATCGGCTTTGTGCGTGCCTATGCCAGCTATCTTGATCTCGACAGCAATGAAATCGTGGACCGCTTTAAGGTCGAAGCGCGGGGTATGACCCAGCGCACCCAATTACAATTCCCAGAGCCATTGCCTGGCAATCGTGTTCCGGGTGCCGCCCTGCTGTTGATTGTGCTGCTGTTGGCAGGCGGGGTCTATGGGGTGTGGCTCTACAGCTCCTCCCAAAACATGACGGTTATTGAAGCTGTTCAGGCTGTGCCAGACCGTTTGAGGTCACTGATTGAAGAAGAGCCAGCGCAAGAGATATCAACGACGCCCGATACTGGCGCAGATATCGCCCCCTTGCCCCCCGTGGAGACTGTGCCAGAGGCGGCACAGACAGAAGACACAGCTGCTATGCCGGCAACAGATGGCACAACAAGCGAAACGACGGACAGCGACACGTCTTCCGTCACCCCCGTGCCATCGACGACGGCTTCTGATGCAACAGAGACACCTGCACCGGTCACAGATACTGCCCAGACCTCAGAGAATAGCGACATTCCGGCACCACCGGCTCAACCCGAAACCACAGCCGCTGAAGCCACTTCGCCGGAGCCCTCCTCATCTGAAACGCCCCAGCCGGAAACCGAAACAGCGTCCCAGCAACAGGCGGATGCCCTACCGGAACCCCAAATTCCCGCCGCTCCCCCGCACTCGGCAGTGACGCAAAGCGCACCTGCGGAAGAGGGCGCATCCAGCCCCCCGCAGACAGCGGAAGATTCGGCGATGACAACTGAAAATCTGCCAGAGCCCGCTGCACCAACAACGACCGCACCCGTTCCCGAAACTTCTACACCTGGAATGCAAGCTGCGGAGTCGATGCCCAGCCCCTCCGCGCCAGCGGAAATCCCCACGCAACAGGAAACTCAGGCTGCTGAGGCCCCAACCACACCGACAGAATCGACGACACCAAGCGCGATAACTGCGGATGATAGCCGCATCATCATCCAGGCGACCCAGGAATCCTGGATCCAGGTGAAAAATGCTCAAGGTCAGATTCTGATCGAAAAGCTGATGTTGATGGGGGAAATCTATCGCGTTCCAAACCGACCGGGCCTGACGCTCAGTTCTGGTAACATTGGGGCATTGAAGCTGATCGTGAATGGCACAATGGTCCCAACGATTGGGTCATTGGGTGAGGTTCGACGCGGAATCCCCCTGACACCAGAAAGCTTGCTGCCCTGAGCCATTAGGCCAGATGGATCCTGTGTTAAAAATTCAGGGCAACCTTGATCTTCGGGCTAAAAGCGCGCATTTTCTGATGGTCACTGCCGACCCTGAGAGAGATCAATCATGAGCGTTAGACCCTATCGCGAAATTCACCGCCGCAAGGCGCGCAAAATCATGGTTGGCCCGGTCGCCGTGGGCGGGGATGCCCCGATCACGGTGCAGACAATGACCAATACGCTGACATCAGACGTGCAGGCGACAATTGATCAAATCCGACGCTGTGAATTGGCTGGTGTGGATATCATCCGGGTTTCCTGTCCCGATGAAGACTCCACCGCCGCCCTGGCCAAGATTGTTCCAGAAGTTACTGTTCCGATCGTTGCCGATATCCATTTCCACTATAAACGCGCGATTGAAGCGGCAGAGGCGGGGGCTGCCTGCCTGCGCATCAATCCGGGCAATATCGGGTCTGCCCAGCGGGTTAAAGATGTGGTTCAAGCCGCCAAAGATCATGGCTGTTCGATGCGGATCGGGGTGAATGCCGGATCACTGGACAAGCATCTATTGGAAAAATATGGCGAGCCCTGCCCCGAAGCGATGGTGGAAAGCGGTCTGGAACATGCCCGCATTCTGGAAGATGCTGATTTCACCGAATTCAAAATCAGCGTGAAGGCGTCTGATGTCTTTCTGGCTGTTGCCGCCTATCACGGATTGGCAGAAGCCTGCGATTACCCCCTGCATCTGGGGATTACCGAAGCGGGCGGGTTGCGGTCCGGCACGATCAAATCCTCCATCGGCATGGGCTCCCTGCTCTGGGCCGGGATCGGCGATACGATCCGCGTCAGCCTGTCCGCCGAGCCGGAGGAAGAGGTGAAGGTCGGCTTTGACATGCTCAAGGCCCTGAACCTGCGCCATCGCGGCGTGAATGTGATTTCCTGCCCCTCCTGTGCCCGCCAGCAGTTCAATGTAATCGACACCGTAAAGGTTCTGGAAGAGCGTCTGGCCCATATCACCACACCGATGACGGTCAGTGTTATTGGTTGCGTCGTGAACGGACCGGGTGAGGCGCGCGAAACCGATATCGGCTTTACTGGCGGCGGCAAAGGCACCCATCAGGTCTATATTGCCGGGCTGCCGCATCATCGCCTGAAAGACCAATCCATCGTCGACCATCTGGTTGAGCTGGTGGAACAAAAGGCTGCGGAAATTGAGGCTGAAAAAGCCGAAACCGCAACCATCGCGGCTGAATAGCGACCCATTCTCCACAATTTGTAGACATTAAGGATTCTGACCCATGGCAGATTTACAGCCGGTACGCGGCACCCATGACCTCCTGCCCGACGATATGCGCGCCCATCGCCATGTCAGCGATACGGCACGGGGCACTGCGGCACTGCATGGCTTTGACGAGATCGCCACGCCGATCTTTGAATTCACCAATGTCTTCGCGCGCACTTTGGGTGATACGTCCGATGTGGTGACCAAGGAGATGTATACATTTGAAGACAAGGGCGGCGATATGCTGACCCTGCGCCCGGAAAACACTGCAGGCGTTTGCCGGGCGTTCATCTCCAATGGTTTGGCACAGCATGCCCCGGTGAAGTATTTTTATTCAGGCCCCATGTTCCGCCATGAGCGCCCGCAAAAGGGCCGCCTGCGCCAATTCCACCAGATCGGCATAGAACTGATCGGGGCCGCACAGCCCCTGGCCGATGTAGAGGCGATTGCCTGCGGTCATGCCATCCTGACGGATCTGGGCGTTGTCGATAAAACCGTGCTGGAACTCAACACATTGGGTGATACCGACAGCCGGGCTGCCTATCGCGAGGCCTTGGTTGAGTATTTCCAGGGTCATCTGGACAAGCTGTCGACAGAGTCGAAAGACCGCCTGACTCGCAACCCCATGCGCATCCTGGATAGTAAGGATGAGGGCGACCGCAAGATCGTTGCCGACGCCCCGATCTTCTCTGACTATCTAAATACGGAAAGCGTCGACTTCTTCGCGGCGGTGAAAAGCGGCCTGGATGCTCTGGGCATCAAATATACCCTCAACCCTCGGCTGGTGCGGGGATTGGACTATTACTGTCACACCGCCTTTGAATTCACCACAGACGCGCTGGGTGCCCAAAGTGCGGTTATGGCCGGAGGGCGGTATGACGGATTGATCGGCATGCTGGGCGGCCAGGAAACCCCTGGCGTGGGCTGGGCTGCCGGGATTGAACGGCTGGCGATGCTGTCTGGTGCGACACCAACAGCCGACCGACCCATTGTCATTGTCCCAATGGGCGAGGCGGCAGAGGCACAAGCCCTGGCCCTGACCAGGACCTTGCGTAATGCGGGCCTGCGCACCGAATTCGCCTTTTCCGGCAATATGAAAAAGCGCATGAAGCATGCCAATAAGGTCAATGCCTGGGCCGCGATCATCCTGGGGGATGAGGAATTATCCAAAGGCGTTGCCCAGGTCAAAACCCTGGATGATGGGGAGCAGAAGGAAGTGGCGATGGCTAACCTTTCCGCCGCACTGCCCCTGCTGCGCGCTGGAGATCGGGGGTAGGCCATGACGGCGGCTGCGGCCGGAACAGGGACTGGCAGTCCGGGCCCGACCCAAATCGAACGACCCTATATCGTGGGGGCAAGTTTCCGGACCGCCGATGCCCGCATCCGCGATCGCTTATTCGTGGAGCCGCCCGCCCTGCCAGAATTCCTGGCAACCTGTCGCGACGCGGGACTAGTGCAATTGGTGTCGCTGTCGACGTGTGACCGGGTTGAATTGATCGGCACGTCGATCGACCCAGAGCAGGCCAGCGGTATTGCGGAGCGACGCTTGCGCAGCCGGTTGGAGGGAATGAGCGTCCCGGAGACTGCCTTTTACCGTCTGTATGATGTCGATGCTGTCGCCCATGTCTTTCGCATCGCCAGCGCTTTGGACAGTCAGATGATTGGAGAATCTCAGATTCTGGGCCAATTGAAGGAGGCCGTTCAGGTCGCAACCGATGCCGGAATGATCCAGGGAGAGCTGGACCGGTTGATGCAAACAAGCTTCGCCCTGGCAAAGCGTGTGCGCAGCACGACCCGGATCGGGGAAGGCGCCGTTTCTGCCGCTGCCGCAGCGGTGAAGGTTGCCCAGGATCTGCATGGCAAGATGAGCCGCTGCCGCGCCCTGCTGATCGGCCTGGGGGAAACCGGCGGTTTAATCGCAGAACAATTTCAACGTGCCGGGATCGGGGTTCTGGACTTGACCGGGCCCTCCCGCCGCACAGAGCGGGAAGCCGCAAGGCGGGGCCTGACCTATCAGGACTATGAAAAGCTGGACCGTGCTCTGGCTCAGTCTGACATCGTTATCACGGCGGCGGGTAGTGGCCGCTACCTTCTGGACCACGACAGTGTCCATAAGGCGCTGGAGGTCCGACGATCAAAACCGATCCTGTTGATTGATGCAGGCATTCCCCTGGATATTGACCCTGCGGTTGACCATTTATCCGATGCATTCCTGTATACAATGGAGGATATCGAACGGCTGGCGGAGAAAGGCCAGTTGGACCGAAAGGCAGAGGCTGATGAGGCCGCTGCCATGGTGGATGGTGCCCTGATCGATTGGCGGCGCAGCCAGGCAGAGCGCGAAGGCGTGCCGGGCCTGATCGCGCTGAGAGAACAATTCGACCGATTGCGCGAAGATGTGCTACACCGCCATCCCAGTGCCGATGCGGCAGAGGCAACCCGCCTTCTGGTCAACCGCATCTTGCATGAACCCAGCGAAACCCTGCGCGCCATTGCCAGCGAAGGCGGGGCCGCAGACCTGCGTGACACGATTACAGTAAACCGCGTGCTGGAGCGCCTTTTTGCGCTGCGCATTCAGGATGAAAGAAGCGA
>JARGPE010000034.1:0-3179 GCA_029212835.1 Alphaproteobacteria bacterium | reverse complement strand
CCGACGGCACATGGAATTGTCTGATCGGATGTCAACTGGCACCCTGCCAGCAGAGGAATTCCAGGCTGTTTCGATGGAATATGCCGAACTGACACCCATCGTTGAAGCGGCACAGACATTCCGTGCAGCAGAGGCTGAACGCGCCGATCTGGTTGCCATGATTGAGGATCAGAGCAGCGACAAGGAAATGCGCAGCCTGGCCCGCGAAGAACTGGAAAGCCTGGATGAGCGCCTGCCGGGCTTGGAACAAGAACTGAAACTTTTATTGTTACCCAAGGACGAGGCGGATCGTCGCGCCTGTATCATGGAAATCCGGGCGGGCACCGGCGGGGATGAGGCAGGCCTGTTCGCGGGTGATCTTTTGCGCATGTATCAGCGCTTTTGCCAGAACCATAACTGGCCATTTGAAGTCATCGATATCAGCGAGAACGAAGTTGGTGGCATTGCCCAAGTCACGGTCTCTATCAACGGTGCCGGGGCCTTCGGGCGACTGAAATTCGAATCCGGGGTGCATCGCGTGCAGCGTGTGCCAACAACCGAAAGCGGTGGGCGTATCCATACCTCTGCGGCAACTGTGGCGGTCTTACCTGAAGCGCAAGAGGTCGATATCGAAATTAACGAAGGGGATCTGCGGGTCGATACCTACCGGTCCCAGGGCGCCGGTGGCCAGCACGTCAACACCACCGACAGCGCCATCCGCATCACCCATTTGCCCACCGGTCTGGTCGTAACCTGTCAGGATGAAAAGTCCCAGCACAAGAACCGCGCCAAGGCGATGAAGGTTCTGCGTGCCCGTCTTTATGATCAGGAACGAGACCGCCAAGCCTCTGAACGCGCGGCAGATCGTAAATCCATGGTCGGTACTGGTGACCGATCCGAACGCATCCGGACTTATAATTTTCCACAAGGCCGTGTGACGGATCATCGCATCAATCTGACTCTCTATAAATTGGATAAGATGATGCTGGGAGAAGCGCTGGATGAAATCCAGGACGCATTGAGCCTGGAAGATCAATCCGCCCAACTGGCTGAATTGGGAGAGGCCGTGTGACCTCAGACACGGCGCGCCAGACCCTTCTGCGCGTCGCAACAGCGCAGTTGCAAGCAGCGGATATTCCCTCCCCCCTATGGGAGGCCCGATTTCTGTTATGCGATTGTGACGGGATCACCCCAACTGATATCATCACCTATCCTGATCACCCCGTGGACAACCCATCCAAGTTTCAGGAATGGGTGGCAAGGCGGGCGTCGGGGGAACCGTTGAGCCGGATCACAGGACAGCGGAATTTTTGGGGATTGGACTTTAAGGTCTCCCCCACAACCCTGGACCCTCGCATGGATAGTGAAGTCCTGGTGCGTGAGACACTGGCGCTTATTCCAAACGATCAGAAATGCGAGATTGCAGATATTGGAACAGGCACGGGATGCTTGCTGCTGGCCATTCTGCATGAGCGTCCAAATGCCCGGGGTATCGGCCTGGACATCTCCGCCGAGGCACTGGCGACAGCCCGATCCAATGCAGATCGTTTGGGTTTGGCAGACCATGCGCGCTTTGAGGAAAGTAATTGGCTATCCGTCCTGCAGGCACAATCGATCGATGTCCTGATCTCAAACCCTCCCTATATTGTCCGGGCAGAAATTGATCACCTGGACCCAGCCGTACGGAACTATGACCCAATTCTGGCCCTGGATGGGGGGCCTGATGGCCTGGACGCCTATCGCGCGATTATTGACGCTGCGCCAAAAGTGCTGCGCCCCGGCGGCTGGATTGCCCTGGAAATCGGTTGGGATCAGGGGGAATCTGTCCCAAATCTGCTAAATTCAGCCGGTTTTTTACGCATATCCTGTTTTAAAGACACGTCCGGGCACGACCGTGTCGTGTTGGGCCAGATGCCTGATCGAGCATAGCCGAAAAAAACACTTGGAAAGGGTCAAGCAAAAGGCTAGGTTGCGGTACGTCGCGTTTCGTGGGGGAAGGCTTCTTAAGTGGGGCAATCCGAAACCGACTTTCCGAGAGAGAAGACCTTATTGACCCAAGATGATCGGGTGCTGCAACGATACGGTTCAGCTTGTCTCTCGTTTGATTCAATCGCACCTCAAGAGGTAAAGCGTGAATAATCCAAAACAAAATCGCGGTCGGCATCGCAATAATGCTCGGCGCAGTAACCCTTCCCGTCAAAATTTTGATTCAAACGGGCCTGGTGTTCGAATTCGTGGAAACGCGACCCAAGTGTACGAAAAGTACATCCAACTGGCACGCGATTCACAAGGTTCCGGTGACCGTGTATTGGCAGAAACCATGTTGCAGCATGCGGAGCATTACTACCGCATCCTGAATGAAAACAACACTGGTGAGCGCCCGCGTCAAAGCTACGACGACTCCTCATCGGATCAGCAAAACAGCTTCGACGACACCAATTACGATGATGATGGCGACGACAGCAACGACGCGGACGGCAATACCGGCGGCAACAACAATCGCAATCAGAATTACAATAACAACTCTGGTAACAATAATTCTGGAAATAACGGCTCAGGCAATAATGGCTCTGGCAACAGCGCCAATCATGGTCAGGGCGGCCACAACCAGAACAATAATAACCAGAACAACAATGGCCAGGGCAATGGTGGGGGTCGTAATAACCCACGCAACAACCCCGGTCGGGGTCGGGGTCGTCGCCCTCAGCAGAACACGGCAGAAGGCAGCGAAGCCCCGGTTGAGGCTAAGGACAGCGGCCAGACCCCGAGCAATGATGTAGAGCCCGCCCCTGTCAGCTCTGGCAAAGAAAGCGCCTCGACTAAACCGGCGGCGAAACCAGCGGAACGCCCTGCTGCAAGTGCCCCGGAGAGCCCCGTCGCCAATTCCGATGATGCTCCGAAGGCCCCTCGTGCCCGTACCCGTCGCGCGCCACGCAAAACCGCCAGCACCGAAGACAATGCTGCCATGGAAGCACCGGCACAGCACGAAATGAAGATCATCGCTGATTAATCAATCAGCATTGAACATAAAACGGGCGGGAAATTTCCCGCCCGTTTTTCTTTGCATAGAGATGTTCTCTTACATGTCAGGTTCTTGATAACCGTTTTGCCGGCAGAATGCGGTGACGGTGTTGCGCAGCAAGCAAGCAATGGTCATGGGACCAACACCTCCAGGAACAGGAGTAATGTAGCTCGCCTCT
>JARGPE010000288.1 GCA_029212835.1 Alphaproteobacteria bacterium | reverse complement strand
AGACTCCATGACCGTTGAGACTGATCCGCTTGCCCTGATCCAAGACCTTGTCGAGCGTGCCCTTAAGGCTGGCGCCGATTCAGCGGATGCGGTTGCAGGCCTGTCCACCAGCATCAGCCATGCCCAGCGTCTGGGCAAGACGGAGAAGCTGGAGCGTCAGGAGTCCCAGGATCTGGGCCTTAGGGTGCTGATCGGCAAACGTCAGGCCATCGTGTCGTCAAATGACTGGAACCCAGACGGACTGACGCTGTTGGTAGACCGGGCAATTGCCATGGCCAAAACCGTCCCGGAAGACAGCTTCTGCGGTATTGCGGACCCAGATCAGATCGTTGGCGACAACTATCCCAAATTGGAAATGTTTGATCCGGAAGAGCCCAGCGCGGAAACCCTGATCGCACGAGCCACGGAAACCGAAGATGCGGCCTTGGCGGTTGCCGGGATCACCAATTCAGAAGGGGCAGAAGCATCCTGGGGCCAATCACGTATTGCCTTAGCCGCCAGCAATGGCTTTGCCGGTCGGTATCAAGGCAGCAATCACAGCATCGCCGTATCGGTTCTGGCTGGCAGTGGCACCGCGATGGAATCAGATTACGACTATTCCAGCGCTATCTTTGGCAGTGACCTGACCGACCCGGCTGAAATTGGGCGCAGTGCGTCCGAGCGTGCCTTGAAAAAGCTTGGTGCGCGCAAGCCGCCTTCTGCAAAAGTGCCGGTCGTGTTCGATCCCCGCATTTCCGGGGGTCTGGTGCGCCATCTGACCAGTGCCATCAATGGTGCTGCTATTGCCCGGGGCACGTCCTTCCTGAAAGACAAAATGGGTCAGGCTGTTATGGCCCCCGGCATCACGATTGTGGATGACCCTCATCGTGCACGCGGATTGGCCTCTAAGCCTTTCGATGCAGAAGGCCTGGCAAATATGCGCCGCAATCTGGTAGAAGACGGTGTCTTACAGACCTGGGTGTTGGACCTGCGCGCTGCCCGTCAATTGGGACTGACCTCCACCGGCCATGCCAGCCGTGGCACCAGCAGCCCGCCCTCACCCTCCACGACGAACCTGCATCTGGAGGCGGGCACAATTTCTCCAGCTGACTTGATGTCGGATATCAAGAGCGGGTTCTACATCACCTCGGTGATGGGAATGGGCGTGAATATGGTGACTGGCGATTACAGCCGAGGTGCATCAGGCTTCTGGATCGAAGACGGTCAAATTGCCTATCCAGTGAACGAGGTCACCATTGCGGGCAATCTGAAGGACATGTTCCTGGCCATGACGCCTGCCGACGATCTGGTCTTCAAATATTCGACCAACGCCCCAACCATCCGCATTGACGGCATGATGGTTGCGGGCACTTGATCTTCACATACCAATAAACAACGTGTTTTAGAGTGGCGTTGACTCACCCAATCGGGCGGGAAGCTTAAGGTCTGATGGCGCGGCTTGAGCCTTTTCTTCTGCTTCTGACGCTTTCTTGAGCCAACGATGAGCCGCGGTCAGATCGCCATGCTCGGCCTCTTCAAGGCGCGCCCATAGCCGACACAGCGTGGGGGGCACAGGTTCACCCAAAATGTCTGTGGCCTTTGCCAAATGGGTGCGCGCCTCGCCCCATAGAGAGGCATCCAACGCCGCATCGGCCAATGCGATATGACTATCCGCCGCATCCGGGGCCAGGGATAACAGCGCCTCGAACCGCTTCACCTTCGCCAACGGTGTGGCGTCGGAAGCCGCTAGACTGCGATAGGATTCCGCCAGGACTGGCGATGGGTGCTGTTTCCACGCCGCCTCAATCAGTTTTTCCGCCTTACGGGTGTCTTTGTTTTGCTGCATCAAATCTGCGGTCAGGACCACGGCAGCATCATTACTGGGATCGGCCTTCATGGCCTTCTTGGCAATCTTCAATGCCTCGCCGGTTTGTCCGGAGTCTTTCAGGCGGGCGGCCTGACGCAGGGACAGTTTTGCGCGCAAGGGCTTGGCTTCCTCTGTCGGCAGTGCCCCAGTTTTCTCTGCATCTTCCAGGGTTGCGAGGGCACGATTCCAGAACCCGGCCTCCATTTGCAGATCCAACAATTCCAACAAAACCCATTTCGCAGAAGGGCGCAGTTTTCGCGCCTCTTCCGCCAGGGCCAGCGCCCGATCAGAATCACCGTCTCGCAAGGCCTGGGTCATCAGGCCCCGGATGCCCAGAAAGGAGACTTCTGGATTCCCCCGCATATCCTCAAAATACTTCAATGCGGCCTGATCATCGCCATTCAATTGGGCGGATTGGGCCTGCAGCAATTTGGTCAATGGAGCCTGAGTCAACAAATCTGTGGACCGGCGGGACTGACGCTTTGCCTCATTCGCATCGCCTGCCGCAACCGCTACCATGCCCAAGGTCAGGGCACGATATCCCTTCATCTCCCGAATTGCCTTGCGATGGGCCCGCCAGCGGCTGGGGAAGCGGAAAATGCTCTGGCGAATGCGCTCGGCATAGACCAACAGCAAGACCAGCAACAGCACGATCAGAACAAAAATCCCAACCGGCATATCGATGGCATAACCCTGCCAATCAAAGGATACGCGCCCCGGTTCCACGGCGAAAAACACCGCCAGCGCACCGACAATACCGATTTTGATCAGGAAGAAGAATACGCGCCATGTCATGACGGATCTCCCGATGTCGTGGGCTGAGCGTCAAAAGATGGTGCCGGTTTGGGCGCAGCAGCCGGTGCCTGTTCCGGGGTTAAGGTTGGGGCTGACGCAGGTGCTGGGACGATAGCAAGACCGGCAGCAACTGCATCACGCAGATCTGACAATGCGGCTTCTGCAGCCAAGCGAGCTTCCGCCGCCTTTAACCAGGATGTCACGGTTTCAGAAGTCCCCCGGCCTGGTGACAGGGCTGCCACCGCGCTGGCCAAATCCCCACGGTTCAATGCGGCTTCAGCGCGACTGACCGGGGGCGCATCCGGGGTCTCCCCCTTCTTACGAATGGAAACCAAGGATTGGGCCCCCTGCATCAAGACATCCAGAACACTGCCATCTGTGCGGCTCAGTTCTGACTGCATGGCGGGCGCATCACGCTGAAAGGCAGAAATCAAGGCGGCACGGGTCGCAACCCCACTGACGGCATAGGGTCGTAATTCCCCGACCGCACTGTCAATTGCCACATTATCCCGCGCCAATACGGCCAAGCGATCCAAGGCATTGTCAAACGGACGCCCGGCAGACAGCGACGATTCCACATCCCCAACGGCCAAAGCCAAACCAGCCTGGGCCGCACCTTCCAGGGCAGGGCGGGCCTTCAGATTGGCAATATCATCAGCATTCTTGACGGTTTTTGCATCCAGGCCAGCCAAGCTCGAGGTCGCGCGCTCCGCTTCCTTGCTGACTTGCTCCAGCATGCTTTCAATCACGCCCATCCGCTCAAGCAACCGAGTGCGGCTGGTCTCGTCGCGCTCCTTGGATGCCGCCAGATCATTGCGAGTTTCTTTCAGGGCACTTGCGGTTTCCTCACGGATTGCTTGCATCGATTCCGCTGCGTCGCTCAGTGCTTCGATATCGCTCTCCAAAGCGGCCAAGCGGCTGGCAATATCGCCGGGCATGACAGTACCTTCTCCAGACGCAACCGGACGCGCCTCCACTCGGGACAAGCGATCCGAGAAGGCAGAAAGTTCCGCCTTCAGATCCGATGCCGCACTGTCCGATCCTTCGGTCATCGGCAGCTTTGCATACTGCGCGATATAAGGATCGACATAGGGGCCCCAAACCG
>JARGPE010000287.1 GCA_029212835.1 Alphaproteobacteria bacterium | reverse complement strand
TAAAAGCAGTAAATGCACTCTGGCTGATCCAAAAATTATTGTCCCCCAGATAAACCTGTTTTGATACCCACATATCAATCTGGGGAAAGGGCAGGAAGATGACGGCTAGGCCGATAAACACCAGCCCGCAAATCTTCAACATCCATGCGGTAGACCAAGCAGGACTGCCCAGTGACATCATTTCGGATCCTCCAACACACGCAGTTCCAAGGTTTTGGTCCGCCCAACACGATCAGTTTTCTCAATTGGCAGCAATTTGGTGACTTTAGAGAAGTGGGACTCAATGGATTCTGCGCCATGAGGGGTCAATAACAACACACGCCTCCCATCGACCGCCGGCTTATAGGGCCAGGCCATTTCATAATGATGGTCAATCTTGGCATCGTGATTCCAGGCACGGATGATAATGTTAGGCTGCCTACGCAGCGCATAGGCCATAGAGGCGATCATCATCCGGTTGTCCATCAGCAGCACCGATAGATCATCTGCTTTCATGGTTTGCGACACTTCGGCTGCGACCTGATCCCAGCCACTTAATTCCGCAAACGGATCACGACCCAAGGCACGGGCTGCAGGCCCCGGCATCAGCACCGCCGTATACAGGGCTCCGGCGACTATCAAATGCAGCGCAATTGATCCCCATAGCCACCAACGCCGCCGCGATTGGGCCAACAGGATGGAGGTAACCAATATCACCGCTGCCGGATAGGCGGTTGCCGCCCAATTTGCATTAGCCCGGGAGAGAATGGCCTGTACCGAGATAATCAACAGAATTGGCAGAGAAAATGCGAGCAGCAGCCGAGCCGGTTCCGACAAGGCCTGACAGGCACGCCGACTGCGTGGAATGGCCAATAGCAGGACCACGAATAGGATCGGGCCAAAGACACCAAATTGCGCCCCCAGGAAATCAGCTAATTCTTTGAAATGCAGGACAATCCCCTGCCAATGCACATTATCTGCTGTATGACCGACTGTGGCCCAGCCATGCACCTTGTTCCACCAGACATTTGGCAAAATCGCCGCCGCACCGACACCAAAGCCAACAACCAACTGAACCGCTGCGCTGCGGACCTGCTGGCGGGCCTGCGGACAGATCACCAGATGTACCAGAAGGCAGATCAGGAAATAGGCCATCGCGTATTTCGCATTCAAACCCAAGCCGAAGCAAAGCGCCAAGGCAATTGCCGCCAACCAAGAGGGCCGCCGCATCATCGAGCCATAGGCCCAAAGACACCCTGCCCAGAAAAACAGCAGAAGTGCATCCGTTGACATGATCAGTGAGGAGAGCGACACCGCTGGCAGTGTCAACCAGACAATGCCTGTCCAGAACGCGATGCGATTATCAAACCAAACCCGCGCGGCACCTGCGAGAACAAGCGCTGTGGCCGCCTGAAACAGGGCCGCCGGAGCGCGAATACACCAGGCACTGTCACCACAGACATCCGTTACTGCGCCAATGACCCAGGCAATCAGCGGCGGTTTTGAATAGTATCCGAAATCAAAGGTCCAGGACCATGTCCAATACTGTGCCTCGTCCCCATGCAGTGACAAATCCGTTTGGATGGCAACAAGCACCCGCAATGCAAACAACAACGCCGCGACATCAAACAATAGCTTCCACATTTTAAGCGTATTAACGGCCGTCGAGCCCTGCTGTTCCTGTGCCATGGCGATGCATCCATCATGAGCCTGTGTTGGGCTAGGGCCTACACTATTCGCCCCTGATAACCAAGAACCCATGACATCCAAAACCGTGATGAATCTTCATTCAGGGCGCACGTGAAGATTTTGTCGGGGCGAAACTGCGTTTATAGTCCAGTCATGAACAGTGATACTCATATTCTGGTGGTCGATGACGATGCGCGTCTGCGCAGCCTTTTGCGTGACTATCTGACCAAGGAAGGCTTCCGGGTTACCCAAGCCGAAGACGCCGCCGATGCGCGTCGCAAGATCGCCAGCCTGACCTTCGACATCATGATACTGGATGTAATGATGCCGGGCGAAAGTGGCCTGGATCTGGCGAAATCCATCCGCCAGGATGTGGGTGTGCCAATCCTAATGCTGACCGCCATGGGCGAAACGGAAAACCGCATTCAAGGATTGGAAGCGGGGGCCGATGATTACCTGCCCAAACCCTTTGAACCGCGCGAATTGATTCTGCGCATCCAATCCATCCTGCGCCGCCTGCCCGCTGCGGCGGAGCCCAAGCGGACCTCCATCGTGCGTCTGGGTGATTTGCTGTTTGATTTGGGCCGTGAGCTGTTGTTACGCAACAATACGCCAGTCCGACTGACCTCCACCGAAACCGCCCTGATGAAAGTGATGGCAGGCGAACCCGGACGGGTAATGAGCCGGGACGAACTGACACAATTCGTTGAGATTGATGGGGGCGACCGGGCGGTTGATGTTCAGATGACCCGCCTGCGCCGTAAAGTGGAGCCTGACCCGAAAGTACCGCGCTATCTGCAAACCGTGCGCGGTCGCGGCTATGTTCTAAGGCCGGACGGATGAACCAGCCTAAAAAATTGGGGCCCGTACGATCCGCCCTGCGCAATGTGCGTCTGACTATCAAACGAGGCCTGCCAAAGACGCTGTTTGGCCGTGCGTTGATGATCATCGTCATGCCGCTGATTTTGCTACAGATCGTATCTGCCTGGGTTTTCTATGACCGCCATTGGGATACGGTCACCTGGCGTCTGTCTGCCAGTGTTGCGGGAGATATCGCCAACACAATTGACCAGTTACGCCGCACACCCGAGGCCCGCGACGAAATCTTCGAGAGTGTCCGTGAGACTATGGAACTGGAGATCAGCCTGCTTCCGGGCGAAATCCTGCCCAATCAACCGGCAGAACTCAGCAGTCAATTGGATCGTCTTTTGGCCCAGGCCATGAACGAGCGTGTGCGGCGCCCTTTCATCATCGACAGTTCTTCCTTCCGCAAGCAATTAACCCTGCAAATTCAATTGAAAGACGCCGTATTGAATGTCGTGGTGCCAGGCAGTCGGCTGTTCAGCTCCACCACCTATATCTTTATCCTGTGGATGGTCGGCACATCGCTGGTCCTGTTCGCAGTGGCGTCAATTTTTATGCGCAATCAGGTACGCCCCATACGGCGTCTTGCCCGCGCGGTGGAAAGTTTTGGCAAAGGCCGCGAGCCAGAGCAGGATTTTAAGGCCGAGGGGGCATTGGAAGTCCGCCAAGCCGCCAATGCATTCAACCTGATGTCAGAACGCATCCGCCGTCAAATCCGTCAGCGCACCGATATGCTGTCTGGGGTCAGCCACGATCTGCGCACCCCCCTCACCCGTATGAAGCTGCAATTGGCAATGTTGGGGGAGTCGCCGGAAACGCAGGAGCTCAGCGTCAACGTCTCTGAAATGGAGAAGATGATCCAGGACTACCTGACCTTTGCCCGGGGGGAAGGCGGGGAAAAATCTATCGAAAGTGACCTCAGTGAGGTGATCAAGGACCTAGCCGCGACATGGCAGGCATCCGGCATCGCGTTGGATTGCCATGCCGAGGGAAAAATCGTGACCTGGCTGAAGCCCAATGCATTTCGCCGTTGCATCGACAATCTGATCGCCAATGCCTCACGCTACGGCAGTCAGGTCTGGCTGCATGCAGGCAAACGTGGCAATGCCATCGAAATCCTGGTGGATGACAACGGCCCCGGTATTCCAGAAGCAGAACGGGAAGACGCTTTCCGCCCCTTTTACCGTCTGGACCGGTCCCGCAATCCTTCCACCGGAGGGACCGGGCT
>JARGPE010000286.1 GCA_029212835.1 Alphaproteobacteria bacterium | reverse complement strand
GTTCAAGCTGAACCGGTGTTTTGAAGCGGTCCTTTGGTAAATTGTACAAAGAGTAGAAATGATCATTGCAGGCGACCAAGGTCAGGTTAGGATCAATGATGGTGATCCCTTCTGCCATGCGTTCCACCATGGTCTGCATCAGAGAGCGTTCCCGGCTCAGGGCATTCTTTCTTCGGCTGGTTGCAGAAGCGGAAACGAAAACTGCTAATATAAGGGCTCCGGCAATCAGGCTGCCCAGGCGCAAGCTATTACCCAGATCACGGGACGGGCCACCAAGAAATGTATTATTGGCTTGCCAGCTAAAACCAATGTTCAAATTACCCTTGCTGGTTTTTGTTGTCAGGCTGATTTCTGAATCTCGAACTGGTGACGTTTCAAATAGGACATTCTCCCCATCTGAGATAGTCACAGACATGCCATCAGGCAGTTTTTCTAACAGGGCATTTCCAGCTAGCTTTGTCAGATTGAGAAGCCCAAGAACAATGCCGTTATCGCCTTGGCAGACAGTGATCGGTGCCAAATAACCATTCTTGCTTGGGAAGCTGGGACCGATTGTGGGTTCCTGTGATCGGAAGCCCTTTGAAACTGTCTGTGTAAAAGTCGGAACCTCCGCAAGGTCCAGGCCAATGAAGAGGTTTTCCGGTGACCCATTGACATAAAGCACAACAAAACCATCGCCTTGGTTCGTACTGGGAAGATGGCTTGGTCCAAGCAGTGCAATCCCATAGCGGGATTCGAAAGTGTCGCGATCTTCTGCAGGAACCCAGACAGCATAGGCCAATCCGTCAAAGGGTCTCGATGTTTGACGGCGATACAATGCGGCAGTTTCTAAAGCGAAAATTGCGTCGAATTGGAAACTGACGCGCTCCGATCCTTCCGGTAGACTGCGTGCAAAGGCATAGAGTTGTAGTTGATCGCGATCCAGCGTGCCGGACACCACTTGTGTGATATCATTGGCTTCTTGCAGAACCAGATCGGCCCAATGTTGATCGGCAAAGCGGTCGGCCTGCCATGCGGCAACCCACCCGGCACCAATGGTAATCGTTGCGATTGTAACCGCAAACCAAACCCACCCCGTGGCTATTCGATGCCTCACAGGCGAATTCTCCCCAAATACAGACCATAGTGTGTCTGCCTTATTTGTGGCTGGAAGTCCAACAATCTTGCATAAACTGGTCAAGCTTCAAGGGGATTGGATGCATCGGAATACTGGTGTAAAAGCCCGATCATGATGACGCAGACTGAAACAGATATCCGCAATCGCTCAATAGACCGTCGTTTGAGCATTGCTCCGATGATGGATTGGACAGATCGGTTTGATCGGTACTTCCTGCGTCTCATCACTCGGCGCAGCCTTTTGTATACTGAGATGATAACTACCGGTGCATTGTTGCACGGGGACGCAGATCGGTTCTTGGCTTTCGACCCTTCGGAACATCCAGTCGCCTGTCAACTCGGTGGATCTTCACCGGCGGATCTTGCCAAGGCGGCCACGATGGTCGAGGCGGTTGGGTATGATGAAGTAAATTTGAATGTCGGCTGTCCATCGGACCGGGTACAAAACGGCCAGTTTGGGGCCTGTCTGATGGCGGAGCCTGAATTGGTGCGCGATTGTGTTGCTGCGATGCGCGACGCAGTCTCCATCCCTGTCACCGTAAAATCCAGAATTGGGATAAATGGTCGCGACAGCTACGAGGCCCTGGTACATTTCATTGATACGGTGGCACAGGGGGGCTGTGACACCTTCATTGTTCATGCCCGAATCGCGATTTTGGAAGGCCTAAGCCCAAAGCAAAACCGGGAAATTCCCCCGCTGCAATATGAAACAGTGCATCGATTGAAACGGGATTTCCCGGCACTATCGATCAGTTTGAATGGGGGGGTGCAATCTCTGGAGGCCGCTCTACCGCATTTATCTGTTTTGGATGGCGTGATGATTGGGCGCGCTGCTTATCAGGACCCTTATTGCCTTGCTCAGGCGGATTCACTGATTTTTGGGGATGCGTCAGATCAACAGATAAGTCGCCGTCATGTGGTTCGGATGATGCTGCCCTATATTGAGACGCAACTCAGCGAAGGTGTCGCACTGCATCATATCACACGTCATATTCTGGGACTGTTCAATGGGTTGCCCGGAGCCAGACGATGGCGCCGGTTTCTCAGCGAAAACGCTTACGGTTCGCATTCAGGCCCTGAAGTTGTTCAGCAAGCTCTCGCCCTTGTGCCGGAAGAGGACGTCGGAGCAGTCCTTGCCTAGAGACGGCCAATGCGAACCATTGCGGCGTAGACAGCCTTAGCCACTTCGGACGGTTTGTGACGACCAATTTCAATCGTCTCGCGACCTGACTTCAGCATTTCAGCATCTGGTTCCAGAGGCACGATTCCCCATCCTGCATTGTTGATTGCCCGAATGACAGCAGTAGCCTGTTTGGAATAGTTTTCGTTAAAGAATGTTCGGTCGGCCCGCTTGATTGCCTTGGCGATAATGGTCTGAATATCGTCTTCCATGCGTGATGGTTCTCCCTGGATGCTAAACTTCCAAGTGATTCGATATCGAAGGGCAAGGACTCTCGTCGATAAAGCATGTTGGTTTTGAATTAAAACCTCCAGAATCGCGATGGACTTGCGCCTTGTTACAGGGCAATTAGAGGCAATGAACTTACTGACACATCCCATTTTACGGATCGGGCTGACACTGCTTATTGTTGTGTGCTGCCTTGGTGGTTTGGTGCAGCCTAAAGCGATTGCAGTATATGTTTTTGTGGCCTCAGCAATGACGATGATTGGGGTCAGCTGGGCTGCCAGAGACCGTATATGGCGATTAAACTCTTGGCTGGAATTGCGGGTTGGATTGTGTGTTGGGGTCATTTTTCTCTCGGTGGCGAGCCTTTCACTCCTTTGGTTTGTGCCCCAACAGCCCTTGCCGTGGGACCGTGTTCCAAAGCTGGCCTTAATGGGATTCGCCCTAGCCGTGCTTATGGTGGTGCCGATCGCACAGTCCACTGCGCGTGCGATCGCTATGGGTGTTTTAATCGGCGCAGCTCTTGTTGGCCTAATTTTGATTGAGAATTGGCTTGTTGGATATCTTGGCACAATATTCTTTGGTCCGGCGGAATCCCCTGAATACGATAATTTCTACAAGGCCCCCGCAACAATTCTGGCAATCCTTGTTTTCCCAGCATTTTTGTTCTGTAGGGCTCTTCAGGATAGGCAAGGGCTGCGAAGAGTGTCGGTTGGCCTGTTCTATCTGGTGTTTCTTGGAGTGCTTCTCTCTGGTCATATGACGTCAATTTTTGCCCTTATCATGGGCATCGTCATCACTCTGATGACTCGGTGGATACCGCGACTGACCGGCGGCCTGATTTTGGTCGGAGTTCTTTCGATGATGATCGTGCTACCAGTCATCAGCAATCCGCCACTCACAAATTCTTTGCTTGCTGTAACAAAGCAACATGGAAGCCTGCAGCACAGGGTTTTGATTCTAGATTTTGCCTTGAGCAGAATTCAGGAACATTCTCTGTTAGGCTGGGGATTAGACAGTTCACGGTCTATCCCGCATGGATCCGAGAGAATTGTTGATACTCCCGATCGCATGAACGTTCTGGATGGGTCCCTTTTTAGTGTTGGGGTGGTTCGGGTCGGTCAAAATCTTCCGCTTCATCCACATAATAATCTTATTCAAATCCGTTTAGAGCTAGGTTTGCCGGGTGTGCTAGTGACAGTTCTCGCCTTCTTTCTGATCATTAGAACGATTGTTAGCTTACC
>JARGPE010000285.1:3398-3769 GCA_029212835.1 Alphaproteobacteria bacterium | reverse complement strand
CGTATCCCAGACCTTGAACCCGGTATCACCGGGGCTGAAATAAAATTTTTCCTGATAGCCGGGATTGTTTGGAATATGGCTTTTGCGATACAGGCCCAATATCGTCCCATCGGCATCTGCGATCGCAATTGAGTTAAAGAACGTGTTGTGCCACCGCTCAAAAAAGCTGATCGGCAGCACTATACCCAATTCCTTGGCAAGGGCGGCAAAACGGGCGATCAGAGGATTACCCTCCATTGGCAGGGCCAATTCAAGATATTTGACTTTTTGATCGGGGCAGAAATAAGGGGTCTCAAAGAGTTCCTGCAACAGGACCAACTTTGCCCCTTTGGCGGCGGCGTCGCGCACCAGCGCCTCTGCCTTGTTCAAAT
>JARGPE010000285.1:0-3388 GCA_029212835.1 Alphaproteobacteria bacterium | reverse complement strand
TGGCTTCAATGTCCCAACTACAGGCAAATTGCGTTGCAGCGACGGTCAGCATTCGGTTCTCCGTCATCGATCTTCATACCCCATCAACACATTGACGGCATTGATGCCGATTTCCTCGACGGCATAGCCACCTTCCATAACAAACAAGGTCGGGCGATTCAGGCCGGCAATCATCCTGCCATAGGATTTGTAATCATCACTTTCCAGCTTGAAGAAAGAGATCGGGTCATCCTTAAACGTATCCACACCCAAAGAAATGACGACCGCATCCGGGCCATAATCATGGATGCGTTTAATTGCCGTGGCCAGAGCATCGCCCCACGCGTCGAAGGCGGTGCCGGGCGGCAGGGGATAATTGGCGGTGAACCCTTCCCCCTTCAGCGCGCCAAGCTCATCAGCATAGCCCAGGAAGTAGGGAAAGGCGTCTTCCGGGCGCCCGTGAACGGATTGAAAAAACACATCATCCCGTCCATAGAATATATCCTGCGTGCCATTTCCATGGTGAAAATCAACATCCAGGATGGCGACCCGTGACGCGCCCTGATCCAGGAAGGCCTGAGCGGCAACGGCTGCATTGTTGATAAAGCAATAGCCCCCATACATATCCGCCGCCGCATGATGACCCGGTGGGCGGCATAGGGCAAAGGCAGCCTTCTCCCCCTTAGAAATCGCGGCTTGCGCAGTCAGGGCGACATTGGCGCTGGCCTGCGCTGCCTCCCAAGTGCCATTGCTGATCGCGGTTTCTGAGGCAAGGGCGTAGTAACCAATCTTACCATCAATAAAAGTGGGCGGTTTGACCTGCATTCGCCGGGCAGGCCAAGAGGTTGCAATCGCTTCCCCCTTAAAGCCTGCTGCCTGCCATTCGTCCCAACACCCCGCAAGGAAGGCAAGGAATCCGCCATCATGAATGCGCCGCACCGGATCCAGACCAAAATCCTCCGGTTCCTGCACCGGGCCCAATTTAACCTGCTGCAACCGGGTCAAGATTCGATCAACCCGCGCCGGACATTCATAGGGTGGAACCAGCAAACCGCCATGCAGTTCGGTCTTTGCATCCCGCAATTTATGCTTATCGGTTTGAATAGTCAGCATTTCCGACAGACTCCCCTTCTCAGAACGGTATATTTTAGCGTAGCATGATCCTATTACGCGCTAGGCGTAAATATCCCTTTAGGGATGGGACGGCAGGAACAGGGAAGACGATACACGTGTATCACGTGGCCAGGCCAGAAACAGATACCGTGGAAGAAGCTTTGGCGGCGACGATTTCAGCCGTGGGGACGGCTGACTTTATTCCAATCGGATTGGACTATCTGCGTTGTATCGCGCCCTTCAGGGGATGCCTTTTGACACTGTTGAATGGCACAAGGCGGCCCGTGCATCTATACGACAATGTGCGGGCAGAACGGCGCGCAGAGGTGGTTGATCGCTATCTTGACGGGGCTTATTTGTTGGACCCCTTCTATGTTACCTATCGGGACCATGCGCCCTGTGATGCGCTGCGATTAAACGATGTTGCGCCTGACAGATTTCAGCAATCCACCTATTTCAAACAATATTATCATTCGATCCGATTGCGGGATGAAATGGCGATTCTGATTGATCTGCCTGCTGGCAAACATTTGTTCTATTCCATCGGCAGATTAACGGACGAACCCCGCTTCACCGCCCGCGAAATTACGGAATTTCGTAGAATTCTACCGATTTTCAGCGCCCTTAATCGACGGCACTTCGTGCATGGTTTTTACGATACCCCCCCAGCGGATGAAGGCGTTCCCGCAGAAGAAATTGATGCTGCCCTGGCCCGATTTGGTACGGACCACCTGACGGAACGAGAACGGGAAATTGCGGGCCTGATCCTAAAGGGGCATTCCTCAAAATCCATCGCACGGATCATTTCGATCAGCCCAGGCACCGTTAAAATTCACCGAAAAAATATGTACAGAAAACTGCACATATCCTCACAAAGTGAACTATTCTCTTTGTTTCTGAGCGCCTTATCAGGTGTCGAGAAGGTCTGACGGGGGGCTAGCCAGCCCCCGATAGAGCGTGCATACCCCTTGGGGGATATTTACGGGGCCGCATGGGGCGGCGTACCGTTTTCAACATAGAGATGACTATTGCATGCCTTGTTTTAATGAACGTGACGGATCAGATCACGCGGCAAGGAGTAATAGAACAATTCTCAACAGGGGACTCAAAAATGAGCGAATCAGGCACTCTTTCTCCCACGCAGAAATCGGTTGGGGAAAAGTCAAATAAGCCCATGGTCACGGCCGAAAACGTGACCAAAAGCTTCGGCAGCGGCAGTTATGCTGTGACCGCGCTGGACAATGTATCTGTAACAATTCGAGAAAATGAGTTCTTCACTTTGTTGGGCCCATCAGGCTGTGGAAAGACGACGCTGTTGCGACTGATCGCAGGCTTCGAATTACCAACCAAAGGGTCCATCTTATTGGATGGGCAAGAAATCGGGCATCTGCCGCCCTACAAACGCCCGGTCAATACAGTGTTTCAGAATTATGCCCTGTTTCCCCATATGACCGTGGCGCAGAATATCGCCTTTGGCCTGGAAATGCTGAACAAGCCAAAGTCAGAAATCAACGACACGGTCACCCGCATGCTGTCGCTGGTGCAAATGGGCAAATTGGCCGATCGACGCACCGATCAATTGTCGGGTGGACAGCAACAGCGTGTCGCCCTGGCCCGCGCCCTGGCCCCGCATCCCAAAGTTCTGTTGCTGGATGAACCTTTATCCGCCCTGGATTTGAAACTGCGTAAGGAAATGCAGATAGAACTGAAGCGGCTGCAAAGTGAAACCGGGATTACCTTTGTCTTTGTAACCCATGATCAGGAAGAGGCATTGACCATGTCCGACCGGATCGCGGTCATGGATACGGGCCATATCCTGCAAGTTGGTGGCCCGAAAGACATCTATGATCGCCCAGCGCGCCGTTTTGTGGCGGATTTCATTGGCGACATCAACATTCTGACCGCAGAAATGCTGAGCGTCTCAGATGGTTGTGGCAAAATCCGTTTGAGCAAGGGCAATGAGGTCTCTGCACGCTTGTCCTCTGATACATTGAAACCGGGATCGGTCAGTGTGGCTATCCGCCCGGAAAATGTCCGCCTGTGTGATGCAGGGGATTCCAACTGCACTGTCTCAGGCAAAATTTCCAACGTGGTATACTTCGGATCAGGCACAAACACCCATATCACCCTGGACGACGGGACGGATGTCATCGCACGCAGCAGCACAGGCGGCGGCACTCCAGGCGACATGATCGGCGTGATCTTTCCCGATGAACATCTACAAGTATTGATCGACTGATGAGCACACCGGGACCAACCGCCGCACCATTCAACACCGCGGATCAGCGGTTGGCCC
>JARGPE010000033.1:20381-24932 GCA_029212835.1 Alphaproteobacteria bacterium | reverse complement strand
CACGGCATTATCGCGCTCAGCAGAGGTGCGATAGACCTCGTCATCATTGTCCTTGCGGGCCATGGGCTTATTGGTCGGAATATCGACCACATCCAAGCCGTAAATCTCTCCAAACTCACCCGCTTCCGTCAGCGCCGTCCCGGTCATCCCGGCCAGCTTCGGATACATACGGAAATAGTTCTGGAATGTGATCGACGCCAGGGTCTGGTTTTCCATCTGGATCGCTACATTCTCTTTGGCTTCCAGCGCCTGATGCAGGCCTTCGGAATAGCGCCGCCCTTCCATCATCCGACCGGTGAATTCATCAATGATGATCACCTTGTTGTCTTTGACGATGTAATCGATGTCTTTGGTAAACAGTTTATGGGCGCGCAGAGCCTGATTCACATGATGGACGACGGTGACATTCTGTACGTCGTACAATTCGCCCTCTTCCAGCAAATCAGTCTTTTCCCGCAGCAATGCCTCAATATGTTCGGTGCCCTGATCGGTCAGGGTGACGGCGCGCTGTTTCTCGTCCTTCTCGTAATCATCCTGGGTCAGATGAGGGATCAGCGCATCGACGGTCATATACATGGTCGATGAATCGTCGGTTGGGCCAGAAATGATCAACGGTGTGCGTGCCTCATCGATCAGGATTGAGTCGACCTCATCAATGATCGCGAAATTCGGTTCACGCTGTGCCATCTGCTCCAGGCGGAATTTCAGATTATCGCGCAGATAATCAAAGCCAAGCTCGTTATTCGTCGCATGGGTGATGTCGCAGCGATATGCTTGCTGACGGGCCAGTTCATCGATACCGGGCACAACAACCCCAACGGTTAGGCCCAGAAACTCGTAAATCTTACCCATCCAAAGGGAGTCACGACGGGCCAAGTAATCGTTCACGGTCACAACATGAACACCCTTACCTGACAGCGCATTCAGGTAAACCGGCAGGGTCGCAACCAGGGTCTTCCCTTCCCCGGTTTTCATCTCGGCAATCTTGCCCTGATGAAGAACCATGCCGCCGATCAGCTGCACGTCAAAATGTCGCATGCCCAAAACGCGCCGCGCGGCCTCTCGGACCGTCGCGAAGGCTTCGTTCAGGATGTCATCTTCGGTTTCACCCTCTGCCAAGCGCTTGCGAAATTCTGCTGTTTTGGCTTGCAGTTCGACATCGTCGAGCGCCTTGAAGTCATCTTCCAAGGCCCCGATCGCCTCCGCGCGTTTGCGCAAAATCCGAACAGTACGGTCATTCGCAGACCCAAATACGCTTTTAAGCAAGCCGCCGAGCATGAAAGACGTCACTTTCAATTTTTTGCCAAAGGAACTCTTGGCATGAAGATAGAAAGACAATCGGGTTTTCAGGCCCGATCACACTGCGATTGGAGATAAGGGTCCGATGCCGCTCTGTCAACGCACGCTTGCCTTGCGGGGTATTCAGTTGTGCTTGTGATCCCCGGCTAGACATGGTTTCGTGCGCGCGAAACCGGGTCGGGATGCCGTCACGGTGATTTGCCCCTGCGACACTTTAGATGAGGATTACCATGCCGTTTTCTTTTAACGCCCTTCGTTCAACGCTTTCCATTGCTGTTCTGGTGGGTGGCTTTACCTGCGCTGCTGCTATGCCGTCTTTGGCGCAATCCGATGACAAGACCGTTGCCGTCGTCAATGGCGACCCAATCAAGCAGTCGGAGCTGGTCCGTTTCTTCCAGGATTTGCCGAAAGAAGTGCAGGGTGCAGGTATGCAGGGCATTTATCCCTTGCTGTTGGAAGAAGTGATCGGTCGTCACGTCATAGCCGAAAAGGCCCGTGCCGCTGGGGTACAAAAAGATCCAGAATTGCAAGAACGACTGAAGCAAGTTGAAAACGAATTGCTGTATAATTACTACGTCATCAAGGAAGCAGAAAAGCAGGTGGACGATGCTGCTGTGCGTGCCCGCTATGACGAGCTGGTCGCCCAGCAACCCCAAGGCCAAGAAATCGATGTCAGCCATATTCTGGTTGATACTGAAGAAGAGGCCAAAGAAATCATTAAAGAAATTACCGCGGGCAAAGATTTCGCTGAATTGGCCAAGGAACGCTCAAAAGATCCGGGCTCTGCCAGCAATGGCGGCAGCTATGGCTGGAGCCGCAAGGGTCAATATGTGAAACCTTTTGAAGATGCCGCTTTCTCTCTGGAACCCAATACCTTCACATCCGAGCCCGTTAAAACCCAGTTCGGCTGGCATATCATCCTGGTAAAGGACAAGCGGGACATTCAACCGCCAGCCTTTGAAGAAGTTGCGCCACGCATCCGGGAACAATTGGCGGAAACCAAGGTTCGAGGTATTATTCAGGAGGCCATTAAAGGGGCCACTGTTGAACGCTTTGATATGGACGGCAATCCGATGCCGACCGCTCAATAGTAAACCACTTCATCCAGCAAAGGCACCGCCATGGTAACGACCAAATCCCCCTTCGCCCCCAAGAGTTTCACGACCCTTCCGGAAGTTGCGGGGGTTCGCCTGGGGGGCATTGCCGCCGGGGTAAAATACAAGGGTCGCCCGGATTTATTCATGGCGGAGCTGGATCCGGGCACCGCGGTGGCCGGGGTTCTGACGACATCCCTTACCCGCTCTTCGGCGGTTGATTGGTGTGCACAGGTTCTGAAAAAGGGCGTTGCCCGGGCGATCCTGGTCAATGCCGGGAATGCGAATGCCTTCACCGGCAAGGCTGGCATGGAAGGCACCGAGGCGATGGCAGAAGTTGCCGCCATCGCCGTCGGTTGCAAGAAGAAAGAAGTCCTCGTCGCCTCGACCGGGGTGATTGGCCAGAAACTGCCAACCGACCGGATTTCAAAGGCCGTGCCAAAACTGCATACCAGCCTGAAACCCAATGGCTGGCCTACAGCAGCGCGGGCGATCATGACCACCGACACCTTCCCCAAAGGGGCATCGGCGACATGTGAGATTGGCGGCGTTGAGGTCACCATTGCTGGCTTTGCCAAAGGATCAGGCATGATCGCGCCGGATATGGCGACCATGCTGGCCTTCGTTTTTACCGATGCGAATATTCCCCACGCCATCCTGCAAAAGCTGTTGCGCAAGGCCACAGACAAAACCTTTAACTGCATAACCGTTGATGGCGACACCTCAACCAGTGACACATTGTTACTAGCTGCGACCGGTAAGGCCGGAAACACGGCACCGAAAAAAGCGTCTGACAAGGCCCTGAAAGAATTCCGAGTGGCCTTATTGGATGTCTTAACGCAACTGGCCCATCACGTTGTGAAAGATGGAGAAGGTGCATCCAAATTTGTCACCATCGATGTGACAGGCGCTGCCTCTGACGCAGCCGCGCGCAAAATCGGCCTATCGATTGCCAATTCCCCGCTGGTTAAAACCGCGATTGCGGGGGAAGACGCCAATTGGGGCCGCATTGTCATGGCTGTGGGCAAGTCAGGAGAGCGTGCTGATCGTGACCGCCTGACCGTTGCCATGGGCGGCACCGTTATTGCTGAACAGGGCGAAGGCGTGCAGGGCTATGACGAAGCCCCCGTCACTGCTCATCTTAAAGGTCGGGAAATCGATATTGAAGTTGATGTCGGGATCGGGCGCGGCAAAGCCCGTGTCTGGACCTGTGATCTGACCCATGCCTATATCGACATCAATGCCGACTACAGAAGCTAGTTTGTCCCAATGAGCGGATGTTGGGATGCAAGTGGTGGATTGGCTGAAGCAGAGCGGGATGTGAAAACCCTGCTGGTGGTCGCGGTCGCCTTGTTGGACAAGGATGGGCGTATTTTGCTGTCCAAGCGTCCAGAGGGGAAAAAGCTGGCGGGACTTTGGGAGTTTCCGGGCGGCAAAGTTGATCCCGGCGAAACGCCAGAGCGGGCCCTGATCCGGGAATTACAGGAAGAATTGGGTATCGACACGCGGGCCAGTTGTCTGGCCCCGATCGGTTTTGCCAGTCACGCCTATGAAGAATTTCACCTGCTGATGCCTCTGTATGTCTGTCGCGTCTGGCAGGGTACACCCCAAGGCCGCGAAGGTCAGGAACTGGCCTGGGTTCGCCCCCAGCGCCTGGGCGATTACCCAATGCCCCCCGCCGATATCCCCCTGATCGCCCAATTGCGAGATTGGGTTTAGGGCGAACCTCCGTGTCACATTCCGTCTGTCTTGGCGGCTTATCAGCTTCGTGCTATCCCCAATTCCAGACAAATTCATGAATAGAGGGAGTTGCAGGGAATGACTGAGCCACTGTGGACGCCGGGACCCAAGGCCGTATCCGAAAGCAACATGACCAAATTCCGCGAAGCCTGTGCTGCGCGTTGGTCGGTTGATCTGCCGGATTATGACGCGCTGTGGCAATGGTCGGTCACAGAGGTTGAGGAGTTCTGGGACAGCTTCTGGGATTTTGCGGGCGTGAAGGCCGAAACCAAGGGCAGCCGTATTCTGGTTGATGGCGACAAGATGCCCGGAGCCAAGTTTTTTCCAGATGCAAAAATAAATTTCGCAGAAAACCTGTTATCCCGCCGGGATGATGGCGATGCCTTGGTGTTCCGCGCCGAGGACAAGGTGCAACGCC
>JARGPE010000033.1:0-20371 GCA_029212835.1 Alphaproteobacteria bacterium | reverse complement strand
TGGCGCGAATTGTATGACCTGGTCTCCCGGCTGCGCCAGGCCCTTGCTGCGCAAGGGGTAGGCCAGGGCGACCGTGTCGCGGGATTTGTGCCCAATATGCCAGAAACCATTGCGGCCATGCTGGCGACCTCGTCACTGGGAGCAATCTGGACCAGTTGCTCGCCAGATTTCGGGCTGCAGGGCGTTCTGGACAGATTTGGACAGTCGGAGCCTAAGGTTCTGTTTACCGCCGATGGCTATTTCTACAATGGAAAAGGCCATGAGAGCCTACCCCGAGTGCGGGAATTCCTGACCGAGCTGCCCAGTGTCAAAAAGGTTGTGGTGCTTCCCTTGCTGCACGACACACCTGATTGCGAAATGGTCCTGGATGCGCAGTCGCTGGCCGATTTCATCGCCGATTTCCCGGCAGAGGAAATTGACTTCCCCCGCTTCGACTTCAACATCCCACTGTATATCATGTATTCCAGCGGGACGACCGGGAAGCCGAAATGCATCACCCATGGGGCGGGTGGCACGCTGTTGAACCAATGGAAAGAACACCTGCTGCATTGTGATGCAGGGCCAAAGGACCGCACTTTCTATTTCACCACTTGTGGCTGGATGATGTGGAACTGGTTGGTGGCCGGTCTGGCCTGTGGCTCCACGCTGGAGCTGTATGACGGCTCTCCCTTCTATCCCAGTGGTAATGTGCTGTTCGATTATGCAGCTGATGAGAAATGGACAATCTTTGGCACGTCTGCGAAATGGATTGATGCTTGTGCCAAGGCAGAGCTGAAACCCCGCGAGACTCACGACCTGTCGTCCATGCGGGTGATGTGTTCCACCGGGTCACCGCTGGTTCCAGAAAGCTTTGACTATGTCTATCGTGATGTGAAGACGGATGTTCAGTTAAGCTCCATCTCCGGCGGCACCGATATCGTCAGTTGCTTTATGCTGGGCAATCCTGTGAAACCCGTCTGGCGTGGGGAAATTCAGTCTCCCGGCCTGGGTATGGCCGTTCAGGTCTATGACGATGAAGGCAAACCTGCCGCCGTCGGCGAACAAGGCGAGTTGGTCTGTGTCAGACCCTTCCCCTGCATGCCGGTTGGCTTCTGGGGTGATGACACTGGGGAACGTTATCACGCCGCCTATTTTGAAAAATATCCGAATATCTGGACCCATGGAGATTTCATCGCCCAATCAGAACATCACGGATTTACCGTCTATGGCCGGTCGGATGCGACGCTCAATCCCGGCGGTGTTCGGATCGGCACAGCAGAAATCTATCGACAGGTCGAATCCTTCCCCGAAGTGCTGGAATCCATTGTGATCGGGCAGAGTTGGGACAATGACACCCGCGTCGTACTGTTCGTGCGTATGAAAGACGGTCAAAAACTGACCGATGATTTGATTGCCGCGATCAAAAAGCGCATCCGCACCAATTGCACCCCCCGTCATGTGCCAGCCAAAGTCATCGCGGTGACCGATATCCCCCGCACCCGGTCTGGTAAGATCACAGAATTGGCCGTTCGAGATGTCGTGCATGGCCGCGCCATCAAAAACCAGGAGGCCTTGGCCAACCCGGAAGCCCTGGACCTGTACAAGGATTTACCGGAACTTCAGGACTAGAATACCGCTGATCGCTCTTCTCCTAAGGGCGAGTCTGTTCTAACACTAGGGAATGACCTTGTGTGAGACCTGTCTGAGCGATGACTGACTCCGCCTTGACCAATTCAGCGCTGCTGAAACTGTTTTCTTCTGCCACGTCCTCTGCGGATCGACGGCGGCTGGAGGATTCTGTTGTCGCCTTTCGGGCAGTTCTGTTAGCACAGCCGGATTATCGTCCGGCGCTGCATCAATTGGGCGTCGCCCTGCGCCGCCTGGGCCGGGTAGCGGAGGCAGAGGCCGTATTGCGCACCGCCCTGGAGCGTCATCCCGATGCACCGGAGATTATGATCGCCCTGGCAGAGACCCTGGCCGATTGGGACAGGGTTGCAGAGGCAATTGAAATCATAGAGAAGGCTATCGCCTTTATGCCAGGGGACGCGGTGCCGTTGACCCTGTTGGCGACATTGCAGGCGCGCCAGGGTGAAAAAATGTTGTCGCGCGCCGCGTTGGAGGCTGCCGCCGCCGCCCGCACCCCCTTTGCGCCTGCCCTAACTCTTTTGGGCCAGATTCAACGACAGGAAGGCGATGTTGCCAGCGCTCTGCGCACCCTGGACCGGGCAATTGACTGTGCCCAGCCAGGCAGCCAGGCGGCCCAGGCCCATGTCCAACACGCCATCACCCTGCTCTGCGATGGACAGATTGCCAAAGGGTTCCGCGAATATGATTGGCGCTGGAAAACGGGGGCGCTGCCAAACCTGAACCCCGGCCTGCCCCCCTGGACCGGCGATCCGCTGGCCGGACGCAGGCTGCTGATACGGTGTGAGCAGGGGATGAGCGAATGCCTGCAGTTCTTTCGATTGGCAGGACTGATCACCGGGGGGCGGGTCGTGGTGGAGGCACCCCCTGCCCTGGTTCCAATTCTGAGGGCCAGTCACCAAGTCTCAGATGTCATCGCCCAGGGGGACCCGATTCCCAAAGCGGATTGTTGGGCGCCATTGCTGTCGCTGCCCAGATTGATGAAACTTGATGCAGACACCATTCCCGATGGCGTGCCCTATCTTCGCCCAGACCCCAGCCTGTTCGCCCCCTGGCGGGAACGTCTGGGGCCGGGTCCAAAAATCGGTATTGCCTGGCATGGCGGAGAGGCCTTATTTGACAATCAGCGGCGTTCCATCCCACTGGCAGAGTTTGCACCGCTGGCGCAAGTTCCTGGCATCCGCTTGATCAGTTTGCAAAAAGGCGAAGGGCGGCGGGAAGTCGATACTGTGCCCTTCCCAATTTATGACCCCACAGAGGAAATGGATGAGGGCGAAGGAGCCTTTCTGGACACTGCTGTCGTAATGCAGGAATGCGCGTTGATCATCACCACCAATACAGCCATCGCGCATTTGGCGGGTGCCCTGGCCCGCCCCTGCTGGACTGTTCTGCCGGAAGGCGGCGATTGGCGATTGGGATGGCATCCAACCGACAGCGCCTGGTATCCAACCATGGAATGTCTGCGAAAACCCAAAGGTGGCACCTATCTGGATGTCTTTGAATTCATGGCGCGACGCCTGACTGCGATTCGCGATGGCCAAGGTGATTTAGCCTTAAACACATCATCGACAGACGACTGACGGTAAATTGATATAGATATTGAATATATCTCTTGGAAATCTAATCGCCCTATAGCATTTGTGCGTATAGTCTGCGGGAAGTAGTCTGGGGGCAGGCGTGATATACGGGTGAATTTCCCGTCTCAACAGAGGATTAAGAGATGTTTATGCGAAAATTTGCCGCCATTGCACTTATGGCGCTTTTCCTGCCGGCCTCAGCCCTGGCCATGGGCTTCGGGAATTCCTCTTCGGAGTCAGATGTAACCTACGAAAATGGGAACAAACTGGCCATGGACGGAAAATACAGTGAGGCATTTGAGGTTCTGAAAAAAGTTGTTGCCGACGATGCCAAAAACGCCGATGCCTGGAACATGCTGGGATTTAGCTATCGCAATGCCGGGGATAGCGGCAATGCCTGGGACGCCTATGAACATGCCCTGACCATCGACCCCAGCCATAAAGGTGCCCATGAATATCTGGGCGAATGGTATCTTACGCAGGGCGATATGCCCTCAGCCAAGGCACAATTGGAAAAGCTGAAAATGCTGTGCCCAGCCGGATGCACTGAATCCGAGACTTTGGAAGCCTCCATCAAGAAAGCGGCCAGCAATTCCTAAAGAGTGATTCAGCCGGGGCCATTGCGGGATATTTTATCCGGCGATGGTCCGGGCGCGGATCAGTTCTGCAAGACAAGTGCGCCGTGCATTGTTGTCCAGGCTGGCCCCCCGCAATTCAACATGTTTGACCGCCATGGTTCCATTCTGTGGATACAGGAAAAGATCCAGCGTACAGGCACCGCCCTGAAATTGGCGAACCTCTGCCGGACCATCACGGCGAATCAGATCCGGGCGTCCCAATTGGCCTTCCAGCCGATCCCCATTTAACCCCATGAACTGCATCGGGTCATCATTGACCGTGCTCAAAGCCGCAACCGGCGCAACAGCAAGGCTGCTGCCATTGCTGTTTGGCTGCAACTGTGGCGTGGCTGGTATCGCGATCTGCGTCGATGGCGACGTTGGAGGGGCCACGGTGATTGTATTCTCAAACACCTGACAGCCGGGACTCAGGGCCAACGCGGATACGGCCAGCAAGGCCGCTGCTGCTGCAATGGGCAGACGGGTAATCATGGGGTAGTCTTCCTTTGCGCGGAAGGGCCTATTCTGGGCTCTAGTCCGCCATGGCTTCGAACTCAGCCTTTCTAGGCAGAGATTCATAGAGATGTACCGCAGCGGCGGCCACCAGGACCGGCGCGATCAGGTTAACAACCGGAATGGACATCAGCAGGACCGACAGGACCCCAAAGACGATGAACTTCGCGGCATAGGCTTTGCGCAAACGCTGGGCCGGTTTCATCGGCATGCGTCGTGCGGCCACCAACTCAAAAAATTCGCGCCCCACCAGATAGCCGTTCACAAACAAAAACAGGAATGCACCTGTTCCAAAAGCAACCAGCAGGATCAGATAAATCGGCAAGGCAATAAGGTTAACCAGGATCGTAATACCCAGAAATTTTATCGCACCATAGACCGCTTCCAGGATCGGTTGGCTGCGGGCATTTCTTCGTTCCGGGTAATGCTTGGCCTCAACAGCTTCGCAAACGCTGTCTAGAAAAATGCTGATCACCGAACCGGAAACAACAACCAAGTCAGCCCCCCTGCGCCCAGCGCGAAGGATATCCAGCCGATCTCATCAGCTGTATTGCCCAAGGATTCAATTGCGCCACCAATCAGCCATAGCTGAGTCCAATTGACCTGCTGCAAGCCCCAGCCAACGGCTGACCACAGCAGAATCATTGTCACAATCGCTCCCGCAATGCCCAATATAACGACCCGCAAGAAACGAGGGTCGGGCAATTGCTCAATGGCTTTGCCAAACGCACTAAACATCAGATCGATCAACCTTACTTTTGGGGGAATGAACGTTAAACGCTCAACGCCGCATCATTGTGCTGCATGGCCCCTCTCTCATCAGCGGGATATCTATTGAGATTCTGCCCGAATTACAAGATGCCGTCGCGGATCTTTGCCGCGTTCGCAGTGCAGCATCGAATTTTGTTGCAGATTTTTCACTCTGTATACAGAATACAGATATTAGGATAAGCGCCTTGGAAGGACGTTGGTTGTGTCTGGAATGGAACCAGTAGCGGAACGGATGAGTTTGGTTGACCAAGTGCATGCGCGCCTGGTTGACGCCGTCTGTTCCGGTGACCTGCCGCCGGGCACCCCCTTGCGCCAGGAATGGTTGGCCGAGGAATTGAACGTATCCCGCCAGCCGATTATCCAGGCCTTGTCGATGTTAAAGCGGGATGGACTGATCGAGCCCGCAGGGAAGCGCGGCTTCCAGGTTACCGCAGTGGATGCAAAGACTACGCGTCATGTCTATGACCTGCGGGCAGCCTTTGATGGCCTGGCCGCAAGTTTGGCCGCCAGTCAGCCAGAAATGATTCGCAGCCAGGCTCTGGACAAAGAACTGAATGCCGGACAATTGGCCTTACAGGCGGAAGATATGACCCGACTGGTTCAGGCCGATATCGCCTTTCATCAGTCAATCTATGAATTGTCTGGAAACCCCATGTTGCCAGAGGCTTCGGCTGCTGTCTGGCGACAGATTCGCCGCGTCATGCGCGCGGTTCTGGAAAATCGGACTGCCCGGGCCTCTGTCTGGGAAGAACATGCCGGCATTGCCGACGCCATTCGACAGGGAAATGCCGCCTTGGCGGAAACCCGCGCCGTGCACCATGCCCGAGACGCAGCAGACCAGCTGATCGGGTGGATGATTGAAAAAAACTGACCCAACCGCAAAGCGGCGGGCTTACCGGAGGAAAAGGAGAGTATCATGAAATTGAGCGAAGCGGCCCTGGCCGATTTCAAGACGAAAGGCTTCGTCTTCCTGCCTGAACTGTTTTCCCGCGAAGAAGCCGCGCTTCTTTTAGATGAAGCGAAAGCCATTTACGCAACCGACCGGGAAGAAGTCTGGCGTGAATCTTCTGGTGTCGCGCGCACCGCCTTTGCAGCCCACACCTATAACGAGGCGCATCGCCGCCTGGGCGCGCATCCGCGCTTGCTGGAGCCTGTGATGCAGATTCTGGAAGAACAGGTCTATATGCATCAGTACAAGATCAACGCCAAAGCCGCCTTCGACGGTGATGTCTGGCAATGGCATCAGGATTATGGCACATGGCAGCGCGACGACGATATGCCCGAACCCCGCGCCTTCAACATTGCGCTGTTCCTGGAAGACGTAACACCTGCCAATGGCCCGCTGTTGTTCATCCCGGAAAGCCATGAGGCTGGCGTATTGGAAGCCGGGCATGACCTGGAAACCACCTCTTACCCTCTTTGGACATTGGACCGGGAAACCGTTTCACGTTTAGCAAAGGAAGGTGGCTGCGAAGCCCCGGTCGGACCGGCAGGGTCCGTGGTGATGTTCCATGGCAATCTGGTTCATGCCAGCCCGGCCAATATCAGCCCCTTTGACCGCACCATCGTCTATTTGAGCCTATGCGCGGTTTCCAATCATATCCGCCAGTTCAAGCGCAAGGAATGGATCGCCCATCGCGATTTCACGCCGATCACGCCCCTGGAAGACAACTGCCTGGACGATCTGGTCGCCGCCCATCAGGCCTCTCGCACAGCCCAAGCGGCGGAGTAATTTGGTATGAATCTTGATGCAAAACTCCGTCGCCGTGCGGCGGAGGGTAACCCCGTTCGTGTTGGCATCATCGGTGCCGGTAAATTCGGCGCGATGTTCCTGAGCCAATGTGGTCACCATCCGGGCTATCACGTTCTGGGCATTGCGGACCTGAGCGCCGATCGTGCCCGCGCCACCCTTGACCGCGTTGGCTGGCCCAAGGAACGATACGACGCCCCGGATGCTGCCACCGCCCTGACCCAGAAGAAGACCTGGATCACCGAAGATGCCGATGCGCTGATTGAGGCGGATGGGTTGGAAGTCCTGATCGATGCCACGGGAAACCCAGCCGCTGGTATTCGCCATGCCCTGAAAGGCATAGAAAACGGCCGCCATTTGGTGATGGTGAATGTGGAAGCTGACGTTCTGGCGGGGCCGCTGCTGGCGAAAAAGGCAGAGCAGGCCGGTCTGGTCTACAGCCTGGCCTACGGCGACCAGCCCGCCCTGATCGCAGAAATGGTGGATTGGGGTCGTGCGGTGGGCATGGATATTGTCTGCGCCGGGAAGGGAACGAAATATCTGCCCGCCTATCACCATGTCACGCCTGACGATGTCTGGACCCATTATGGCTTGACGCCGGAACAGGCCAAGGCCGGGGGCATGAACCCGCAAATGTTCAACAGCTTCCTGGACGGCACCAAATCCGCCATTGAAATGGCCGCCGTATCCAATGCCTGTGATCTCGTCCCGCAGGATGACGGTCTGGCCTTCCCGCCCTGTGGTGTGGATGACCTACCGCGCATCCTATCGCCCCGAGAAACCGGCGGCGTCTTGAGCCGCAAAGGCACGGTCGAAGTCGTCTCCAGTGTGGAACGGGATGGCCGTCCGGTCTTCCGAGATCTGCGCTGGGGCGTTTATGTCACCTTTGAAGCGCCCAGCGACTACGTTGCCCGTTGTTTTTCCGAATATGGGTTGCTGACGGATCCAACGGGGCGCTATTCAACAATGTATAAGCCCTATCACCTGATTGGGCTGGAGTTGGGAATTTCCGTTGCCAGCGCCGCCTTGCGTCAGGAAGCCACCGGGGCACCCCGCGCCTGGGCGGGCGATGCCGTTGCCACCGCCAAGAAGCCGCTGAAACAAGGCGACCAATTGGATGGTGAAGGCGGCTATACCGTCTATGGCAAATTGATGCCCGCGGCCACATCCGTTGCAAAAGGGGCCTTGCCGATCGGCCTTGCCCATGGGATCACTTTGAAGCGTTCCGTTGCCACTGATCAGGTCCTGACCTGGGACGATGTGGTCCTGAACGAGCAAGACCCAACTTTGCGCTTCCGGAAAGAGATGGAAGCCGCCTTCTCTTAAAGGGAGATCCCCGTCATGACCAATCCTGTCGCCATCGTTACGGGGGGATCGCGCGGGATTGGGGCGGCGTGTTGCCGGATGCTGGCGGCACGGGGATATGATGTCGCCTTTTCCTATACCGCAAACGATGCCGCCGCTGCCGCTATCTCTGCAGAGATTGAGGCAGCGGGCGTGCAGGCCCTGGCGATCAAGGCGGATATGGCGACCGAAGACGGGGTGCTGGCCCTGTTCACTGCTGCTGATGGGCGCTTTGGCCGCCTGGATCAGGTGGTGATCAATGCTGGGATCACCGGAAAAATTAAGCGCGTTGTGGATATGAGTGCCGAAGACATTCAGGCCATCATGGACCTGAATGTGGTCGGAGCGATTCTGTGCGCGCGGGAATCTGTGAAGCGCCTGTCGACGAAAAGCGGGGGCAAGGGCGGCAACATCGTCATCGTTTCCTCCGCTGCCGCCTGGCTGGGGTCACCCAACGAATTTGTGCATTATGCCGCCAGCAAAGGCGCAACAAACTCCCTGACCATCGGCCTGGCGAAAGAAGTTGCGCAAGAAGGCGTCCGCGTGAATGCGGTCGCGCCTGGCCTGATAGACACCGACATTCATGCCTCCGCTGGCGCACCAGACCGTGTTGAGCGACTGCAAACCAATGTACCCCTGGGACGAGGCGGCACAGCAGAAGAAGTGGCCGAAGCCGTTCTATGGCTGCTGTCCAATGAGTCCCGGTATATCACTGGTGCGATAATACCTGTTAGTGGTGGGCGATAGTCCGGCACAAGACCTTTTCCATTTGGGTCTGACTATGGGCGCGCGGAAAGTTTGTCGCCTTGACGACTTGCGTGCACAGTAGATTCAATAGAAATTATTAGGCATCCGGATGAGCCCCCCTGTCACAGAGTTAGAACAGGCCACATCAAAAATAGCCGTCCTGCCCCTGCGATTTGACACGGGACCCGGACGTCCCTTGATGGCAGCGATTTTGATGACGCTCGCCTCCGCCCTGTTTGCCTGTCTGAACGGGCTTGTGAAACAGGCCTCCATTGAAGGCGTTGATGCGCTGCAGATCTCCTTTCTGCGCAGTATTTTTGCAGCCGGGGCAATGTTGCCCTTTCTGGTGCGGCCGATCATGCGCCATGGCTTTGCCTATCTAAAACCCCAGCGGCCCTGGTTGCTGTTGTTTCGCGGCGCGACGGCGTCTGTTGGGGTGATCGTCTGGATGACGGCCTTAACAATGCTGCCTCTGGCAGAAGTGACCGCGATCAGTTTTGCCGCGCCCCTACTGGCGACGATTGGCAGTGCCGTTATCCTGCGCGAGACTGTGCGCCTGCGCCGCTGGACCGCCGTTGGCATTGGGTTTATCGGCGTATTGGTCATTCTGCGACCGGGCATGTTGCCTATGGAGCCCGGCATGATCTGGGCACTGTATTCCGTGGTGGGCATGGCCATGTCTGCCCTGTTGATCAAGCTGCTGACTCGCACGGAACCGCCAGAGCGCATCGTGTTCTGGACCAATATCATCCTGTCCGTTGGGACGTTAATCCCCGCACTGACCGCCTGGACGCCGATGACCTTGAATATCTGGTTGTTGGGGATTGGCATGGGGACGATGGGCGCGGTCAGCCATATCCTGATGACCAAGGCCTTTGCCGCCGCCGATGCCTCCATCGTCATGCCGTTTGATTATTCCAGGCTGCCCTTCGTTGCGATTGTCGGCTATTTCGCCTTTGGTCAGGTTTCAGACTATGTGACCTGGATCGGGGCGGCCATTATTGCAGGCAGCGCGATTTACATCGCCCGGCGGGAACAGCAATTGGCAAAGCGCTCACACCCGGTTCAGACCTGACCGAATGTCTGCCGGTGTCGCCAGACTGCCGCCAGCCGCCTCAATCTCTCGCACTGCATGGCGAGTCCAGTCCAGATTGCTGCGTTCGGACTGCCAGGGCGCGTCTTCCAGCCCAACCCGCACATGTCCGCCTGCCTGTACCGCAGGGGCAATCAACGGCGTGATATCGACGCGCAGCCCGGCCACCATCCAGGGGGCCTGTGGCGCCACTTGATCCAACAGCTTCCGATGCGCCTCTAGCGCCCAGTCTTCTGGCGGAAAGCCAAAGGCAAACCCATCCGAGAACATGAACCGATAAATCGGTACCGGACAGCCGGGCGTCGCCTTATGCAGCGCCGCACCCAACCGGGTAAAGCCGGGTTCGTATATCGCATAGCCGGGATGGAATTGATACTGCGCCGCCAGTCGCAACCCCTGCTGAATATGATCACCGGGATTGGCATAGAGAAACCCTGTCTCTCCATCCGAGATTTCCTCAAACCCCGCAATCTGGGTGGAGCCTGGATCGACCACACCGCATTCCAACAAGCCCCGCTTAGCCAATTCCTCGGCATGGGAAAACCGTTCCACCGCGCTCATTCCATTGGGATCACCCAATCCACCGGGGAAGGGAATGGTGGGATAGACCAGCGCATCACTTTTCGCCCGAATGCCTTCGATGATCCGGGCATAGGTCTGCCAGTCGTCGTCCTGGCGTCCGCTGGCGGGATCATAGGCATGGACATGCACAATCGCGGCACCCGCCTCAACACAGGCCAAGCCATCGGCCACGACCTCTTCCACCGTGATCGGCATCAGCGGTTGCCTGGCCCGGGTCCAGGGCCCGTTCAGCGCAACTTCCAGCCAAGTCGCCATGGGACTTAGGCCCCGACCGGAATTGCAGAAAACCCAGCCGCCAGGGTTAACAGCAGCGCCGCTAAGACCCCCACCGTTAAAATCTTCCGCAAGCTGCCATACCAGACCGGGAACATGCCCGCCTTCACCGCCTTGATATCGACCAGAAAGGCCAGTGCAAAGGCGATGATGAAGCCCAACAGAATGACCGTCGAATCAGGTGCCAACAACAAGGCCCATCCCAACAGCGACGGCACCACCGACCACAACAGACGCGGGCCAGTCGGCCCAAAACGATCCCCCGCCAGAGCACGGCCCCAATGCACCCCACCCAGAAAAGACAGGATCACGGCGGCATAGCCAAATTGCAGGGACAACGCCCCGCCAACCATCATCGCATCCCCGCTCCACATTGTAACCGCAGGCGCAATGAATGGGATCAGGCCCAATAGGCCAAGGATCAGAGCAGGTTTGGGAATTTTGGTTTGTGATATGTCCATAGACCAAAACTCCAAGGAAACGTCCGGCCTGTCAATGGACAAGCAAGTGAAGTGTCTTGACGATCGATCGTTTTTGAAAATAGTTGTATTAAGCAACTATATGGAAGACGCCTATGACCAATACCTCTTTAAGCCCTCAACTGATTTCAGATATTCGCGCATCCTCCCGCGCATTGGTGCGAGAATTGGGATTCATGCAGAACACACTGGCAGGGACTGACCTCTCTCCCTCTGCCGTTCATGCTCTGATAGAGATCGGCATCACCCAGGAACGACAAGCACGGGATCTAGCCGACCTGTTGCTGTTAGAAAAATCGACTGTCAGCCGTTTATTGCGCAAATTGGTGTCGGCCAGACTTGTCGCTGAAGCCAGCCATCCCTTCGACGGGCGGTCAAAGACACTCACCCTGACCGAGTCGGGGAGATCTTTGCTGAACCGCATCGATGAGTTTGCCATTCGACAGATTCATGCGGCATTGGCACCCCTTGGCCTGGAGCAGCGCACGACCATCCAGACCGGCCTGCGCGACTATAGCGCCGCCTTAAGGGCGGGCCGCGACGCGAAAAACATGGTGTCAGAACCAATCAGTACCGGCATTTCAATCCTTGCCGGATATCAACCAGGCCTGATCGGAAAAACCGCCTTGATGCATGCCACCTATTATCACCACGCATTCGGATTCGGGCAATTCTTTGAAAGCCGCGTGGCTGGTGATTTGGTTCCCTTCTGCGCCCGATTGGACCATCCCAAATCTAATTTCTGGACGGCACAGAAGGATCGGGAAATTTTAGGGACGATTGCGATCGATGGAGAGGATTTGGGACCCGGCATCGCCCATTTGCGCTGGTTTATCCTGGACCCAAGCCTGCGCGGAAAGGGCATCGGCCAAAAATTGCTCCGCATCGCCATCGATTTCTGTCGTGAGACCAGTCAGGCAGAAATCCTGCTGTGGACGTTCAAAGGCCTCAACGCCGCCCGCAAACTTTATGAATCGCAAGGCTTTGTCCTGCTAGAAGAAGTCGAAGGGGAACAATGGGGCAAAAAAGTACTGGAACAACGGTTCAGGCTGGCCCTGTAAAACGTCCCCCCCTTCTAATGCGCCTCTGCCCAATTAGCACCAGTTCCGGCTTCAACAACCAGTGGGACACTTAGTTCCAGCACGGGACGGACGGCGTTTTCCATAGTGTCTTTGACGCATTTGATGACGGCATCTTCACTGCCTTGTTTCGCTTCGAAGACCAATTCATCGTGGACCTGGAGCAGCATTTTGGCATCTTCGGTCAGGCCTGCATCGGCCAGAGCCTTGGGGATGCGAATCATGGCGCGTTTGATGATATCCGCCGCTGTGCCCTGAATCGGGGCATTGATGGATTGCCGTTCCGCATAGTTTTTGCGCATCGGATTCTTATCCAGGATGGTCGGGATGTGGATGCGCCGCCCGAACAAAGTCTCCACCCGGCCATGCTTGCGGCAATATTCAACCGTCTCATCCATGTAATGCTGAATACCTGGGAATTTTTCAAAATAACGTTTGATAAATTCCTGCGCCTCGCCCCGTGATACGCCGATCTGATTGGCCAGACCAAAGGCGGAGATGCCATAGATGATGCCGAAATTAATCGCCTTTGCCTTGCGGCGAATGTCCGAGGTCATATCGGCCATGGGCACATTGAAGACCTCCGACGCAGTAGCCGCGTGAATGTCCTGACCGTCCAGGAATGCCTGAATCAGGGGTTCAATCTTGGCGACATGGGCAACCAAACGCAATTCGATCTGGGAGTAATCCAGCGAGATCAGGGTGGAGCCCTGAGGCGCGACAAAGGCTTGTCGGATTTTGCGGCCTTCCTCCATGCGGATCGGGATGTTCTGTAGATTCGGATCGGTCGAACTCAACCGCCCGGTCTGAGCACCCGTCATCATATAGGAGGTATGGACCCGCCCGGTATCAGGATGGATGTCCTCAACCAGCGCATCGGTATAAGTGCTTTTCAACTTGGACAGCATACGCCAATCCAGCAGGCGTGCGATGATCGGATGGACATCACGCAGCGGCTCCAGAACCTCTGAATTGGTGGAATAGGCCCCGGTCTTGGTCTTCTTGCCGCCTTGCAGGCCCATTTCGTCGAACAGCACTTCCCCCAATTGCTTGGGAGAGCCGACATTGAATTCCCGCCCTGCATCCTTGTGGATCGCCACTTCCAAATCAGCAAGGCGATGGGCAAAATCCTTGGACATCGCGCGCAGGACCGTCGGATCGACCTTAATTCCGGTGCGCTCCATCTCCGTCAGGATTGGGACCAGGGGCCGCTCTATTGTCTCATAAACCGTGGTCAGCTTTTCCGTCAGCAATTGCGGTTTCAACTTCTGCCACAGGCGCAGGGTGATATCGGCATCCTCCGCCGCATAATCACAGGCTTTATCCAGCGGTACATGGTCAAAGGTGATCTGCGCCTTTCCCCGACCCGCTACTTCGGAGAAGGGGATCGTCTTGTGATCCAGATGCAATTCCGACAATTCGTCCATGCCATGGCCGTGCATGCCGCCTTCCAACACAAAACTGATCAGCATCGTATCGTCGATTGGGCCGACGGATATCCCCTCCTGAGCAAAGATGACGGCATCATATTTGATGTTCTGCCCGATCTTCAGCACGCCGGGATCTTCTAATAGCGGCTTTAGCAGATCCAGGGCTTCTTTTTTAGGGATTTGCTTCGGGGCCTCGCCGCCTTGCTGGAAAATATCGCCGCCATCGCCGGGCGCAACATGGGACAGCGGGATATAGCAGGCCTTGCCTGCCTCCACCGCCAGCGACACGCCTACAATTTTCGCCTGCATCTGGTTCAGGCTGGTGGTTTCCGTATCCACTGCAACGGTGCCCTTCTTACTGGCAGCCGCAATCCAGTCTTTCAGCACAGAAACATCCTGCACCAATTCATATTCCGCCTCAGTCGGGGTTGGCGCGGCAGCAGCCTGTTCCTGCGCCCCCCCTTTTTCACTGCCATCGCCGACGCGCGCAATCAGGCGTTTGAAATTATTGTCCTGCAGGAAAGTCATCAGCCGGTCTTTATCCATGACCGATCGTTTGAGTTCCATCAGCGGCACCGGCACATCAACATCACGCACCAGGGTCACCAATTGGCGTGAAATGCGGGCCTGGTCGGCAAATTCGATCAGGCTTTCGCGACGCTTGGGCTGTTTGATTTCAGACGCTCGCTCCAACAGCGTATCCAAATCGCCATAATCATTGATCAATTGCGCGGCGGTCTTGATCCCGATACCGGGCACACCGGGCACATTATCCGACGAATCCCCGGCCAGCGCCTGCACATCCACAACCCGGTCGGGGCCAACGCCGAATTTCTCCATCACCTGATCAAATTTAATGTCGATGTTCTTCATCGGGTCCCACATGGAGACCTTGTCATCAACCAATTGCATCAGATCCTTATCCGACGAGACCACGGTCACAATCGCGCCCATCGCCTTGGCCTGTTCAGCATAGGTCGCGATCAGATCATCCGCCTCGTAGCCTTCCATCTGGATGGCTGGCAGGCTGAGGGCGGCGACGGCTTCATGAATGAGCGGAAACTGGGGGATCAGCTCTTCCGGTGCATCGGGACGGTGCCCCTTATAGTCGGGATAAATGTCATTGCGGAAATTGATCCGCTTAGCATCAAAGATCACCGCGACATAATCCGCATCCGTCTGTTCAATCAGATTCAACAGCATGCTGGTGACGCCAAAGACTGCATTTGTGGGTGTGCCGTCTGGACGATTCATCGGGGGGAGGGCAAAGAAGGCGCGAAAAATATACCCTGATCCATCAACGAGATAGAGATGCTTTGGGCTGTCATTGGAATCGGCGGACATCAGGGCAGAACCTTACTAAAAGTCGAAGAGGATACGGTGTTCCCGCACAGTATGCCCGTCTCTGACGGATGGGGAAACACCGGCGCGCTTGAATTTCGCCGTCAATGGCACAAAATAAGAGTTAACGCGGGTGGATGCCTCTATCAGGGTCCATGCGTTGGGAATGGCACTCGCTTGGTTTTGATAAGGAGATCGCCCCATGGCGCGCATGACGCTTTTTAACAGCCCCCTCTTACTGGGCTTCGATGAAATCGAACGCACCCTTGACCGGGTTGCCAAAATGTCTTCGGACGGCTATCCCCCGTATAACATTGAACAACTGGACGAAGACTGTTTGCGCATTACCTTGGCTGTTGCGGGATTTTCCGAAGACGACCTGACAATCCAACGTGAAGACGACCAATTGGTCGTGATTGGCCGTCAGGCACCGGATGACTCCAGCATAGAGCGGATTTTTCTGCATCGTGGCATTGCTGCACGCCAGTTTCAGCGCCGCTTTGTCCTGGCAGAGGGCATAGAGATTGAAGGCGCGACCCTAAGTAACGGTCTGCTGGATATTGACCTGCGCCGCCCAAAGCCGGAAACACGTGTGCAAAATATCGCGATTAATAAAGGCAGCAGCAAATCCGCGCGCCAGACAACAAAGACGTTAGATGTAGAGGATGCATAAAATGGAAGACCGGGAACTCCAAATTGAGGATTTAAAAAGCCTGACCGTCGCGCAATTGGCGGGGTTGGGTGCCGGTCATGTTGGCTATATCCGGCAGATCGAAACCGATGAAGGCATTCAATTCGAACTGCGTGGTGCCGATGGCAGCCAACTTGCCACGGCAGAAACCGAGGCAGCGGCCTTGTTTGCCGCAGAACATCTGGAAATTGAGCCGGTTACATTACAGTAAGCTCGTTCCGCGCTAATTGATGATCGGGCGGATGCTTAATGCATCATGACAGGAATACCGGCGAAATAGGGATGGCCGAAGACTAGCACCCCATACAGCGCCAGTCCGGCCGCCACCCGCCACAGCCCAATTCCCGCCCAATCAACCTGTGTTCGCCCCTGTAACGCTGCCCAAAAGGGCACAATACTGGTGGTCAGGGCGATCGGCCCCCAATCCGCCTTCAAGTTGACACGGCGGCTATTATCTATATGCAGCTTTCCGCCGTTGATTAAGACCAGCATCCCGCCAAACAAAACAACCGACGCTAAATCCCCATTCGCAACCAAATGGGAGGCAGCCCATAGGGCAACCCCCACCATCATTGGGTGACGTGTAACCGTCGTAATGCCTGATTGGGGTTTGGGATCGGTGATGAATTTCTCTCCCCCGACTGCCGTCGGATTGCGGGAGGTCAGGGCACAAACCAACAGAATTGTGACAATCGGCATGACCAGCACCGGCACCATGGCCAAAATCGCCGGCCCCTGCCACAGCAGCGTCGTATCATAGCGTGCCGCGCTAAACGCAATAACAATCCAGGCCAATCCCCCTAAAGAGACCCGGTAAAAAACGCCCAGATGGCCGCTTTCGCCAAATTTCTGGGTGATAAAACCGCGCACGGGCAGGCTGGCCAGAATAAAATGGCTGGCCACAAAAAATGTCGTCGCGATCACAAGTGTTAAGACGTTTTCTGTCATGGGGCTAATATGGACAAGGCCGAAGCGCCCGTCCATAGTCGAATGATAGAGGTGCTCGGAAAGCATCAGGGGACGGGATGAAACTCTCAGAAACAATCGGACGGTTGCTGACGGGTCGGACTCGACCAACGACAGAGCAGGTGCAGCGGCAAATCCTGACCTTTATCGATGGGAATGGGGTGGTTGAGGCCACTCAGCTCTATGCGCGCTTGAATATAACGCGCGGGGGCTATAGAGAGCCCACTAGCACTGATAAAGGTATGATCGACGAAGCGGCCCAGATATTGGTGAATAAAAGAATGCTTCGTGCGACAAGAGACCGCCGCCCCGTCGATCCGGTTACAGCAGGTGGTGTCTATCTCCTGGCCTACCCAATTGAAAAGGATGCACTCCCGTGAGTGATGACAGTAACGATCCTACCGCCCCCGAGGCACCAAAGAAGCCTGCTCCCCTGGATCCAGTGGCCGTCGTTCTTTTGGAACATCTGGCAACGCTGCCCCAGGATAAAAGCGCTGCGCCCGACGATGTTGCGCGCGCCTATGCGGAGGTCCGTCGCAAACCCAGCGATGGGCGCGACTTGTATAAGCGCTATCAGCGCGCCGTGAAGGAACAGGCCATCCATTTGGCCAGAGCCGGGCGCATCGAGATTTTGCGTCGTGGAGAACCGGTCAATCCGGATGATTTTAAGGGCGTTTGGCGCATGCGGTTAAAACGGTAGGCATTATGAAAATCGGTTGGAAAGTGTATGTTCTGGGCTTGGCCTTTTGCACATTGTGGAGCTCTGCTTTTGTTGTTGGCAAATTTGCGATTTCAGCCGCACCGCCGCTCTGGTTCCTGACCATCCGGTTTGCCATTGCCTTTTTGATTATGTGGGTCGTGCTGCTGATTATGAAACGTGGCCTGCCTGACAACAGCAAGGATCGATGGACCGCGATCTGGCTTGGGGTCTTGAACAATGCGGCGTATCTGGGCCTCGCCTTCATCGCCTTTAAATCCGTATCGTCCAGCATGGTCGCATTGATTGCCAGCCTGATGCCGCTGGTGACCGCAGCCCTGGCGTGGCCGGTCCTGAACGAACCCCTGACGCCGCGAAAGGTGTTAGGCTTGGCCCTGGGTGCTTTCGGTGCCTGGTTCATCCTGTGGAATCGGTTCGGCGGGGATATACAAATCGATGATCCAATTGGTCTGGGCGTTGCCACGGTGGGGATGATCTGCCTGGCCTGCGGCACGGTTCTGTACAAAAAACGCGGGGCCCATGCCGATCCACTGGCGATGAATGCAATACAGGCCTTGTCTGCCTCTGTAGTATTGCTGCCGGCCGCCTATTTGATGGAAGACCCCGGTAAGATCGTCTTCGGATGGACCCTGGCCTGGACCATGGCCTACACTGCGATCATCATGACTTTTGGTGCATTATTGCTGTGGTTCGCCCTGATCCGGGCGGCTGGCGCAGGGGCTGCCAGTGCGTTCCATTTCCTCAGCCCTGGCATCGCCATGCTGATTGCCTGGATCGTTCTGGACGAACATATCTCGGTTACGGATGTTGGGGGGCTTCTGCCGGTTGCTGTGGGTATTTTCCTGGTGAACTGGCCCAGCACGAAAAAGGTTATTGCCGCATGACAGGGGGAAAACCACCCTATCGCGTAGAGCAACAAATCGGACACTTGCTGCGCCGGGCCCATCAGCGGGCCAGCGCCATCTTTCAAGAAACCCTGGACGATAAAGCCCTGACGCCCATGCAATTTGCTGCCCTGATGCGGTTGCATGACGATGGATCAATGTCCCAAAACCATTTGGGGCGCCTGACCGCGATGGACCCCGCCACGGTCCAAGGGGTTATTCGCCGCCTACAGGAACGCGGCCTGGTAAATCGTGTCCCGGATCAAACCGATCGCAGGCGCACCGTCTTGTCGGTCACACCAGAAGGGCAGACTCTGGCAAAAGCCCTGGTCCCCAGCGCAAAGCAGGTCAGTACCAAGACGCTGGCCCCCCTGTCACAGGCGGAGCAAAAACTGTTACTGGATCTTCTGGAACGCCTGGGCTAACGGCCCTATTTTGGACAGGTCTTTCCCAGATAGGCGACATCGATCACTGTCCCCTGGCCGCAAAAAGACATTTGCGCCTCTGGACCACATAGGCAAACCTCGTCGCCCAATTTATAGCCCGTCATATCCGCGTAGAATGTGTAGAGCCGACCCTGATCATCGCGCAGGGCCTGACAGGTCGCCCCCTCTTTGGTCAATATGCCAATATGGCAGGAGGGGGGGATATTCGTGCTGGTCTGGCATGCCGATACCAGCACGGTGATTAGCCCGCTAACAGCGATGAAAATGTATCGCGCCATGCCGGTTCAGTCCGATCTTGTTGCCGGTCCAAATATCAGGCGAGGCCGTCACGGCCCATGGCAACGAACTTTTCCCGACGTCCCTTGCGCAAAGCCGACGCGCTTAACCTCTCAACCTTGGCCAGCGCAGATTCAATCGCATCGGCTGCCGATGTCATGGTCATTTCGATATTACGATGTGCACCGCCGATAGGTTCTGCAATAATTGCATCAATGCAATTCAGGGATTTCAAATCTTCTGCCGTCAGTTTCAGAGCTTCCGCCATCGCGCTGGCGTGATCAGAATTATCCCACAGGATCGCCGCACAGCCTTCTGGAGAGATCACAGAGTAAACTGAATGTTCCAGCATCAGAACCGCATCCGCTGCCGCAATGGCGATGGCCCCACCGGAACCACCTTCGCCAATGACTACTGAAATAATGGGTGTGTTGAGGCGGAGACAGGTTTCAATAGACCGGGCGATTGCCTCTGCCTGACCGCGTTCTTCTGCCCCAACCCCAGGATAGGCACCGGGCGTATCAACCAGCGTGATCACCGGCAGATTGAAACGATTTGCCAATTCCATCAATCGCATGGCTTTGCGATACCCTTCAGGGCGCGCCATTCCGAAATTATGGGTGACACGATCCGTCGTATTAGCACCCTTTTCATGACCCAGGATAACAACGGCGCGTCCCCGGAATCGACCGATCCCGCCCTGTATTGCCTTATCATCGGCAAAGGCACGATCCCCAGCCAGCGGGATATAGTCATCAATCAGACCGTTGATGTAATCCCTGAAATGCGGACGATCAGGATGGCGGGCAACCTGCACCTTTTGCCAAGGAGTCAGCTTTTGATAGCTTTGCCGCAGCAATTTGTCGGCCTTGGCCTGCAGGCGCGTGACCTCATCGGCGATATTGACTTCGCCATCATCTGCCAAATGGCGCAGCTCTTCGATTTTGCCTTCTAGTTCGGCAATGGGCTGCTCAAAATCCAAATAATTCCGCATGGGGCGGTTCGCCTGTCCCAATGATTTCAACAAGTACCCGTGGTTCCTAGCACACAGAAGGGGGGATGGAAATCACCTCTGATGCCCAATCCTGCGAGACTTTATCTAGCGCCGCGCCCGGATCGTTTCAAGTTTTGCTACCTTACGTCGCCCCCGTGGCCATTGAGATTCATCTTC
>JARGPE010000284.1 GCA_029212835.1 Alphaproteobacteria bacterium | reverse complement strand
AGAAGAACAGAATACCCGCTTTTTACCCATCGGCGCCGCCCCTGAACGCGTTCGAGTGATGCAAAAAGCCTCTCCCAGCCTCGCGATCTACACCGCAGCCCTGGATGAGAAACTAAATGATAAAGCCTTCATTCTTCCAGGATTGGGTGATGCAGGCGACAGAATGTTTGGGACGCGATAAACAAGATTCCAGACTCGTCTTTCGAGAATTATCTCTTATATAAATCTTGTCCCGACAGTATTTTCTGTTCGGATCAAACAAACAGCACGGGGAGTAGCCCATCATGTTGGCGCGACGCGATGTGATAAAAGGGATCGGCGCAGGACTGACAAGTCTGCCCTTGGCCACGGTTTTGGCCAATCCGACACTGGTGCGGGCCGCCGCAGACACGCTTCAACGGGTTGAGTCTGTAACACCTAGCGGTAAGAAGGTCGCAGCCGCCCTGGCCATGCCAGCCGTATTGCCTGCGCCCGCAGTTGTGCTGATCCATGAATGGTGGGGTCTGAATGATCAGATTAAGGCCGTTGCGGCAGATTTCGCCGCCCAGGGATATATCGCCCTGGCCGTGGATTTGATGGACGGGAAGGTCGCGACCACGCCAGACGAAGCAAAAGCACAAACCGCCGCTGTTGGTGCTGATCCCCAGACCGCATTTGAAACTTGTGCCTTGTGGACTGAATGGTTGCGCGGCCACAAGGATTCCACCGGCAAAGTTGGAACCTGTGGATGGTGCTTCGGGGGTGGATGGTCCCTGAACACATCGCTGACCACCCCCATCGATGCAACCGTCATCTATTACGGTCGCGTCACGCAAAGTGCAGAAGAATTAACCGCCCTGAAGGGACCGGTGCTGGGACATTTCGCCACCAAAGATGGGTTTATCAATGCGCCAATGGTCAACGGTTTCATAGAACAAATGGGCAAAGCCGGCAAAAGCCTGACGGTTTACTGGTACGAGGCCGACCACGCCTTCGCCAATCCAACGAGCAGCCGCTATGATCAGGAAGACGCTGCCCTCGCCTGGGAGCGTACAAAAGGCTTTTTGGCGCAAAACCTTGAATTGAAGGTATAATCACGCCACAGTCGGGGAGCTGATTGCCAATGGATGGGCGAGTCAGGTTATAATAACCAGACCCTAAAGACGTGATATCCGGGGTGATCGGAGAGGATCGCATGCTGCGAAGCTTACATATTGCCTTTGCTCTGCTATGTGCAGCGCTTGGCTCACAGTTGCCTGCCTTTCACGATCAATATCTACAGCGCGTTGGCGGTGCTCTGGACGAGTTAAGCCAGCAGATTGAAGCCCTGGATGCCCGCGCCCAAGAGGCCGGGCTGCAACGATATGATTATATTCGCCGCTTCTATGATAACTCCGATACGGTGATCCAGGGAGAAGGGGCAGCAATGTTAGCCACCATCGCCCGGCAAAAACGCCTCCAGGAGGTTGAAACCCGCCTGAAAGATGTTTCCTGGTATATGCTGGCCGTTGAACTGGTCTTCCATCTGGAACCGGATATCGCGCTAAATACCGCCAAGAACTTCACCCCGGCAATCCCGCTTTCTATCAGCGGATTTGCGCATGCCTTTTTTGGGTTCTTCTTTGGATATCTGATCCCGTCGGCCATTCGCAGCCTATTCCCGCGCAAGGAAATCGTTCGCGGTTAAGAGCCCAGCCTGTCGATATGGGTAGTCAGGTTTAATGCCTTACCCAGTGTAACAAAACGCCGTTCCACTGCTTCACCCGCCAGAAATGCCAGATCGGCAGGCATTTGCAGGGTCAGGGTCGAGTCCGTCCGGACCAGCGCGATCCGATTCAGAACTGCAGAAATCCCACCAGTCAGCGTATAGGCCAACCGGATTGACAGACCGATTGCACGCGCATCATCCACCCGGTCTGGATTGATCAGGTGCTGCACAATCTTCATGCCACTGTGGCTATCATCAATCTGGGCGTGGCGGGAGGACACAGCGAGGGCGAGGAAGACCCTTTCTTGATGATCCACACCGACAACCGGCAAACGCTTTACCCGAACAAGGGCATGTTCAGCGCGATAGTCTGGATGTTCCCGTTTCGCAATATCCGATAGAATACACGCAGCATGGCGCAAGCGTCGGTCCGCAGGGGTTTCATTGGGGAAAAGTGGGGTCATCCACCGGAACAAATCATCGCCCGTCACAGCAGAATTTGGCAATTCATGATCCGCATAGCGCGCACAGGCTTCCAGCAAGGGGTCCAGCTTGCGCTCTTCTTCACTCAAATGGTCATACAGGCAGCCTTCCCGTAATCCATTGGCGGAAAAGATAATTTCCTTAGGCGCACCAGCAATCATCAATCGATGCAACAGCATGGCGGCATAGGGCAGAGTATCGACACGCCGTTTGGAAACACCAGGAACACGTTGTAAAGCACCCGGAGATTGGCGGGATACAACATCACACAATTCCAAGGCCTGAGATGCCTGCATCCGATAATGGTGGATGATGTGAAGTGGATAGTTCACGTGATCCATATGCAGCCGGGCCAGATTCCGCCAGGCACCCCCAACCAGATAGAACCGCCGTCCCTTGATACGGGGCAACCAATCAATGGTGCCAAAATACCGATCCAGATCCTCACGCGCCTTGACTGGTTTGGCAACGATTTTTGGGTCCAGGCGCAGAGGGCCGATTGGCAGAGTTGCCTGCGGGCCGGTCTTGCCATCCTTCAGTTCGACCAGCTCTACGCTGCCCCCGCCCAGATCACCCATCATACCATCGGCATCTGGGGTGCCCGACAGAACACCAAGGCCGCTCAAACGCGCCTCTTCTTCCCCAGACAATACCCGGATTTCCTGACCACTGATCTGACTGGCGCGTCGAACGAATTCAGCGCCATTGGTGGCATCCCGCGTTGCCGCAGTGGCCAGCATGTCAATCCGCTGAACCCCCATTTCCTGGGCAATGCGCATAAAACGAGGAAGTGCGCCCAACGCCTGCTCAATCCCCTCTTCACTCAACTGACCTGTCGCATCCAGTCCACGCCCAAGGCCACAGAGAAGCTTCTCATTAAAAATTGCTATAGGGGATCGATCGGAAGTCTCATAGACCACCAAACGTGTGGAGTTCGAGCCAATATCGACCACTGCGGTCGGGGGGCTGGCAGTCGACATGGTCCGTTTGTCGGCCATGAAAATCCTTCCCAAACAGGGCTTTTAATCGATATACGCTTCGCCAAAATGGCCGAAGTGTGTTCGCGGGTGAAAATCGAGTATTGAAGCGGATGCGTCAACCGCTGTTGCTAGATTTCGCTGCCGCTGGTTTCCGTGCTGCCTTTTTGGTCCCGGAATTTTTCGCATGTTTTGTCGACAGCGCCATTTTGCCAGCTTTCTTAATCGCCTTACCCCGCCCGGAAAGACTGGGATTGGTCATGAAAAAGATATGGCAATTGAACCCGGCACCAACGGGTTCACTGCGGTGATACCGTGCCTCTGAGTCCATGTGCCAGCTTTGTGCTTCATCGTTCAGATTGGCATACATAACCTGTTCCAGGATCTGGCGCTTCACCGTCACATTTTCAATTGGCACCAGCGATTCGACCCGGCGATCCAGGTTCCGCGGCATCAAATCCGCTGAAGTAATATAGACTTTTGCATCCAGCGACGGCAGGCCATTCCCCGCGCCAAAGCAGAAGATGCGGCTGTGTTCCAGGAAACGCCCAACAATACTCTTCACACGAATATGCTCGCTGAGCCCCTTCACACCGGGACGCAGACAACAGATACCCCGTACCACCAGATCGATCTCAACCCCCGCCGTTGACGCTTCGTACAAGGCATCGATGATTTCGCCATCCACGAG
>JARGPE010000032.1:20815-24941 GCA_029212835.1 Alphaproteobacteria bacterium | reverse complement strand
GACTATTCCCTCAACCATGCTGGATTATTCCCGGCTTTAGAAACACTGGTGAGATTTCCCAAAGGGCGAGTAGAGGCTTAGCCTTTGGTTGTGTAGAGCGTTACGCTGCGCCTAATTGCTGGCTTTGTTGGAAAGCCTGAGTAGCAAGGAGATTGCGCGATGCGCGATCGTCATTGGGGGCTATTTGGTTTTGAAGGGCGTTCGGGTCAGATGGGGTATTTGGGCTATTGCTGTCTGAAGCGGTTGAATCTTCGGTATTCTGGCTGGCCAATTCAGCGCGGGCCTGGTTAATTTGTTGCTGCGCCTGGGCGGCAACCTGCTGATCCTGTGCAGAAGGAACTGCTGGTGCCAAAGCGGCGCGCCGAACCTGCATTGCTTTTTCGATTGTCGCTTCGGGATCACCAGGAATTGCACTGGAAGAGATTCTGACTTCACCCTCCACAGCATATTGAGCACCATCTGGGCCGGTTTCATATTTAAATTGTGGGGCACCGGCATATTGTCCACCAACGGCCGCATGCGCCTGCTCATGGCGGCGCACTTCTGCATCGCGCTCTTTTAAATCGGCGACTTCTTCTTCTTCTTCCGGGGTTAAACCGTCTGAGCCTTCCTCGTCCTGAGAGTCGCTGCGTTCTGCGTCTTTCTGCGGGGCTGCATCGTTTCCTGGCTGATTGGGCACTGACGGTGGTGGTGGGGCAAACAGGGGTTGCGGTGCTGTGGCATTGCCCAAGGCGGTTGGGTCATTGGCAAACGTGGATGGAACCGTGGTTGCGTCAGCATTGATTGGATCGCGCGCGCCCCCGCTTGCTTGCAACAGATTGACTGACTCCTGGCTCAGGGCTGTTTGACCCGAAGTAAAACCCGTTGCACGCAATGTCTCTCGAGGAGATTGAAGCGTCGTCTGGACAGCACTCGTTCTTGCCGCAACCTGAGTTACGGCCAAGCTTTGAGTAGCGACGATAGCAGCGGTGACGGACGGTATTTTCATAAGCCAGTTTTGACGGGCAATGGAAGACAGTCCGATCGATGATTGAGCATTTAAGGCTCACGCGATCGGAAAACGCTGTCTAGTCATACCACATATCGTTCAATTACCGCACTTCTTGCCTGTAATCGACGGGTTTCCTGGAAGCTTCTGCCTCATTTGAACTCCAGAATACCGGTATTTTTGAGAAATTGCCATACTCAAAACCATAAGAAATATATTTTAAAACTGTGAAATAATTTGATTCACATAATGATAGTGTATATATAAATAAACAATATGGAGATACAGTATGAAAGCGCACTTGAAATCAGCCCCTCATTCGCATCAATCAGCGATAGACACCTTGGTCGGTTTGTCCGACTTATCCTTGTTGAGCAAAGCCCTAGAAGAAGTCTTTGTGGGACGCGCCTGTGTGGTTTCCGCATTCGGGGCAGAATCGGCGCTTGTTCTGGATCTTGTCGCGCGGATTGATCGTCACACGCCGATCCTGTTTATTGATACGGGAAAGCATTTTCAGGAAACCCTTGATTACCGGGATTTATTGATTGATCGCCTGCGGCTTACAGATGTTCGGTCTATCGGTCCCGCGACAGACCGAACACTGGGTGATCCGGCAGGGGACCTGCATCAGGCGGACAGCGATGCATGCTGTGATATCCGCAAGGTTCGGCCATTGGATCAGGCGTTAAGCCAGTTCGATTGTTGGGTTACGGGGCGCAAGCGATTCCAAGGGGGCGCACGCTCAACCTTGCCAACAGCGGAAGCAGATGGCCCGAACCGGGTTAAGCTGAACCCGTTGGCCAATTGGACGCCCGACCAAATCGACGCCTATTTTGAGAATTATGCTCTGCCGCGCCATCCATTGTGGCTGAACGGTTATCGCTCAATTGGCTGTGGTCCCTGCACATCTGCGCCAAAACCAGGTGAGGAGTCCCGATCTGGACGCTGGGTCGGGCAGGGGAAGACGGAATGTGGCATTCACCGCTATGGTGGCCAGGCCGCCTGACCTAAAACGGACGTCGTCAGGGCATTGCTAATTCTGAGAATTCAGCCAGGACACGCTCGTAAATTGGCCGTTTGAAGGGGACGATCAAACTCGGCAATGTTTGGATGTCCACCCAGCGCCATTCGCCAAATTCCGGCTTGTGACAGGTCAGATCGATATCCTCATCCGTTCCCAGAAAGCGCAAGGCGAACCATCGTTGAGTCTGGCCGCGATATTTGCCCTTCCATATCCGGCGCGACAGCCCTGCAGGCAGGTCATAGGGGTACCAGGTTGCACTTTCGGCCAAAACTTCGGCTTTATCGGTGCCGACCTCTTCCTGTAGTTCGCGCAAAGCTGCATCCAGGGGTGTTTCACCTGGATCAATGCCGCCTTGGGGCATCTGCCAATGATCGCCCGGCACATCAATCCGATTGCCGACAAAAACCTCGCCCTTGCTGTTGAACAGCATTAGCCCGACACAGGGGCGATAGGGGCGGGAATCCGCACGAAACGGATCAACGGAATCCGTTAGCGCCACTGGTCCCGTGCGCGTAGGCACATCCCCGTCATCTGAGTCAGTCATTTCTACTCCCACCTGATCGACCACTTCTTTGGGGTCGTTATTATTCGTTTCACGGAGTCAGATTCGACGCCGCCTCCTCAATTCACATGAAAGGCCGTTTAGCTCTCACGGATGCGGGCTGTGATGATACCGGAAAGTGGCGTCAGCACCATGCCCTTGCCGCTTAATTCTCTGCTCCACCGCTTAACACGTTGTAAAAGCATAGGAAATGGTTTGACGCTGACCACCGCAGTGTTCTGTGTTTTTGCTAGAAGTTCCAATTGGGTCAGCCGTTCTAAAACAGTCCCCCGCGATTCTGAGGCATCAATCATCATATCCCCAGTGGCATGTGGCATACCGACGGCCTTAGCAACTTCTGGAGCGACGCTGGTAGCGTTATCCAAAGTATCGAAATAGATCAGCCCACGCTTGGAGAGGTCTTCCATGACCGGCTGTAATGCGGCGCGACTGGAGGTAAAGCCTGACCCTTGATAGTTCACCAGACCGATATATCCACTGCCTTCGCTCATCACCCGCTGCAGGTTCAGGATGTTTTGTTCTGCGTCAACACTGGTCATCAGGGACAGCAGTCCAGCATCGCTGCGGGGAAAATCGCGGGGCTCCATGGGCAACCCGACCATGACTTCATGTCCGGCCGTCCGCGCCTGGGCGATCCAGTCTTTTAAGTTTGGCGCATAGGGGGAAAACGAGAGTGTCACGGCACCGGGCAGCGCTATTGCAGCCTCAGTAGACTCAACTGACAGGCCCAGATTGACAACGACGACGGCGATACGGGGGCGGGTTTCCAGGCTGCTCGACGGGCGTGCATAAACCTTCCACGGCACCCGCCCATCCTGCCCGGCCTTGGGAACCGTGCCGACAGACTCGATATCTTCAATCAGTCCAGGATCGGGATAGGCTGCCAGATTACCGGCATAAGGATCGGGACCATCACTGGCCAGAGGCGGTTCGGCTGCGTCGTCAGTAAGAGCCGGTGCAACGGCTGTATCCGATGGCGGTGTCCCTGGCTCACCGGTTGATGGGGCGTTATGTGCGGTATCTTCACCAGGTGCGTCGACGGCGCCAGTTGGTGCTTCTGCGACGGTGTCGGAGTGATCAGTCTCTGGTTGCTCATTAACGAATTGAAAATTGGAAATTTCGGCGCGGGGAATACTGGCCTCCATCTCCGCTTCAATCGCAGGGCCTTTGATCAGCAGATACGTGGCAATTCCAACCCCCACCAACAAGAATACCCCATAGGCACCTGCGACGGGCAGGATATGGGCCTTGCGTTGAAAAAATGTCGGGCGCAGATGTTCGGGGATATCGTCGTCATCCGGCTCGGATGATGGGGGTGCATCGCTTCCCTTGCCGCCTTTCAATTTGCCAGGCCGCATCGATTTAACCTTAGGCCCAAGGCCTTTGACCTTGTCCATCAAACCGGAAAAATTGAGCTTTGGCAGTGCAAACTTCATCGCATCTCAGGCGGGCTTATACGCGAGATCGATTAACGCCGCGCAGCAGGCACCCGCATCACTCCCCGTCAAAGAAAATTCTAACTTTCTGATTCCATAGATTTACCACGTTGATC
>JARGPE010000032.1:0-20805 GCA_029212835.1 Alphaproteobacteria bacterium | reverse complement strand
TATGAATGTGCCTTGATTTTCACCGTGATTCAAGCGGCCCCGGTACTGAGCAGGGTGCCCGAAAAGCAACCGGGGCCAAATCTGAGATGTGGCCCCGGTCATTTCAGCATTTACCTATCAACGCGACCTTAATTTGCCGCCTGACTGCGATACAGGCCAATGCCGCGGATCAGGTCCAGGGCGCGGGCCAACTGATAGTCTTCGATTGCGGTATCTGTTGCCACGTTTTCTGTGGCCACAGCCCCTTCAACTTCGTTCTTCAGCGACCCAGCCAAATCCTTCTCACTGCGTTGGGGGGCTCCTTTTATCACCTCAACATGGGCACGTTCGACGGCAATGTCGGGCGTGATGCCCAATTGCTGGATCGATTTCCCACTGGGTGTATAGAACCGTTGGGTCGTCAGCTTGATCGCTGCACCATTACGGCTTAAGGGGGTGATGGTCTGGACAGAGCCCTTGCCGAAGGTCTGTGTGCCCAACAGGATTGCACGATGTTGGTCCTGCAAGGCACCGGCAACGATCTCTGCAGCGCTAGCGGATCCACCATTTATCAACACGACAATTGGCATGCCATTGGTCAGATCCCCAGGCGTCGCCTGGAAGCGTTGAATATTTTCGATGTTGCGGCCACGAGTGGAGACGATTTCTCCTTTCTCAAGGAAGCTATCGGCGACGGAGACACCCTGATTGAGCAATCCGCCTGGATTGTTGCGCAGGTCTAAAACATAGCCCAGCAAAGCATCACCAGCCTCGTCCTGGATTGATTCAATCGCTTTTTCCAAACCAGACTGTGTCTGGCCAGAGAAGCTGGTAATCCGGATATAACCGATATTGTTTTCAACCCGGCTGCGTACCGATTGAACCTGAATTTTGTCCCGGACGAGTTTGACGTCAAACGGGTCGGCTACCCCTTCGCGAATGATCGTCAGAATGATCGCGGCGCCGACCGGACCGCGCATTTTCTCTACGGCTTCGTTCAGGGTCAGCCCTTTGACATTTTCGCCATCCAGTTTGGAAACCAAATCACCCGCTTCAATTCCGGCACGGGCGGCAGGTGTGTCATCAATCGGACTTACGACCCTAACCAGGCCGCTCTCATCCATATTGACTTCAATCCCCAAGCCGCCGAATTCACCCTTTGTGTGGGTTTGCAGGGCTTCAAAGGATTCAGCATTCATATAGGTTGAATGGGGGTCCAGGCTGCTCATCATGCCTTCGATTGCCGCTTCAATCAGTTTCTTGTCGCTGACTTCCTCGACATAATCTTCGCGGACACGGTTGAAGACTTCTCCAAAGAGATCCAAAAGTTCAAAAGTATCGGGTGCATCCGCGTCTTTGGTTTCTTCTGCCTGGGCCAGCCCCACTGGATTGGCCAGAAAGGCAAAGGTTAAACCGCCCAGCAATGCACCGGTTACCATCAGGTTTCTTAGGGGATGTGCCCCCGACTTAACCTTCTCCAAAGCTTTGGGAAAAGGGGAATTCTGTTCGCGCGCCATCATCCGTTCATCCTAATACTGCCAGCTGTGATCCAACGGAGCGGATTGACCGGTTGGCCGCCGCGCCGTAATTCCATATAGAGTTGCGGACGATTTCCGCTACTTGTTTTTGACCCGACGGCACTTTCGGAGACCGTACTATTTTCCTTTGGCATTAAGCCAATTGGCTCACCAGCGAGGACCCAGTTGCCTGCTGCAACATCGATCCGCTGAAAGCCTGCAAGTACTGTATGGTATCCGCCGTCATGTTCAATGATCAAGACTTGCCCCAGATCCCGAAAGGGCCCCGCAAAGACAATTTTCCCGTCGAAGGGGGATAAGACACTCGCCCTAGGACGTGTTGCAATCACGATTCCTTTTGAGGTTTGTCCGAAAGTTGTTTCCTGCCCATATTGGACAACCAGGGAACCAACAGCAGGTGCGGTCACCACACCCTCATCAGGGAAGGGGCGGATGCCGTCAGGCTTGCGTGTGGGCAGACTGGGCAAAGCCGCCATTTGTGTCTCTGGCTCGCTCTTTGTGGCGGGTTCTGATGGTGGTGCCGTAGGTGTTGGTAACGCCAAAGTTGCCTTGGCTTGCGCAGAATTCCGGGCTTCTTGCTCGGCTTTTTGTTGGGCGACTTCCTCTGCCTCCCGGGCCTTGCGTTCGGATTCCAGGGCTGCCATCAACTCTTTCAAAGAGGCTGATTTTTCGGTCAAACGGCGCAAACGCTCATTGGTTTCGCGCGACGCCTGAGAGGTTTGTTCATAGAGAGCTCGCTTTTTTTCCAGCAAGGATTCAATGGTGGCGCGGTCTTGCGTCAGGGTCTGATCTTCCTGACTTAATCGGGCCAGTTTATTATTCATATCCTCCTGAACGGCGTTCAGGGCGGCCAGATCTTCTCTCAGCACTGCGGCTCTTTGTCCTATGACAGGAATGGCGGCACGCAACAGGATCGATCCCCGAACCGCCTCCAAAGGATCTCCTGGATAGAGGAAGAAGCACGGGGCGCATCTTCGGAAAGGCCTGTCAGGGCGCTTAATGTGCCGGTCAGTTGCCGATGCCGTTCTGCGAGAACAGCACGTCGTCGGTCCGTTTCCGCCCGTAATTCCTGGATTTGCAGTTCAAGATTTGAAATCAAGGCTTCGCGCGATTGGGTGTCTTTGGCGACGGTGACCAGTTGGACGCGCAGTGCCTCCAACTCTTGTGAAAGTTGGCGGGCTTTGGTTTCAAGCGCGCGGCTGCGTTCCTGTTCTGCCTTTAACTCCGTTTCGATTCGCTTGGCTTCATCTGACGGTGTTGCCGTTTCAGCGCGGCTGTGACCAGAGATGATAGGCGCAGAAAGCAACCCAGCGCAGATTATCAGCGCCAAGCACCAACGGGTGTGGCGATATTGGCGGTGTCGTGTCCGCCTATTCGGCTGCATGGCGGGCTGCACGTTGCAGCAAAGAGTGGCCAGTCATTGCCCGTGGCTGTGCTAGATTCATCAGATCCAGTAAGGTCGGCGCAACATCAGCCAGGCGTCCGTTGTTCAGGCCAGAGATTTCTCCTTCGGTGGCCCCGACCAGTATCAAGGGGACCTGGCTGAGTGTATGGGAGGTATGGGGAACACCAGTTTCAGGATTTACCATCATATCTGCATTGCCATGATCGGCGGTGATCAGCATCCGCCCTCCGCATTTTAGAAGCGCCGTTTCCAGCCTTCCAATGCAGCTATCAACGGTTTCTGCTGCGGCGACGGCGGCTTCGAAAACGCCGGTATGACCAACCATATCAGTATTGGCATAATTCACTACGATCAGGTCATAGCGACCGCTGTTGATCGCGTCGACCAATTTATCTGTCAATTCTGGGGCCGACATTTCAGGCTTCTGGTCATAGGTTGCAACATCGGGAGAGGGGATCAGGACACGGTCCTCCCCTTCAAAAACCGTTTCACGCCCGCCATTCAGAAAGAATGTGACATGGGCATATTTCTCAGTCTCAGCGATTCGCAACTGTTTCCCACCAGCCTGGGCGATGACATCTCCCAAAACATCCGTCAGAACCTCTGCCGGGAACAAGGTTTCCATAAACGAGTTATGGGTCTCAGAATATTCGACCATGCCCAAGGCTGCGGCAAATTTTGGTCGTCGTGGGGCTTCAAAGCCGGCGAAGTTTGGATCAATCAATGCGCTCAGAATCTCCCGTGCGCGATCAGCCCGGAAGGCCGTCATCAGCAGCCCATCCCCGTCTTTTACCCCCTGATATCCATTCAAAGCGACAGGTTCAAAGAATTCGTCTGTAACGTCATTTGCGTAAGAGGCCTCAACCGCTGCGATCGGATCGGTTGCCGGCATTCCTTTGCCATCAACGATAACGTCAAAGGCTTTACGAATACGTTCCCAACGATTGTCGCGATCCATGGCCCAATAGCGACCACACAAAGATGTGATCGGAAGGTCCGGTGCTGCAGCTTGGAAGGATTTGATGAAGCCCAGAGCACTGCAAGGTGGTGTGTCGCGCCCGTCTAGAAAGCCATGAATAGCGACGGGAATGCCGTCTGCCTGGAGGTATTTTGCCAGGGCGATCATGTGATCTTGATGACTGTGTACACCGCCTGGAGACATCAGACCCATTAAATGCGCGGTGCCACCAGTTCTTTTCAAATGTTGGGTAAAATCCTGAAGTTTGGCGGATTTTTGAAGGCTGCCATCCGCAATTGCATGATCAATACGGGGCAAATCCTGCAGCACGACACGACCAGCACCTAGATTCATGTGCCCAACTTCTGAATTCCCCATTTGTCCACTGGGTAAGCCGACAAATGTTTCAGAAGCCTCCAGAACCGCATAGGGGTTGGATTTTTTTAAACGGTCCATCACAGGCGTTCTGGCCGCGACAATTGCATTATCCGAACTTGAGGCGCGTTCGCCCCACCCGTCCAGGATGCAAAGTACTACTGGTTTCGACAGTGAGGTATTGATCGTCATTGACCTAACAGGTTATGTTGTATCTGAGGAATGCTTTGTTTATCAGAATGAGATATACTGATTCTGGTGGGAGGGTTTTATCGCAGTCTTGGCTCAGTTAAAAGCCCAAGGATGCATTGGTTTATTTGATGGGAGAAGGAAACTGTATGCCCAAAGAAAAAACAGTAGTTCCAATAGACCCGACCCTGCGTGCGCCAGCCTTAGCTTTGCGTGTGTTTGAGAAGGAAGTTGAGAAACTATTAAATGGGGTAGGGACACCGCTCGCGAGGCAAGATGCCGTTCAATTATCAGGCATCCAGAGCTATACAATCCTCTTGTTTTTGGAGGACTTCACTTCTTCGGATCTGACGGAGAAGCAGTTTACAGCGTTGTTGGCCCGGTATGAGGTGGACACACCCGGAAACGTTAAGATTTTTCCAAACTTGAGTCAGTCGGCCTTGTTTGAAATCTTTGGTAATATTGGTGTTTCCAGAGAAACGATCCGGCGTTTATTGATTTTAATGGCCCAATACGGATTGGTCGACCGGGTGAGTAAAGGCCCACCTTTTCCAGATCAGTTGGCAATTTCCAAGACAGGATCGAAGTTGCTGTCCCGCGTTGCCAAAAAGCTGACGAAGGATATGTCTAAAGAGAAGGCGTTTGCCTATCTGTAAGACACGGTTGAACTGGATGACTAAAGCTCAAGCTTCATGAACGGTCCAACATGGCGAAAGCCTTGGCGTTCATAGAAGGCTTGGGTTCGACTCCATTCTTTGCCATCGGGGCTGTTGACCTCCAACAGCTTCCAGCCTCGGGTTTTTCCAATTTGGCGAGCTTCTTGAATCAGGCGATCCCCGATCCCGGCCGACCGGGCATCGGGCACGACATACAGTTCCATGATAATGCCCAGTCGGCCTTCGGCATAAATTGCGACGGCCTCGGTCAGTGTCATAACGCCAACGGGGCGGCGTTGCGTATCAAACGCCAATAACGCGCTGAATTGATTGTCTTCCTCTAACAATTGTCGGCAAACAGAATGAATCCGCTCATCATCGGGGGCGCCATGCCAGGCACCAATTTCGTGCAGCAGACGGTGCACCATGATCGCAACCAGGTCCGCGTCATTCTCGCCGGCCCGAACGATTTCCAAGGGTCCTGTTTCCATCCGCTCTGCCTCTTCTAACGCCATTTTGATGCTGCCTGTTCATCCCCGTCGCGGGCTTCGACCCAACGGGTTTCGCCGCTGTCCAATTGTTCGGCCTTCCAGAAAGGGGCCTTTGTTTTCAGCCAATCGATTAAGAAATGGCAGGCTTCAAAGGCAGCTTCGCGATGCGGGCTAGCCGCCGCCACCAGAACAATTCTATCGCCTGGCTCCAGGGGGCCATAGCGGTGGATGATCAGACTGGCCTGCAGGGACCAACGCCGATGTGCCTCTGCCTCAATTTCTTCCAGCATTTTCTCTGTCATGCCGGGGTAATGTTCCAAAACCATCCCGCCAACGCCTGATCCCTCATTCATATCGCGGACAAGGCCGACAAAGCTACACATACCGCCAATGCTGGTATTGCCCTGGGTCAGAGCATCCAGTTCAGTTCCCAAATCAAAATCTTCTTCCTGTACCCGAACGGTCATGTCTCAGCCACCGGTTACGGGGGGGAAGAAGGCAACTTCATCATTCGCCGCAATCGGTGTTTCCCGATCCCCAAATGTCTGATTAACAGCAATTTTAACCGCGCGCGCATCCTTGAAAGCAGTCGCATAGCCGGGGCCGCGTGTCACCAGCCAGTCAATCAATTGACCGGCGGTTGCAACGGTATCGGGTGGGTCTATCTGTTCTTCTCCCGTGCCAATTTTTTGGCGCAGCCAGGCAAAATAGAGAACCTTCATTAAAACACCTCCGCAAAGGGCAAGAAATCAACGACCGTACCTGAGTCTAGATGGGTATCATCCTCCGGTAATTCTACAAATCCGTCAGCCCCGACCAAAGAGGACAGGACGCCAGCCCCACTGCGGCCATGTTTAATGGCCCGCGGCAGACCATTGGTCGGATCAGTCCCATCCAGTCGGACACGCACAAATTCCCGTCGCCCGGCTTTTTTCTTGTAGCTGAAATCAGCACTAACGCGAAACCTCGGCAGGTTGGTATTTCGTGCTCCGGCCAGGGTCAGCAAGACTGGGCGCGCCATTGTTGCAAAGGTTGTCAGGGCCGCGACGGGGTTTCCTGGCAGACCGATCACTGCGCAACGCTGGCCGTCCTCGCGGTGGATCAACCCCATACCGATTGGGCGACCTGGTTTGATCGCCACGCGCCAGAAGTTCAGGCTGCCCAGCGATTCGACAGTGGCTCGGACGTGATCTTCTTCCCCCATCGACATGCCGCCCGTAGTAACAATGGCCGTATGATCGGTTGCCGCCTGGCTCAGAGTTTGCCGGATTATGGCGGGGTCATCTGGCAGAATGCCCAGATCGTCTACTACACAGCCAAGAGCCTGTAGGGCAGCCCCAATCGTGAAACGATTTGAGTCGTAAAGAGCGCCGTTAGGCAAGGGGGTGCCAGGCTCGTGAACCTCATCCCCTGTTGAAAACAGTGCAACGGAAAGCGGGGCATAAACTTGGATTTCTGACAAACCGCAGGCGGCGATCATGCCCACCTCTGGCGGGCGCAGGCGCGTCCCGGCGGTCAGCACGACGGTACCAGCGGTAACATCGTCACCGGCTGGACGGCAATTTGCCCCTTGTTTAATGCCAGGCTTCAGGGTGACCGATTGTCGATCTGGCGCGATTACACAATCTTCAACCATCATCACGGTGTCAGGGCCAATCCCATCTTCGCCCTTGGGCATAGGCGCGCCGGTGAAAATCTGAACAGCCTCGCCCCGCTTCTGGGGACGGGGTAGGGGGCGACCAGCGGCAACGCGACCCCCGATGGGCAGGATGGTATCGCTTTCGGCGCTTAAATCTGCATGAAACACCGCGAATCCGTCTACAGCGGAATTGGCATAGGGGGGGATTGGTTGGGCGGCGATGACGTCCTGCGCTAAAAACCTGCCTAATGCCCTGGATACGGGGCAGGATTCAGGTTGGGCGACCGCCACCAGCTTGGTTAGAATCTGGTCCAGCGCCGCCGCCGCCGTGATCAGCGGGCCGTCAAAGGCAAAACAATCATCTGTTAACTGCGCCATCCAGCGTTTCCTGTATTTTCGGAACAGACACTAGACCTAGCCAGCTTGCGCTGTGAATTCCACCCCTTAGTTTTGGAACGCAAGACCGGGCTACTTGCCCTGCAACTCAAAAACCCCCTCCCAATCGCTTGGTGGTGGGGTTTTATTGAGCCGTTCCAGGCGGTCCATAAAAACGCGTGCTGGACCGTCATTGGGGGCAATTTCCAGACATTTCTGAAAGGCAGAGCCCGCTTCGGCCAGGCTGCCCTTGCGATAGGCCGACAGGCCATTTTCAAAGGATCGCGCCAGACGTTGTGTTGTCTCTGGTGCCGGGTCAAAGGTCATGGCCTCGAAGACCTTCACCGGTTCCCCTCGTCCCTTTACCCGCAAGGCGTCAATTTCCCGAAATAATATGCCTTTCGTGTCTTTTCGTGTCGCCTCATCCACTAACAAGCGCACGCCATAGGCCTTGCAGGCCCCCTCGATCCGCGCTGCCAGATTCACTGTATCCCCCATAATCGTGTAGTTGCGATGATGGGCGGATCCGACGGTTCCAACCAGGGCAGGTCCGCTGGCAATCCCGGAATGGATGTCGATTGGATCGCCATCTATTCTGACCCCCAGAATTTCCGGCACCTTCTTTTGGAAGGCGGCGATCAAGTTCAACTGGCGTAGAGCAGCGGTGCAGGCGTTCTGGGCCTGATGGGTCGCGTCGACAAAGGGAGGCCCCCAATAGGCCATGATCGCATCGCCGATGAATTTATCGATGACACCATCTGTTTCCTGAATTGGGACTGACATATCTTCCAGATACACATTCAACAGCGTGACCAAAGCATCCGGCGACAGGCGCTCCGACAGGCTGGTAAATCCTCGCATATCGGCAAACAAGACCGTCATATAACGACGATCCCCGCCAGGTTTTGTCATGGATGGATTGCTGATTAGGGCATCGACGACTCGCGAATCTACATATTTCCCAAAAGTGTCGGTTATGCGTTCCTTGGCCCGAAGCCCTTCGACCATTTCGTTAAAGCCGATAGCCAGACTTGCCGTTTCGTCGCGTGTCGTGACGTCCAGGGTCGTATCCAGATACCCCGCACCAACCCCGTTTAACCCTTCGTTTCATTGGGGTTACAATCCGGTGTGTGACCATCGCGGCAAAGACCAGACCCAGCAAGGCCGCGATTGCAGTCAGGGTTACCATCAGAATATCCAGAATATTGTCCAACCGAACGACCTGTTCGACCGCGGCGGCGACATGACTTTGCATCTCTCCACGCAAGGTATCTAATTCACGATAAATTCTGGCTTCCGATTGTGTCAGCATTTGATCCAGCAAGGGCATGCTGGCGAAATTGCCGGCGTCATGGGCTTCTAGCAGTTTATTTATCTGTGCCTCGTAATCGCGGTATTGTTGTTCAACCGATGCCAGTGCCGCAGATACTTTGGTGGCCGAAATCGCTGTCCTTTTCGTCAGGTCGTCCATATTTATGGTGTCCAGGATCGATCGGGCGGCCTTAAACTGTTCGTACACGCCAATGCTCGCGTCCCGAATAGTCTTGTGAACATCCTTGGCCACCAGATGAACGCGATTATCCTCCAGCGCCATGCGCAGTCGTTCGATCACAATCTCGCCTTCCAGAACCTGGGATTCGATGTCGGCAATATGATTGCTCAACGGCAAGAAGATCGCCGATTGTAGTTCCAATTCATTTCGAACTCGGCTGACCATATAAACTGACGCGGACGAGACCACGATCATCAACAGCACCAGTCCCAGTGCGATGGAGTAGATTTTGGTCCCAATTGAATTGGCTCTCAGCATGCTGGATTTCCTCCCAATGGGGCACATGGTGGCCTGTTTCCTGAAAATCAGGAAGAGGAATTCTATTGCGCCATGCCGGTGCGCATAAACTTGATGACAAAATCGGTAATGCCAGGAATGTCATCAACGGACAGAACCGGTCGATTGAGGGCCGGTAGGCTTTCTGCGTCCGTCGCAATCGCGATCACATGCTCATCAGTCTCTGCCAACAAGGGTTTGCCGGTCGTGGTTCGATGTACCTCCAATTTTGGATGGGTGCCGAATTTCCAACCCTCCACCAACACCAGATCGACATCACTCAAGTTCTCAACCAGATCATCCAGACTGGGTTCCGCATCTCCGCGATGTTCATGCATCAAGGCCCAGCGGTTGGCAGAAGAAATCAACACCTCTGTCGCGCCCGCATGGCGATGCTGGTAGGAATCTTTGCCGGGCGTATCGACATCAAAATTGTGATGCGCGTGTTTGATGGTGGAAACACGAATACCCCGGGCTGTCAGCGCCGGGATTAATTTTGTCACCAAGGTTGTTTTGCCCGAGCCGCTATAGCCCGCAATGCCCAGTAGACGCATTTCAGGTGCATCCCTTGTTGGTCAGTCTGTCATGTGTTTCAGGCCTGCGCGCAGATAGTCAAAACCGGTCACAACGGTTAAGGCAGCGGCAAGCCAGATCAGCACTTCGCCGATCAGAATACTTGGAATAATTGCCGGGCTGGCAGTGCCGACAATCAGAAAGCCCAGCGCAAAAATCTGTATGGTTGTTTTCCATTTTGCCAGGCTGGAGACCGGCATGCCGACCCGCAGCTCTGCGAGAAATTCCCGCAGGCCCGATACCGTGATTTCCCGCACCAGAATAATCAGCCCTGGCAGGATTGACCAGCCCGACAGACCGCCGGAAGCAACCAGCATGAAGATCACGGCTGCAATCAAAAGCTTATCTGCAATCGGGTCCAGAAACCGACCCAGTTTCGATACCTGACCGGTGGAGCGGGCCAGATAACCATCAAAGAAATCGGTGATACCTGCGGCGGCAAACAGGCCAAAGGCTGTCCAGTTAGCCCAATAGGCATCAACATAGATCAACCCTGCGATCGGCACGATGGCCACGATGCGAAACAGGGTCAACAAATTGGGCAGGTTAAACAGCATGGAACCGACGGCTCCTTCCCCGAAATGGTAAGTAAGCCTTACTACCCCCACTGGGACAGTCGCGCAATCATAAGCGGCGAATGTTCAGACACTTACATAAAACTGTAAGGATCAATATCGACCTGGATGCGCACGGAGGAGGGGGGCTTTACCCGGCCCAGCCAGTCACTGACGGCCTTTTGGATGCTGATTTTACGGTCGGTTTTCATCAAGAGACGACGGCGATAGCGCCCGCGCAACAGGGCCAGCGGCGGGGCAGCGGGGCCTAGAATGCGCAAGCCTTCTGCCTGTGGTGCGGCGCGGGCCAGATCGGCGGCGACCCGCTCGACTTGTCCCTCATCCTCGCCTGAAACGATTAACGCGGCCAGTCGACCATAGGGGGGCCAGGTTTGTTGGCGGCGCATATCCGCCTCTGCGGCATAGAATCCATCCCGGTCATTATGGGCGATGGCTTGCAGAACCGATGCGGTGGGATTGGCGGTTTGCAGCAATACGCGCCCGGCATGACCCGCGCGGCCCGCCCGCCCGGCGACCTGGCTTAACATCTGAAAGGTGCGCTCTGCTGCGCGTAAATCCCCGCCTGCCAAACCCAGATCCGCATCGACCACGCCAACCAGAGTCAGCAGCGGGAAGTGATAACCCTTGGCGACGATCTGGGTACCGATGATCAGGTTGATCTCGCCACTGGTGATCCGGTCTACAAAGGCAGCGGCAGCCAGCGGACCTTGTAATGTGTCAGACGTCACGATCTCAATACGGGCCTCTGGCAGCAGGGCGCTCGCCTCCTCAAACAGGCGCTCCACGCCAGGACCACAGGCGACCAGACTGCCGGTATCCTCACAGGAGGGACAGATCTCTGGCGTTTTCATCATAAAGCCACAGTGATGGCATTCCAGTCGGCGACCGAAGCGATGTTCAACCAACCAGGCATCGCACATCGGGCATTCTATCCGGTGTCCACAGGTCCGACACAGGGTCAGCGGCGCGTAACCTCGTCGATTCAAAAACAGTAGTGCCTGCTCCCCCCGCGCCAGGGTTTCCTCCAGCGCATCCTGCAGTGGTGGGGAAATCCATCTTTGGCGTGGCGGCGGTGTCTTGCGCAGGTCAATGATTTCAATATCGGGCAGGCTGGCGGTGCCGTGGCGGTCGGTCAGATGCAGGCTTTGATATCGGCCCGCCTCAACATTGGCCAGGGTTTCCAGGCTGGGCGTGGCAGAGGCCAGTATGATGGGGCATTCAAATATCTGCGCCCGCAGGACAGCCATATCCCGCGCGTGGTAGATCACGCCCTCTTCTTGCTTGAAGGACCCGTCATGCTCCTCATCCACGATGATCAGGCCCAGATCGCGAAAGGGCAGATGCAGGGCGGACCGTGCGCCAACCATGATCCGAACCCGACCCTCTGCCACGGCGCGCCAGGTGCGGCGGCGCGTCCCGGGGGACAGATCCGAATGCCATTCTGCCGGGCGTACCCCAAACCGTTCCTGAAACCGCTCCAGCCATTGCGCAGACAAGGCAATTTCAGGCAGCAGAACCAGCACGGCCTGACCTGCTGCCAAAGCGGTTGCAATGGCTTCAAAATAAACCTCTGTCTTGCCAGAGCCGGTAATACCATCCAGCAAGGTGACGGAAAATCTATCAGCCTTTACAGCCTCGCATAGGGCGTTGGCGGCTTTTGTCTGATCGGGTGACAGAACCGGGCCAACCTTGTTCGGGTCAGGGGTATCGAACGCTTCCCGATCTGGCAGGCGCAAGGGCAGCAGCCCCCCCGCATCGGCCAGACCGCGAATGACGCCGGGGGTTACACCTGCCTCCCGCGCTAAATCGCTGGCAGACAAGGCCGGGCTGTTCTGGGCAACCTCCATAACGCGCCGTCGCGCTCCTGTCAGGCGCAGGTCCTCTGGAACGGGATCTGCGGCGGTATAGACCGTGCGTACGGGCGGTGGTTCCAATGATTTTGGCGAACTCATTGCCATACGCAGAACGCTACCCGGCGGGGCCAGAGTATAGGTCGCAATCCGCTCCACAAATCGACGGGATGCATCAGGCAGGGGGGGAACGGGCAGCACAGCCTCAATATGGCGCAGCTTCGATTCGGGCACACCGTCTGGATCGGGTGGATCATCCCAGACGATCCCGATCACGCGGCGACCGCCTAAAGGAACCTCCACAAAGTCACCGAAGTCCACAGACATCCCGTCTGGAACGCCATAGTCATAGCCGCCTGCCAATGGCAGCGGCAATAGGACCTTGACCCGGCGGGCGGGAGGGAACAAAGACTGGGTTTCAGGCAGCGTGTTTCGGCTCATACTCCACTGTCCTTTAAACGACGGGTGTCTGATCCACCACGCTTAGGAAAGCGGTTTACATCCGCGAATCGGGGCATCATCCCCACAGATATAGGGCTCCATCGCCGCCCCGACAGATCGGGCAGCAGGCGGTGGGATCGGAGCGAGGCGAGCATGAAATTTTTCATCGATACGGCAGACATTGAAGAGATTCGCGATTTGGCCTCAACAGGCTTGGTGGATGGGGTGACAACCAACCCGTCCCTGATCGCCAAAAGTGGGCGCAATTTCCTGGAAGTGGTAGCGGAAATCTGTGAGGTCGTCGATGGTCCTGTCTCCGCGGAATGCGTGGCGCTGGATTTCGAAACCATGCTGAAGGAAGGCCGCAAGTTGTCCAAGATCGCTGATAACATCGCGGTCAAGGTGCCTTTGACAGAGGCAGGGTTGAAGACCTGTAAGGCGTTGAGCGATGATGGCATTATGGTCAATGTCACGCTGTGTTTCTCCGCAGCTCAGGCGTTGTTGGCAGCAAAGGCCGGGGCGACATTTATCTCCCCCTTCGTTGGCCGTTTGGACGATATTGGTCAGGACGGTATGGACCTGATCGCCGATGTGGTCACGATCTATGAGAATTACGATTTTGCCACCGAAGTTTTGGTCGCCTCGATTCGCCATCCCGTTCATGTGGTTCAGGCCGCCAAGATGGGGGCTGGCGTTGCAACCTTGCCACCAAAAGTGCTGCGTCAATTGTTTGGCCATCCGCTGACCGACAAGGGGCTGGATGGCTTTATGAAAGACTGGGCAGCAACCGGCCAGAGCATTTTGTAGGTTTTATCCAGGCCCTGATCATGCAGGGCCGTTTGTCGCAGGAGGTCTAAAGATATGAAAGCGTCTCCCGGCAGTCAGCCCGTTTCGGCGTCGATTGAAGCAAAGGATGTCGTGTCCTTCCTGCGCGAAAACCCAGGGTTTTTGAATGAACATCCCGACCTGATGTCCGAACTGGACCCGCCGACACGGGCGGTTGGAAAGGGCGTTTCTGATTTTCAGAATGCCATGATCCGCCGTCTGCGGGACCGGATTGAGGAAACGACTGATGTTGCGCGGGAACTGATCGATACCAGCAGGGAGAATCTGAACAGCCAGGCGCGGGTGCATGAATGTGTCCTGCGCCTGCTGGCGGCCAATTCCTTCGAACAGCTTATCAATCTTATCCAGACTGATGTTGCCGTGGTGCTGGATATGGATGTGGTTGCGCTGGCCGTTGAATCTGAGAATGCAGAGGATTTCCCAGTGCGCAGCGTCACGCTGGTGCCGCCGGGTTTCGTCAATCGCCTGATGGGACCGGATAAGGAAATGCTGTTGCGGGCTAATATTTCGGGAGATCCGGACCTGTTCGACGGGGCAGCCCCTTTGGTGCAAAGCGATGCTTTGGTTCGATTGCAGATTTCCTCTAAGTCGCCAGCGGCGATGCTGGCCTTTGGCCATCGTGATCCGGAGAAATTCCATCCTGGTCAGGCCACAGAGCTGATTTGCTTCCTGTCAGCGGTTCTGGCGCAATTGGTTAGAATCTGGCTAGACTTACCGGAATAAGGGGGCTGTCGGTCCCCATGAAACCTGGTGAGGTCATGTCAGAGGATCGTTTTGACCTGTCCAATCATCCGATTTCAGGCGATGGCGCGGTGGCAACAGCCTTTCGTGCCTTCCTGGATTGGTTGGCGGATGAAAAGCGCTACAGCCCTAAAACGGTGATCGCCTATCATCGGGACCTGTCTGATTTTCTGGTATTTATGTCGGATCACTTGGGCGGGCCGCCCAGCCTGGATGACCTCTCTGGACTACAGTTGATGGACTTCCGGGCTTGGCTGACGTCTTTGGCTCGGGCGGAGATCAAGGATGTGTCCAGGGCCCGTAAACTCTCGGCCTTGCGCAGTTTCTTTAATTATCTACGCAAGCGGAAACTGGTGGAAAACGATCGGATCAGTCTGATCAAATCCCCTAAGCTGCCGCATTCAATCCCAAAGCCTTTGACTGTTCCAGATGCTGAACTGTTGTTGGAATCAGCTGGTGATTTTGAAAATCAACCCTGGTTGGCGAAACGAAATATCGCCCTGCTGACTCTACTCTATGGCTGTGGATTGCGCATCGCAGAAGCCTTGTCCCTGAGAGAGCGGGATGCACCGACATCCGATTCGATGAAGGTCCTGGGGAAGGGGAACAAGGAACGCTTTGTGCCGGTTCTGCCCGTTGTGCGCAGCGCAATTGCGGACTATCTGGCGATCAGCCCCTATGCGGGTGATCCGGATGGTCCACTGTTTCGGGGTGTGCGGGGCGATGTACTGAACCAGGATTCCGCGCGCAAGCCGATCCGTTTGTTGCGTGTGGCATTAGGCCTGCCCGATACGGCAACGCCGCATGCCCTGCGGCACAGCTTTGCCACACATCTTCTTTCTGCAGGCGGGGATTTGCGCGCCATTCAGGAACTTCTAGGTCATGCTTCTTTGAGCACGACACAGCGGTATACCGAGGTTGATACCGCCCGTTTGATGGCGGAATACGCCAAGGCGCATCCCCGAGCACGGTAATCTTTGCGGAGGTCATTTACAGGGCCGATACCCCTTGGTATACCCATCCCGCGTAACCGAATGTGACATCTGATAATGTCTTTCTCAACGGGGGCTTTCTCTGCGGGGGAGTTTTAAGAAAGACAGCGGGTTTTGCATTCGGTGATTCATTTTGAGAGTGAGGGAAAGCCTAGTCCAGCGAGACAAAGCTCCTCTTAGCGCGCCAGGGAAATGCCATCTCATGAAGATTCTCGCCGGCAATTCAAACAAGCCGCTTGCCGAGGCGATCACTGCTTATCTGAATGTTCCTCTCACCAAAGCTTCAATTCGACGGTTTTCCGATATGGAAATCTTCGTGGAGATTTTGGAAAATGTCCGGGGGGAAGATGTCTTTGTCATTCAATCGACGAATTATCCAACCAACGATAACCTGATGGAACTGCTGGTCATGATCGACGCCTTGCGGCGCGGATCGGCCCGACGGGTCACAGCGGTCATCCCCTATTATGGCTATGCAAGGCAGGATCGTAAGACCGGCCCGCGCACGCCAATCTCTGCAAAGCTGGTCGCCAACCTGATCGAAACGGCGGGCGCGAACCGGGTTTTGACCCTGGATTTGCACGCCGGTCAGATCCAGGGCTTCTTTGAAGTCCCGACCGACAATCTCTTTGCCCTGCCGGTTCTGCATAAGGACCTGACCGAAACGCTGAAGGGCAAGGGCGAGTTAATGGTTGTCTCCCCCGATGTTGGTGGCGTGGTGCGCGCGCGCGCGCTGGCCAAACGCCTGGAATGCGATCTGGCGATCATTGACAAGCGTCGTGAAAAGGCCGGTGTCTCCGAAGTGATGAATATCATTGGAGAGCCTCGCGGGCGGACCTGTATTCTGATCGATGATATTGTCGATTCCGCTGGCACCTTGTGCAATGCCGCCCAGGCGTTGATGGATGCCGGGGCGACCTCCGTGCATGGGGTTGTGACTCATGGTGTTCTGTCTGGGGGGGCGGTTGCGCGGGTCGCGGCTTCTCCCATGGAGCAGTTGGTGATTACGGATTCGATTCAGGCGACAGAGGCTGTTCGGGTCAGCCATAATGTTCGCCAAGTCACCATCGCACCGCTGTTGGCCGAGGCTATCAAACGAATTTACGAAGAAAAATCGGTTTCCAGCCTGTTCGATTAAGTGTACAAGACGCCGCTTTTCGGGGTCGACACCATCAGTATTGGCGTCGACTTTGGAACCTTTGGTCCTGCAGGGACCCCAGCCGACACCCCTGGAGGTCGGTCGCCGGGGCGAGGTCGTCCCGGTGGAGAGTATTCTATTTAAGGAGAAAAAAGATGGCTGAAGAAGCAATCTTAACCGCAAAATTGCGGGATCGGGCAGGTAAGGGGGCAGCCCGCGCAGTCCGTCGTGAAGGACTGGTCCCTGGCGTCATTTATGGCGACAGCAAAGAGCCCCAAACAATCAGCATGGACCCACGCCTGATCATGAAGCAGCTTCATATCGGCGCGCTGTTCAACACGATTTACACGATCGAAGTTGAAGGCGGGACGAAGGAAAAGGCACTGCCGCGTGATGTGCAGTTCCACCCGGTGTCTGATGCGCCGTTGCACATTGATTTCATGCGCTTGAAAAAGGGTTCGAAAATCAACGTCAACATTCCGGTTCACTTCATCAATGAAGATAAGTGCCCAGGTATTGATGCTGGCGGTGTTCTGACGGTTCAGCGTGACGAAGTCGAATTGCTGTGCCCGGTGGAAGACATTCCCCATGCAGTGGTCTGCGATTTGTCCGGTTACGAAATCGGAGCGACGATCCGCATTTCCATGGTTCAACTGCCGGAAGGCACCGAACCTGTTATCCATGACCGCGATTTCGTTGTCGCGTCTATCGTTGATCCGGTGATCTCTGAAGCTGTGGACGAAGACGAAGACGAAGAAGCTGTTGAGGGTGAAGAAGAGGGTGAAGACGACTCTAAAGAAGAGTCGGAAGAGTAATCCTCCTGCCCTTTGAGCAGAAAGGTGGCGTCCCATGCGACTCGTTGTAGGGCTCGGTAATCCCGGACCAAAATACGAGGGGAATCGTCACAATGTTGGGTTTATGGCGGTGGACGAGATTGTCCGCCGCCATTCCTTTAGCGCGTGGCGTAGCCGGTTTCAGGGCCTTGTCTCTGAGGGTGAATGCGCCGGTGAAAAGGTTCTGATCCTGAAACCCGCAACATTCATGAATGAAAGTGGGCGTGCTGTGGGCGAGGCCATGCGGTTCTTCAAGCTGCACCCCGCTGATGTTACGGTCATCTATGATGAACTGGATCTGGCTCCAACCAAGATCAAAATGAAACAGGGCGGAGGCAATGGGGGACATAACGGTCTGAAATCCATTGATGCCCATATCGGGGTGGATTACTGGCGGGTGCGGATCGGTATTGGTCACCCCGGTGATAAGGCCAAGGTCATCGGTCACGTTCTGTCTGACTTCGCCAAAGGGGAGAAGCCCGATTTTCAGCGCCTGCTGGAAGGGATATCAGATCGGTTTGACCTGTTGGCTTTGGGCAAACCCTCCGATTTCATGTCAAAGCTGGCGATGGATATGAATCCGTCGCCGGAGAAGAAGCCTGCCAAATCAGCCTCGGTTCAATCTTCGGCGAAAGCCCCGGTAAAAGATGGGGTAAAAGACGTGACCCCGGTGGATACGGTGCCCTCAAAGGTCGAGCCGAAGTCGGACACATTGGGCGGCCTGGCAGCACAAATGAAGCGCTGGTTATCCAGTGATGCGAAGAAAAACTGATTGTCTTTATTTTGAAGGAGCGTCCCTGTCATGGGTTTTAATTGCGGTATCGTCGGGCTTCCAAATGTTGGGAAATCCACTCTGTTCAACGCCTTGACCCAGACTCAGGCGGCTCAGGCAGCCAACTTTCCGTTCTGCACGATTGAGCCCAATGTGGGCCGCGTTGCCGTTCCAGACCCCCGCCTGATGAAATTGGCGGAAATCGCCAAATCCGCCAAAATTATCCCGACGCAATTAGAATTCGTGGACATTGCCGGATTGGTAAAAGGTGCCTCCAAAGGGGAAGGCCTGGGCAATAAATTTCTGGGCACAATTCGGGAAGTCGATGCGATCTGTCACGTTCTGCGCTGTTTCGATGGTGGCGATGTCACCCATGTTGAAGGTTCCGTTGATCCAATTCGCGATGCTGAAATCGTCGAGACCGAATTGATGCTGTCAGATATGGAAAGCCTGGAGCGCCGCATTGTGCCGCTGGAAAAGAAGGCAAAGTCTGGCGACAAGGATGCAAAGGCGGATGTCGATCTGATGTCCAAGGCATTGGAATTGCTGCGCGAAGGTAAGCCCGCGCGGTTGGTGGAATTGAGCAAGGAAGAGGTTGTTCTGTTCAAACGTCTAAACCTGATCACCTCTAAGCCTGTTGTCTATATCTGCAATGTGGAAGAAGAGAACGCCGCCACGGGCAATGCGCATTCCGCAAAGGTCTTTGAGAAAGCGGCGGCCGAAAAGGCCCAGGCTGTCGTGATTTCTGCAGCGATTGAAGCGGAAGTCGCACAGTTGGAAACCGACGAGGAACGCCAGGAATTTCTGGAGTCATTGGGCCTGGAAGAAACCGGCCTGACCCAGGTTATTCGCGCCGGTTATGCTCTGTTGGATCAGATTACGTTCTTCACCATCGGTCCGAAAGAAGCCCGTGCCTGGACCGTTTTCCGGGGTGCCAAGGGGCCGCAGGCCGCCGGGGCCATCCATACGGATTTCGAACGGGGCTTCATTGCCGCCGAAACCATCGCCTATGACGATTATATCGCTGTGGGTGGGGAGCAGGGCGCAAAGGAAACCGGCAAATTGCGCCTGGAAGGTCGCGACTATCTGGTCAATGATGGCGACGTTTTTCACTTCCGTTTTAACGTTTAAGGCAGGCTTGCCATTGGCGCGAGCAGTGTCGGGCGGGATTGAAACCAGTCCCGGATGAAGTCGATCAAAAGTCGATTCTTCAGCGGCAAATGACCCTGATAGGGATAGACGATGTAAATCGGGCTGGTTGGCGTTTTGTAATCTGTTAGGGCCAGTTCCAGCCGCCCCTTTTGCAGTTCTGGTTCAAGAATATAACGTGGCAGCAACGCGACGCCCAAACCAGATATCGCAGCATCGCGGATCAGAGGGTAATGGTTCAGGCGGATCGGACCGTTGACCCTTACGGTAATGGGGTCTGTATTGGCGTAAAAAATCCACTCCCCCTGTTTGTGCAGGTGAAAATTCACAATACAGGGATGATCCACCAACTCGGCGGGCGTGTTGGGTTTTGAGTGGGTTTCCCAGTATCGTGGGGCGGCGCAGATATGTTCCGAAAAATCCCCAATGGGCAGCGCGACCTGATCGGGGTCTTCGGTCAGGCCCTTTCGGATGGCGATATCCAGCTTGGCAGATTTCATATCCTGGAACTTGTTTTCCATCTCCAACTCAATGGTGATGCCGGGATGAATTGCCTGGAACTGGGTTAAGATTTCATGCAGAAAAACCTCTCCGAATGAGACGGGAACGGTCATGCGTACTATACCCTCTGGTCGCGTATGGAGAGCGGAAACGTCTTCAAACGCAGTTTGCACTGTGCCGATGATGCGCTGGCAATAGGGCAGGAACCGTGTCCCAGCCTCGGTTAACTCAATGCGGCGGGTGGAGCGAAACAGCAATTGCGCCCCCAAAGCCTCCTCCAGCCGTTTCACATGCTGGCTGATTAGCCCTTTTGATAGGTTCAATTTGCGAGCGGCTGCAGTGAATCCACCCTGTTCTGCGACAGAGGCGAAGCTCATCATTTCCATAACATACTGAGTCACTGTTCACACCATTAAACAATAAGTTTTGAATATGCTTACTTATCAGACAAAGCACTTCATGACCATATATCCGCTACGAAACACGAATTGAAAGGATACAGACATTATGAAGATTTTACTCGTCGGTGCTTCTGGCACGTTAGGAAAGGCTGCAGCAGAGGAATTGGGAGCTCGCCACGAAATCATTCGGGCATCCCGCAGCGGGTCGGACATCCAAATCGATATCGGCGATCCAGTCAGTATTGAGGCCGCCTATAAAAAACTGGGGACCGTGGATGCGGTTGTGTCTGCTGTGGGCAGTGTTCATTTTGGTGACTTCGCCGAGATGGATGAAGAAAAATACCGCATCGGCATCGACAACAAGCTGATGGGCCAGGTCAATCTGGTGCTGATCGGGCGACATTATGTCAGTGACACGGCGTCTTTCACCCTGACCACCGGGATCTTGAGCAAGGACCCTATCCGCTATGGCAGTTCGGCGTCTATGGTCAATGGGGCAGTGGATGGTTTTGTGCGTGCGGCTGCGATTGAAATGCCCGCCAAACAACGCATCAATTCGG
>JARGPE010000031.1:14833-25132 GCA_029212835.1 Alphaproteobacteria bacterium | reverse complement strand
GTCCTTTGTCCACCGGATCTGTCTGGGCGCATGCTTATCAGGTCTCCTTGACACTAAGATGACGTAATATTAGTGCAGCTAATGTCTGTCATAGTCCCAGCCTGGATTAACGACAGTGGATTTCATCGGAAAATGGCGGAAAACAAGGCAACCCCGGCGCAGATCACAGCCTTCACGCATGTCGCACGGGAAAAAAGTTTTACCAAAGCAGCAGCTATTTTAGGCGTGACCCAATCATCCGTGACACAGCACATCGCCAATCTGGAAAACCTTATTGGCACACAACTGTTCCTTCGGCGGCGGGAAGGGTTGGAAATGACGGCCCCCGCACGGGAGCTTTTTGATCTGTCCGACCGGTTGCGCACGATCGAACAACGCATTGAAGAGCGGATCGGCGACTATTCCAGCATCAAATCAGGCTATCTGCGCATCATCGCCAATGCTCCACGCCCTGCCCTGCCCGCAATTGCGCGGTATGGGGAGCTATACCCAAATGTCAGAATTGAATTCGCCCTGGTCAGTTGGAAAAAGGCAATGAAGCAATTGAAAGACCGGGAGGTTGATATCGCGGTTATTGTAATGCCCGATGCCAATACGGACCTTTACGTCCATTTCCTTGAAAAAACCTGCTATCGCGCGTTCATGCGAAAGGATCACCCACTGGCCGATCGCGACATGGTCAGTCTGAAAGAGTTGCAGAACGAAACCGTCATTGTGCCGGAAGATGGCTCCCTGACCCAAATCCTACTGCACCAGAAATCAATGAAACTTGGGTACAGCTTCCCCAGGCTTATAAAGACAGCTACCTTCCCTGTGGTTAAGGAAGCTGTGCTGCATGGTGTCGGCATTGGATTGATGCTCTCGGAGGGACAGTTTCCGTCCTCCAGTCTCACGGCCCTGCCCATTCTAGAATTTGATGAAAGCTTTGACACTTGCCTTGTCACCTCTCGGGACAAGAACGACCTGCGCCTGGTTAAAAGCTTTATTGATGTCGCGATTGACTGGTCAACGCGCACAAAACACGGCATCCAGCCAGAATAACAACAGGTGCTACCGATTTCGGTGGACAAGCCTGGGGAAAAGCTGGGGATAAACCACAATATATAGATTAATGACTTGCCATCCACACCATATATACTATCCTTGGCGTAGATTAAACCTCCAGCATTTTGCAAAGGCCGACCATGTCCCTTCTCAACGCCAGCCCTGTCTACAAACCCTTCAATTATCCTTGGGCATACGAAGCTTGGTTGACGCAGCAGCGCATACATTGGCTGCCAGAAGAAGTGCCCCTGGCCGACGACGTAAAAGACTGGCACCGTACCTTGAACGAAGGGGAGCGCAATCTGCTGACCCAGATTTTCCGCTTCTTCACCCAGGCGGATGTTGAGGTCAACAATTGCTATATGAAGCATTATTCCCAGGTGTTTCAGCCCACTGAAATCCAGATGATGCTGTCGGCTTTCTCTAATATCGAAACCGTCCATGTCGCCGCCTACAGCCATCTTCTAGACACGATCGGCATGCCGGAAGTGGAATATACGGCATTCCTTAAATACAAGGAAATGAAGGACAAATACGACTATATGCAGGTCTGGGGCGTCAGCACAAAAGAAGACATCGCCAAGACTCTTGCCGTATTTGGGGCCTTTACAGAAGGTCTGCAGCTCTTTGCCAGCTTCGCGATGCTGATGAACTTCCCCCGCCACAACAAGATGAAGGGGATGGGACAGATCGTCAGTTGGTCCGTACGCGATGAATCGCTGCATACAGCCTCCATCATCAAACTGTTCAAAACCTTCGTTTCGGAAAACCCGGAAGTCTGGACCGAACAGCTTCAAAAAGACCTCTATACTGCCTGTGACACCATCATCAGTCACGAAGATGCCTTTATCGATCTGGCGTTTGAAATGGGGGCAGTCGAGGGATTGAATGGCGCCGAAGTGAAGGAATATATCCGCTATATCGCGGATCGGCGCCTGACCCAATTGGGCCTGCAGCCTATGTACAAATCAGCCAAGAACCCACTGCGTTGGATGGATGAAATGTTGAATGGCGTTGAACACGCTAACTTCTTCGAAAACCGCGCAACGGAATACTCAAAAGCTTCCACCCAAGGCAGTTGGGAAGACGCATTCGCGTAAGCCGGGGAGGCACAATGAGCCGTTTACCGACGCCTTCTGACGGCATTGCATGGATGGATGGAGAGTTCATACCGCTCAGCGATGCTAAAATTGGTGTGGGTGATTGGGGCTTGGTCCGATCTGACGCAACTTATGATGTTGTCTCTGTCTGGGATGGGGCCTTCTTCCGATTGGAGGATCACCTGGACCGTTTTGCCGCCTCTATGGCAGCGCTGCGCATGTCTGTGCCACAGACCCGCGATGAGATGCGTCAGATCTTGATCGACTGCGTTCGGCGGTCTGGCTTGCGGAAATCCTATGTTGCGATGGTGTGCCTGCGCGGAACACCTGTGCGTCCCACGCGACTGCCCAGCGCCTGTGAGAATAAATTCATCGCCTATGCCAGACCGTGGGTCTGGGTCTTTCCAGAAGACGTGATCCAACGCGGGGCTCATCTGATTGTCCCCAAATCCATCCGCATTCCCCCGGAATCTGTCGACCCGACAGTGAAGAATTACCATTGGGGCGATATGACCTATGGCTTGTTTGAGGCAGAGGATGCCGGGGCGGACAATGCCCTGTTAGCCGATGCGGCGGGATATATCTGTGAAGGGCCCGGCTTTAACGTCTTTGCAATCATCAACGGCACTGTTGTTACCCCCAATCGCGGCGCGTTGGAGGGGATCACCCGGAGGACCGTTCTGGAACTGTGTAACGCGTTGAACCTGCCGTGCGAAATTCGCCCGATCTCCATCGAAGAGTTCAAGGACGCAGAGGAAGCCTTTGCCTGCACAACTGCAGGAGGGATCATGCCGATCCGGCGGCTGGACGAGCGGATTTATGGCAATGATGCCCCCGGGCCCCTGACACTTAAGATTAAAAACCTGTTCTGGGACTGGCATGCCCGCCCGGACCTGCGCCTAGAGGTGGTTTATGACGATTAAAGTTTCCCCAGTCCAACAGTCGGACTGGACAGATTGGCAGGGTCTTTGGCTGGCCTATTGTGATTTCTATAAGGCTAGCGTGCCAGAGGCGCAGACAGCGCTGACCTGGCGGCGCATTTTGGACCCAGACCATACGGTCAACAGCTTTATCGCGCGCAATGCGGATGGCACAGCCTTGGGCATCGTCACTTATCTGATGCATCCCAGCACCTGGATCGATGTCGGGGATTGTTATCTGGAAGACCTGTATGTTTCGGAGAAGTCCCGTGGCCTAGGCGTAGGCCGCTCGCTGATCATGGCCGTGAAGCAGGCAGCCCAACAGGCTGGCTGTGAGCGATTGTATTGGAACACGAATGTAGGCAACACCACAGCCCGCAAGCTTTACGATGCATTAACTGGCGGTGAAGACGGTCACGTCCGCTATCGCATGACGCTGTAACAGCGGATCAATAGTCCCATTTGAATTCCACGCCAACGCTGCTGTCGGTCTGCCCGCTTTCGGTATTCACGGAGATATTCGGGGTGACCTCAACTTCCACCTCCACACTGCTGGAGCCTGGCGTAGAGCCCTGTTTTGCCCCGACATAGACACCATCGGCGATATACTTCCCGGCCTTCACCTCAGCCCCGCCATCGCCAGCGCCGACCTCCAACACATCGACCCCAACGAATTGGCGCAGACTGCCCAGAATATCCAGGCCAGATCCACCGCCCGAAAGTTCTGAAACAGAGGCGGCGAGTTGCACGGCCTCGGCGGCACTGAGCTTACCTTTGGTCTTCCCGAAAAGAACACGACTTAGAATCTCATCCTCTGGTAACGAAGGTTGAGATTCCAAGATAACCTCCGGCTTGCTGGCGGGACCGGCCAAACGGGCAATAACGGTCAGATCGTCGGCCTCATAGACCCCCCGAATGCCCAAGATCGGGTCAACGCGGTCGCCCGCTAGAAAGCGAATGGTCGAATTCTCAAGGGCGAAACTTTTCCCAATGACATCAAATTTCCCACGTTTGGCTGTTAAAAGCCCCGATATTTTCGGAGTCGCCGTGTTGCCTTCAACTTTCAAATTCCCTTGCCATTCTGAATCCAGGCCGCGCCCCCGAACGAAGACCTGTCCCGGTAGATCAATTTGAATATCCAGATTAATTGCCGGTCCTGTGCTTTGTTCTTTTTTATCAGCATCGGAACCCCCAGCCTCCTGCACATCCAAAGTCGGAATGCTGGGCGGCAGGGCAACAGCCAGATTGATCTCCCCTTTTCGGACAGTCACCGCGCCAGAAATCAGGCTGTCAGGATCGGCCAGATGTATCGACAAATCGATATCCGTCCAAATCTTCATGGCATCGTTCTGGATTACCTGGAAGTTCTGTGCCTTCACCGTTGCAGACAGTTGAGCCGCATCAACCGCCAATTCACCCTGACCTGCGACATTGAACTGTGACCCGGCAGGATCTTCACCCGTCAGGGACTCAACCACAATGCGCCGATCTTCGAAGCGGACCCGGCCCGTTACATGCCGAACAATGGTTCCCAAATCGATATTCTCATAGGCCACATCGGTCAGATTGGCCGTTCCCGTTATGCGGGGCGCATCCAGTGTTCCTGCGATTCGGGCTTCAACGCCAACCTCCCCTGTTACAGCATGTTCCGGCAAGGGCAGTAATGGCCACAATTTATCCAAATCCGCCATTACCTCCGCACGCGCCTTCACAGGTGCGTCGGTCTTCAAAGCAAAGCCAGGCTGAGCCAATGTAATCACAACGGGCAGTTCACCCGACATATTCGCCTTTTCAAAGCCAGGCCCGTCCCCGGTCAGCGTGGCGGAGAGAACACCCTCGTTTAGAGTAAGGCTGACATGGGTCGCCAAACCCTTTGCTTCATCCAAGGCTGCCAGTTTGATGTCCAACAGATCAATTTTTCCCGTCCCAGTGACCCCTTCGGCTGATTCTTGCGCTGTTAAGGAAACATCCAAGGTCCCAGCCACATCTGACACACCCTGGAGGGCCAGAAACGGGGTGATCGGCAGTTTCGAGATCTCTATTCTCGCTTGGGCGGAATCCTTGGTGCTGCGGGTATAGGCGATATCCGCCTGTCCCTTCGCCACGGCAACAGAGGCACTGACAGCCTTCAGACCAACTTGATCCAGTACAACCCGGCTTGGTGCCACCAAATCGAGGGGGATATCTGCATAACGGCCGGACAAGGATGCCAACGTGACCTCTGTCGTGCCTGCCTTTGTGGAGAAACCAGCCGCTGCCGTCAGGGAAATCGACTGTGGGCGATTGGGATTGGAAACATCCTTCCCGTTCAAAGACAGGGTTACATCACCTGCATCGACACTACCGGAGAACCCTGCATCGACTTGCGCCAATGTGACCGAAGCGACCGAGACTGTTTCCCCTTTCAGGGAGATGCGAAGTCCAGACAGCTCCAGCGCATCCTTTACTTCTCCCGTCACTTTCAGGGTACGCGCGGTAATGCCACCGGCAACACTGTCATCAGCCCCGGCGAACCGATCCAAAGATGCGTCAATCCGGGCCGACTGCTTCCCCTGTGACTGCGACAAGCTTAAGGTTCCAGACAGCACACCTTGCAGACCGGGAAACCCGGCAAAACTGGCTGCGCGTTCTATCGATGTGGCATCAACAGCCACGCTGCCTGTCGCAGGCAGGGCATAACCCGGCAAGGCAACGGAACCAGTCATGATCGTATCCAGCCCATTGACTGAAATATCCTGCAGCAGCAATTGCGATTCTTCTGCCAGGACCTGCACCTTTGCTGTAACCGGTGCCGCATTCACCGATGCCCTGGCCGAAACATCAATCACCGGGACGGTCTGTCGCCAATTAAGATCCGCGGCCAGTTCGGAATTGGTGACAGAATAGGTCTGATAGCGCAGATCAACAGGCTCCGTATTAAGGATCACTTGTGGTGCAGAAACGGGCCCTTTCAAATCGATGCGGAAAGGCAGCTCGGTAGACTTAAACTCCAGATCCTGAATTGGCGGCAGGGTCTGCGTGGCCAGTGTTCCTGTCAGAGTTCCTGCCAGCGTCTCCATATCAGCAGTCATAGAAACTGTGCCCGAAACCTGACCCGGTTTTGCCCGCAGCGACTCCAGGTCCAGCGTTGTGCTACCTTCTGCCGACCGACGGATGGTTCCAGTCAGGGTCACATCGGATCCGATACGATCAGACGTCTCCGTATCGATGACAAATAGATCCTGGGCCGCGATCTTAACCTGTGTCGACATCCCACCCTCAGACGTCAGACCCAATCCAGTCAGATCAATATCAACTGCGCCCTTCAAATCGATACCTGCGACACTGGACAATTTTGCCAGTTCCCCCAGGCGAATGCGCAGATGCTCGCCCGTGACCGCGCCATCTGATGCCAGGGCCAACGATCCCGATGCCTCAACATTCAACGGCGCGATGGTCAGCTCAAAAGGTCCGATATGGTCAAAATCAGGGGCGATGGTTCCGGAAGAATGCAAGGTTACATCTGACCCAACCAATTCTTGCAGGTCTGGACTGGGCCATTTTACACCGGCCCCGGTTACATCAGTTTCAAAGGTTAGCGCCCCATCCTCTTCCCCTTTGACGGTCAGATGGGCCGCGAGATCGGCTAAGGCCATGTCATAGCCTGAAACGCCGCCCAGATCCGCTTGGGCAGTCAATGAGGGTTCTGATACTGTCCCAGAAAGTGTCGCGGTAATCTTGGCGGATTGATAGGATAAGTTAGGGTCAATAATCGCAACCGCCTGAGGTGACAGGGAAAGTGATAGATTGCCCGCCACAACATCGGTATCCAGAGATAGGCTGCCTGCACCATCAGCCTGAATAAGATCCTTTTGCTCCAGATGAACAGTGTCCAGGGTAAGCGTCCGTTCTTGATCAAGCCCTAGCTTGAAGCGCACGTCTTTTGGCCCATTCAGAGCAACGGGCAGACCAAAGGCATCGCCGGAAATCAAATCGACCACGCCATCAAAGGTTATTTCTTTACGATCAGAAGCCAGGTCACCGCCAAGTTTTGCCTCAACAGAAACAAAATCCTGCGCCGTCATAGATAGTGTCCCAGCCAGATTCCCAAGATTGCCCGAGATATCCAGCGAGACTTCAGTCTGATGCCGCAAGTCGGGCTCCAGCCCAGTTAGACTCCAAACCAGCCCATCGGGGGGCAAATGACCGGTCAAAGAAACTGTGAATGGCGCATCCGTTCCCGTCCCAATCTGGGCAGATCCGTTCACCGTATCAGTGGGCTGTCCGTCTTTCTGAGACTCTATCGTCAGATCCGCCAGCAAGGTGCCATCTTCCTGGCTTTCCAGGGTGCTTTGCAAACTGGCGACATAGGTTGTTTGAGGGTCCAGCGATACCGTGACTTTCGGGAAGTCAATTTTTCTAACATCCAGACGCACAGGCAGCGTAGGAATCTCAAATGGTCCTGTATCCTCAGCAATTGGTTCTGATGCCGCTGTGGGCAACAGAGCGACACGAATGTCCGTCGCGCCGATATCATCAACCCGCACCGTTCCACCTAACAGTTTCATCGGTCGCCAACGCAGTCGGAAATCCTGAGCCGACACATCCACGCCCGCATCGGGTATCGACATCGCAAAGGAGTTGATTCGAAGGTCACGCCACAACGACCCAGAAACCCCCGACACATCCAGTGTGCCACCCAGCGCTGTCGCGACGAGTCCCTGACCCCAATTAACCAGCGTTTTAAGACCAGAGTCGGTTGCTGTTAGCCAAGTAGTAGCAACCCCCAGACATAGAACTGCTGCACCGAACACGCCCAATACTGACTTGAGGAGACGTCGTTTCGGTCGAAGGCCTACGGAGTCTGACTCACGCGTATCGGTTTGCATTCAGAAGGCTTGTCCTAAACTGACATAAAGCTGATAAGAATCGTCGACATTGGGACGTTTGCGGAAGGGTGTGGCAATATCAAGGCGAACCGGGCCAATTGCTGTGAAATATCGCAGGCCCAGCCCGCCACTCCACCGGATTTCATTGGCCGATATGTCCGGAACGGTTGATTCATAGACATTCCCGGCCTCAATAAAAGGCACCAGACCAATCGTTTCGGTCAGGCGGGTGCGCAATTCAATGCCAAATTCAACCACGGATCGCCCACCAATAGGATCCAGTTCTGAATCCAACGGGCCTAATTTCTGATACCCAAAGCCGCGCACGGACCCGCCACCACCGGCATAGAGTCGTTTGCCAGCCGGAATGCTTTCCCGGTCTGCGCCAAATATGGACCCTAACCGAACACGGCCTGCCAGAATGAAGTCCCCACTGTCATCAATCTTCAAATATTGAGAGGCTGTGATTGCAGAACTGACAAAATTGGTGCTGTTGCCAAGATCCGTATAGGGCGACAGGCCTAGTTCCAGACGGCTGCCCTCGCTGGGATCAAGCGGATTATCCGTGGTGTCACGACGAAGACTTCCGCGCATGCCCAACAGGGTGAAGTGATCATTCTTCGCACTGACCGACACGCCCTGGTCTGTCTGCTGGATAATATCCAGGGTTGGCCCGATCGTCGCAGTCCAAATTGGCGACAAGCGCCGTTCTAACCCGACAAAGCTAGATGACCTAATTTCATCATAGGCGTCGCTGGTAATATCCTTCAGTTCCCCTTCGGCAACCAGCGCCTGATCAACACGTTTATACAAGGGCTTGCGAAACGTACCATCCACGCCGCGTTCAACGGGGGATGCGGACACCGTTCCCCGGAACCGCTCCCCATTTGAAAACAGATTACGATGCTCCCAAAAGGCACTGACACCAGGCCCGATACTGGTTGAATAACTAGTACCAAAGCCAATCGAGCGATGATCCCGCTCTGCGACTGTCAGTTGGATATCCACCGGCACGGGTTCGCTTTGCCCCGCATTATCTGAAATCGGCAAGGGCACGAGAGTGATCGTGTTGAACAGTCCGGTGCGAGACAGTTTGCGCTGTGTTTCCTCAACCTGTCCAATGTCATACGATGATCCTGGTACCCAGGTGACGTTGCGGCGAACGAACTTTTCTTCAACATCTGTCAGGCCCTCAATCTTCAATTCCCCGAAGACGGCCTTTGGTCCGGGCACAACGCCAAAGCGCACTGACATGGTGTAGGTCTCGCGGTTGATCGTGGTCCGTCTGGTCCCAGCGGTCGCTGTTGGATAACCCGTGCTGCGATAGTGGCGCACCAGATAATCTTCTGCGCTGATAATTGAATCCGCTGTCGCAGCCTGACCCAATTCCAAACCTAGCACCTTTAACAGCGCATCATCAGCCTCCTGCGGTTTGCCTGTGCCATCTTCCTGAATCGTGATGGCATCCAGCAAATAGACATTTCCGCGCGTGATGGTGAATACTAAATCAGGTTTTTCGTCACTCTCTTGGGCCTCAATCACTTCATACCGGACGGTACCATCATAGAATCCGTAAGAGCGGAGTACTTGTTCGAAAACAGAAATATCCCGTTCCGCCCGGCGGCGCAGACCAGCCAGACTGCGGGGTTTTTCTCCCTGCAACTGGACGGACAGGCTGCTGGCGCGCATGGCATCTTCCAGGCCTTCCTCATCGTCCCCCAAACCTTTGAAAGAAATCTGGTAGAATTTTTCTGAAAAAGAGAAGGACTGCGCATAGGCGTCTTGCGCGGCATTGGGTGCCCCCAATACCACGATGAAAATCCCAAGCGCCACGCCCGCGGCGCGACAGATCGATACAAATCGCGTCACATAAGCCTCAAAGCACTATTCAAAGATCAGGACTTGCCTATCCCTAGCGTCAATAGACGGGGATAACCAGCCATTAGCGCCCCAGCAAGATATCTATATTTACGCTGCGTCTGCCAGACGATTGGCGCGATAACTTACAAAGCGAGACGCACCCGCTGTCAGCACAGTGTTCAGCCGTCCATGCGGGGTCAGCCCAACCGCCTTTAGGATCATCGCATTGCTGCGCCTAATGATTTCCGTATCATAATGCGGATAAATCCGACCAAGATAGGCATTGCTGCAGGCGGTGCGGTCATAGGGAACAGATTCCGAAACATTGGATGCGTAATAGGCATAGGCCAATTCGTCGTCATCCAATTCCCGAATGCGACTAATCGCGGCCTTTGCACGTCCCAGACGCCCCATCTGTTCCTTCGCCAAATATAATTTCAGAGAATCGTAGAACAATTTATAATGGCGAAATTCATCCGCCGCGATGTGCCGCGCGATCTCTGCCAG
>JARGPE010000031.1:1197-14791 GCA_029212835.1 Alphaproteobacteria bacterium | reverse complement strand
TTCCTTACTGGCCTTGGCAAGGGCGGTATAAAAGGATGATGTCCCCGTTTCCACCATGCAGCGCGCAATCAACTCCCCAGCCCGACTGCCCCTTACGGAGGCATCAACATCGACGGGCACAGAATAGCCAGAAGTGAACCGATCAAAAGCATGTTCAAAGTCGAAGTCCGGGTCCGCCAATTTTGCCCATTGCGCAAGCGCTTGACCGTGCTGAACTTCTTCAAGGCCCCATATTTTGGCCTTAGCCTGGAAATCCTCATCACCGGCAAAAACATTGCACAGGTAATCCGTATAGGTCGCCCCGTTATATTCAACCAAGGCTGCAGCCTTAACGAGGCGGACTAACACCGGATCAACCAAGTTTGCATCAAACTGGGACCAATTAATTGACTCTATCGACCAAGCTGTCACGAAACCCCAACACTTTCTGTTTAAAATCGGACCATGGGTTCATATGAGTTGTTTCCCTAATAATACAACTCATTAACACAAATTGGAAAGAGCCCGACACACCTGTGGCGCATCGGGCTCCCTAAATCCAGTCTAATTTTCAAACAGAAGGCTTATCGAATCTGAACGGTGGTGAATTTACCACCATCGACCAAAAGCTCCTTATAGGAACCGGCGGCCTCACCAGGTCCGATCAACTCAACGCCGGTGGCACCGACATAGTCAACATCACCACCCTTGGCGATGATTTCCAGCGCCTTACCCAATTCACCCGGCATAATCGGTTCGCCTGGGCCATTGGCAACATCCAGAACCTTTGCCTGAATGGCCGCACGGTCGGTTGAACCAGCCGCTTCCATCGCCAGCATCAGCAAGGCTGCTGCATCATAGCTTTCCGGTGCAAATGCGCCACTGCCGTCAATTCCTTTGGATTTTGCCAATTCCAGGAACTTGGTCGCGCCTTCGCCTTCATTGCCCGGCAAGGTACCAATCGTGCCATTCAACGCAGATCCAAAAGCCTCCAACAAGGCATCACCAATCATACCATCGCACAGAACGAATTTATCAAAAGCACCAGTATCCAATGCACTTTGGATAATGCCCCGACCGCCCTGATCGACATAACCAAACACGGCCAGTTCCTTGGAACCGGTCGCGGCCAGCGTTGCGACTTCAGCAGAATAGTCGCCCTTGCCGTCTTCGTGTGGGACGGAAATGGAAACCTTACCACCAGCCGCTTCAAAAGCTGCCTGGAACGAATCCGCCAAACCTTTGCCGTAATCGTTATTGGTATAGGTAACAGCGATTTCTTTGATGCCCTTGTCCTTCAGCATGTCGGCCAGAACTTGACCCTGGCGGGCATCAGATGGGGCCGTGCGGAAAAAATATCCGTTGTCTTCAATCGTCGACAAGGCTGGTGACGTTGCAGAGGGGGAAATCATAACAACGCCTTTAGGCACAGCAACGTTGTTTGCAATCGCGCCGGTCACACCAGAGCAATCTGCGCCAACGATAGCCGCCACATTATCTGACGTCACCAAGCGTTCAGCCGCTGCTGTTGCAGCCGCGGCATCGATGCAGGTCGAGTCCGCGCGAACTGATGTCACGGTCTCGCCACCCAACAGTTTGCCGCTGGTGCTGACTTCGTCCATTGCCATTTCCGCGGCGGCTGCCATGGTCGGCGTGATCGATTCGATTGGGCCGGTGAAGCCCAAAATCACACCAAGTTTCACTTCGGCCTGGGCCGAGCCGGAGAGACCGGTCGCGCTCAGAGCCAGGACACTGGTCGCAAGCAAAAGTTTCTTCATTTATACCACTCCCATAATGCACTACCCCCCAATGAGGCAGCTTTCCATTATCTCTATTCGGGGCCTAAACGCCCTCTGTATCGCCACGCCCTCATCGCACAGTTCTGACGGGCTCAGGCAGTATTCCCTTGGGACTGAACCGCATTGCGAGCAACAGCACAAGCCCCATAAGGAGCGGACGCATCTGCGCCGCAGCATCCAGTAAATGCAGGCGGACTGGATTGTCCGGTGCCATGAAGAAGGTCAGCATATCCATCATGAAAATGCCAGCCGGTTCCGCCTGCACCCAAACAAACCAGATCAAGAAGCCACCAATCACTGACCCATGATTATTACCAGATCCACCGACAATCACCATGACCCAAACCAGGAATGTGAACCGCAAAGGGTTATAGGTGCTGGGTGTAAACTGGCCGTCCAAAGTGGTCAGCATCGCACCGGCAATCCCCACAACGGCAGAGCCCAGGATAAAGGTCTGCAAATGCCGTTTGGTGACATTCTTGCCCATCGCCTCTGCGGCGACCTCGTTATCGCGGATCGCCCGCATCATCCGACCCCAGGGTGAGTTCAGGGCCCGTTGCGCCAGAGCGAACAAGATCAACAGTACGATGGTAAACAGCAGCATATAAATCAGCTTCACAAACAGGCCTGCATCCTGTTGCGCATAATCCCGCAGCATTTGAATACGCTCGTCACCTGCGACAGTGCTCAAAGCTCCGGAATGCAACCATTCCACCCAGCCGATGAAGGTTGGCGATTCCTGTAGCACGATTTCCTTTGGCATCGGCCGGGCCAAGCCGCTGACATTCTTAACCCCTCGAGCCAGCCAATCTTCATTCTTAATCACCGCAATCACGATTTCCGCTATTCCCAGCGTCGCAATGGCAAGATAGTCAGAGCGCAGTCCCAGCGCGACCTTGCCAATGCCCCAGGCAACCAAAGCCGCCAGAAGGCCACCAACGGGCCAGGAGATCAGGATGGGCAAGCCCAGCCCACCCAGGAAGCCTTGTCCCGCAGGATTAACCCCCTCAATCGCCTCCGTCGCCGGATCGAAGAAATACCGGACCGTGAAATACCCGCCCAAAATGACGAAGGTCAGCACGATACGGCGCACAGTCCCTGGTTTCATCACTGTCAGAATGATCAAGACAGCAGCAATAAGTGCCGCAAGAACCGCAACGGAATAAATAAGGCCAGCGCCACCAACATCCCAGGCTTCTGGAATTGGGGCTTCTGAGATCAACACTCCGGCCAAGCCCCCCAATGCCACGAATCCCACAGTGCCCGCACTGAACAATCCCGCATAGCCCCATTGGATATTTACTCCCAGGGCCATAACGGCGGAAATCAGACACAGATTGATCATTACCATGGCAACAGACCAGGATTGGAATATGCCAACCAGCAACAGCAACAGAATAATGCCCAAATAGGCCAGACGGGTTCGTGTCAGAAGCGCGCTCATATCACCTTCCCCCGGAAAATCCCTGTCGGCCGCACCAACAGCACAAAGACCAAAATCAAGAAGGAAATCGCAAATTTGTATTCGGTGGATAGGATCTGCATCAGCCCGTCTGGTCCCCAGCCTTCCGGTCCCATATACATCAGCGCGCGTTTATAGGCATAGGTCAGCATCACCTCTGAAAAAGCGACAATATAGGCCCCGACAATCGCCCCAATGGGCTGACCGATCCCCCCCACAATGGCTGCGGCGAACATGGGCAGAATCAATTGGAAATACACGAAAGGCTTAAAGCTTTTGTCCAGCCCATACAATGTGCCGGCGACCGTAGCCAATACCGCCGCAATGACCCAGGTTACAGCCACAACCCGATCCGGACTGATACCGGACAACAGCGCCAGATCCTCATTATCCGAATAGGCACGCATTGCCTTTCCGGTTCTGGTTTTCTGCAAAAACCAGAACAAGGCAGCGACCATCAGGACGGCAACAACAACGGTCAGGGCCTGGGTCAACTTTATGGTGATACCCTCATCCAAACCGGTCATGCGTTTGAAATCGCCCGCAGAGATAAGGAAACGCGCGCCATCGGTGAAGCGCTGATCATCCGGCCCAATAATAAAGCGCGTCAAACCGTTTAGCACATACATCACACCGACGGAGGCAACGACATAAACCACGGGCGCGGCGCGGCGACGGCGATAGAAACGATAAACGGTGCGGTCGATCAACAGGCTGACACCAACCGCTAAAGCGATCCCGACGGGCAGCGCCAACAGCGCAGTGGGCAAGGGATCAATACTGACCCCCTGTGCCTGCAGCCAATAGGTCATCAGAACGACACCCATCGTCCCAAACGCCATTAAATCGCCATGGGCAAAGTTCGCAAATCGCAACACACCGAAGACCAGTGTGATACCCAAAGCGCCCAATGCCAGTTGAGAGCCATAGGCCAATGCCGGTACGAACACATAATTCGACATCAGGGCGAATGTGTTGAGAAGTTCCATAGCCCCTACCCGCCCAAAAAGGACTGGCGGACCTCTGGATCCGCCATCAACGCCTCACCTGTGTCGGTGAAGCGATTTTCGCCCGACACCAGCACATAGCCGATATCAGCAATCTCCAGCGCCTGCCTGGCATTCTGTTCGACAATCAGAACAGCGATTCCGGTTTCCTTGATCGCAATTACCCGATCAAACAATTCGTCCATCACAATCGGCGATACACCGGCGGTGGGTTCATCCAGCATCAGGACGCTGGGTTGAGTCATCAACGCGCGTCCCACTGCCACCTGTTGGCGCTGGCCACCTGACAATTCACCCGCGAATTGGCGGCGCTTTTCTTTCAAAATCGGAAACAAATCAAATACTTCCGCCATAGTGCCGGAAAAATCATCCTGACGCAGATAGGCTCCCATCTCCAAATTCTCTTCCACTGTCATGCCCGCAAAGACATTATTGGTTTGGGGAACGAAGGCCATATCACAGGCTACACGATCCTGGGGCGACATTGTCGTAATATCCCGCCCATCCAGGGTCACACTGCCTTTTCGCAAGGTCAGCATGCCAAACAAGGCCTTCATCGCGGTGGATTTCCCAGCCCCATTCGGGCCGACCACAACGGCAATCTGTCCCTTGTCGACGGCAATGGTGCAGCCATTCAGAATATCGACGCCGCCATAACCGCCGCGCATATCCTTGCCGATCAGATAGCTCATGCCTTGGCCCTTTCCGCCGCGCGATCACGCCCGGCACCTAGATAGGCCTCAATCACCGTGTCATTCGCCTTGATCTCTTCAACTGTCCCCGATGCCAGCAAACGCCCTTCCGCCATCACGATCACCGGATTACACAGCCGACCGATGAAATCCATATCATGCTCGATCATGCAGAAGGTATAGCCACGCTCTTTATTCAGACGCAGGATCGCGTCGCCGATCTCGTTCAGCAGCGTGCGATTGACGCCGGCCCCGACCTCGTCCAACAGCACAACCTTGGCATCGACCATCATGGTGCGGCCCAATTCCAGCAGCTTCTTTTGACCGCCAGACAGATTGCCCGCCAATTCGTCGGCGATATGGGTCAGGTTTAGGAATTCGATTACTTCATCGGCGCGGGCTGCTACTTCTTTTTCTTGGCGTCGCACCTCACCCGGCATGAACCAGGCCTTCCATATGGTCTCCCCCGCCTGATCCGGCGGCACCGTCATCAGATTTTCGCGGACAGTCAGATGGGTGAATTCATGGGCGATCTGGAAGGTGCGCAACAGTCCCTTGCCAAACAGATCATGCGGCGGCAGGCCCGTCACATCCTCCCCATCCAGAAAAATCTTTCCAGAGGATGGGGGGAAACGCCCGGCAATCAGATTAAAGAATGTCGTCTTTCCGGCACCATTCGGGCCGACCAAGCCGGTAATACTGCCCTTCTCTATAGACAGGCTTACTCCGTCGACGGCGGTTATCCCACCAAATCGCTTTGTGACGTTTTCCGTCCTGATCATACAGTCAACCCATACCGGGCGGTTTTTACACCGCCTCTATTGCCCCTAGTCAATGAAGGCAATGTGACCGTTTTCAGACGATTCATCAATGCGAAGTTTGCAGAGTCACCTCACAATCATTGCTGGGTGACCCGCTCGATCTCTTCTGACGCCGATTGATAATAGCTTATAGCCTCCCGAATCAGATCTTTCGCCTTGGGGTCACTGAAGTCGACAGCAGTGCCATCATCCACCCGTTGCACCCGAACGCGCTGATTGGGCCCTAAAGAAACGACCATGCCACCCTCCATATAGCCGACGGTCAGATAATTCGCCATAAAGGCCCTTTGGTGAGACTGACCACTGACCAGAATGTCCTGACCGAAGAAACTGGAATCATAAGGCACATTCAAAAGACCCAACAATGTCGGAGCGACATCAATTTGGGACGCGACCCAATCAATCTGCCTTGGTGCAATGAAACCGGGAGAATAGATCCACATCGGGATTCGGTAATTTTCCGGCGGCAGATCAATCCGACCCCGCCCATGGCTGGTATGGTCCGCCAAGAAGACAAAGACCGTATTAGAGAACCAGGGGCGTGTGCGAGCCTTTTTCAAAAAGTCACCAATGGCCCAATCGGTATATTTGACTGCACCATCCCGGCCCGTCTTGGACGGAATGTCGATGCGCCCCTCTGGATAGGTATAGGGGCGATGATTGCTGGTGGTCATGATGTGACCAAAGAAAGGGGTGCCTTTCTGAGCCCGATCATCAAACTCGGTCAGGGCAAAATCAAACAAATCCTCGTCTGACACCCCCCAGATGGTTTCATGGTCGATGGTATCGCTGGAGATATCCGTGCGGTCCAAAACCTCATAGCCTGCACCGCTGAAGAAATCCTTTTGGTTATCAAAAAAGCTATATCCCCCATAGAGATACATCGCATCATAGCCATGTTCTTTCAGGACTGATCCCAGTGACATCATCCCCTTATTGCGCTCCCTTATCGGAACGGCTCGCCCCGGCGTCGGCGGCACAGACAGGGTTATGGCCTCCAACCCCCGTACCGTGCGCAGGCCCGTCGCATAGAGGTTGTGAAAGGTCAGGCTGTCTTTTGTCAGGGCTGTCAGATTCGGTGTTAAACCTTCACGCCCGCCAAAGGATTCAACATAGTCAGACCCAAGGCTTTCGATGGACACCAGAATGACATTCTTCTTCACTTGCGGCGCAGATGGCACGACCTTATGAGCAAAGCCATTTGCCCCCGCTTCAGAACTGCCTCCCAGTTTTGCCTCATTCAGTTCCCCTTCCAGGACATCTTTTATATCCGCTTCAGGCAACGTGGCATAAAATCGATCGTAGCTGAGATCATTGTTCCGAAACGCCCTAAACAGGGAATAGGGGCCATTCGATGCCAGTTCTCGCTCCACAGGACTTGCCAGCATTTGATGCGGGGCTTCGGTCACCAGAAAGAAACAAGCAGCCGGCACACAGGCATAGCCGATTGTAATCAGTCCGCGCCGTTTCCAGTTGGGTGCCTCCCGCCCTGCCAATCGCCAAGTGGGGGGGACTACAATCAAAATCAAAACCACGGACGCCACCGCCAGCCCGGTAAAGATCCACGCTAATGGATAGGATTGTTCAATATTGCCAACTACTTCGCGGGTATAGACCAGATAATCCACTGCAATGAAATTAAAGCGAGCGGAAAACTCGTTCCAGAACAGCACTTCCGCAACAAGACCAAACAGAACAGCCCCCAAACCTGCAGCCAGCAGGATTGATGTGGACCAGGCGTGAAGTCTTCGCCCGCGATCTGACGCAGGCCAGACCATCGCATTGAGCATAAATGGTATCAGCATCCAACTAACGGCCGCCAGATCATAGAGCAGCCCGATCAGCAGGATCTCGGCACTGTTCAGGGGCGATAACAGTTCTGAATTCCCCTCGTAGACCATCAATCCAATGCGCAGAGCCATCGACAGCACCGCATAGACAACAACAACGACGGGAATCACCGCATAGCGAGACCGGCAGAAAGCTCTCGTGAAAATCATTTCAACCATCCAAATTCGTTGACCGTGCCGACGTCCTTTTATGCGTCGACGTCGCTTCCTGAAGGCGCTCTTTTCAGGCCTGTCACCATAGAACGCACCAAATTTTCTTTATGAGAAAGGCTGGAAATCACAACTCCGCAAACATGCAGAACGACCAGACCCAGCATCAAATTGGCGAAGGCAGAATGCACTGTTTCGACCCATTCAACACCCCAAAATCTGTCCAGCGTGAACATCCATCCCGTGAGGCTGACCAGAACCAGCGACAGGATTAGCGCCATGATCATCGCACCCCCCAGAGGATTGTGGCCCACATAGCGCGGTGCCTTACCTGACAGCATAAGTTTTGCGTAAGCGATCACATTTTGTGGACCTTTTACGAAACTCATGAAGCGGGCTTTACGGGGACCAATCAATCCCCAAACCAAGCGAAAGGCGATCAGTGCCGCAGCCGCATAACCGGCCCAGATATGCAAGTCGTCCCATTCCTCTGCGCTGATATAGGCGACAAAGAAACTGAATACCAAACTCCAATGAAAAACCCGCACCAAGGGGTCCCAAACTTTAATCGTTCCAACGGCTGAAACTGAGCTCTGATCGCCTTGCATGTGTTAGTCCTTTGATTTTGTGGAGACGGGCATCAATGTGGCGGGGTCGAAATAGGCTTCGACACGGTCCCCCTTATCCGTGATCCCGTATACTTCGTAGCAGCCGTCTTCTTTCTTGATCTGGCGTACTTCCCATCCCTGACCAACCAATTTTTCTTTCAGCGCATCCTCAGATTGCCAACTGGCCATATCTTTCGAACAACTATGGTTGTCATCGTCTGCAAATGCGGGGGATGCCATCATCGCGGAAACGAGGAGCAACGAACCAACCAGAACTTTCTTCATGAAATTACCCTTTCATATGTGTCTTGATGGTTTCACCCTAGCCTCGCTACCTGAAGCGAACCTGACAGCCGCAAAAAACATTGTTCAGGTGGTTGTAAGGGTTCTGTGATTAGGTCACGCTTTACACGTGTGATAGGAATGGTCCCGATGCGTATTCTGTTGGTTGAAGACGATGATATTTTAGGGGCTGCCGTTCGGGATCAAATCGCCGCGGACGGTCACGCGGTTGATTGGTTTCAGCGCCTTGATGAGTCTGACGACGCATTGAGCACCACCCAATACGACCTAATTCTGCTGGACCTAAATCTGCCCGATGGGTTAGGCCTGACGTTCTTGACCACGTTAAGAAGGCGTGGAAGCTCGGTTCCGGTGATCATCCTGACTGCACGAGATCAGCTTTCAGACCGGTTGTCGGGTCTGAATGCCGGGGCGGATGATTATCTGGTTAAGCCTTTTGATCTATCGGAGCTTTCCGCGCGCATCGCCGCTGTATCCCGGCGATATACCGGAAATCCGAATCCTCTAATGGAATTTGGTGACCTCGAGATTGATATCGCGACCAAACGCATCTTTAAGCAAGGACTTTCGGTCGACCTGACGGCACGGGAATGGGCGTTACTGAGCTGTCTTCTGCAAAGCCCCTCCGCAACCATCTCCAAATCCCGGCTGGAAGATGCGCTCTATGCCTTTGGTGCAGAAGTTGAAAGCAACGCGGTTGAGGTCTACGTCAGCCGCCTGCGCAAAAAGTTGGGCCACGACATTATCCATACGATCCGTGGCCTTGGATATCGGATGAAGGGTTAAGCGCGATGCGACTGGGCCTTCCAACCAGACTGGTTCTTGTCCTGACAGGCGCAATGTTCGCGACCTGGATCTTGGCAGCGGGGTCAGCGTTTTATGTGATCTCTCATGAACTAGATGAAGTTTTTGACAGCGCCCTGCAGGAAACGGCGCAGCAACTGCTGCCCCTGGCTCTGGAGGGTGTGATGGATGCAGGCGATGCTGATGACACCCGCATGGTTAGGGGCGATTCATTGGCCCCACATGAAGAATACTTGATTTATCAGTTGCGTAATTCTTCAGGGGCAATTCTGCTGCAGTCCCATGATGCAGTGGAGACGCCCTTCCCGGCCACAGCACAGCAAGGGTTCAACCAATCGGGGGGGTATCGCTTCTATACAGAAACGGCGGGACAGCCGCCTTATTTCCTGCAGGTTGCAGAGAAGACCAACCATCGGCGACAGGCCGCAATTGAGGCGACATTGGGATTATTACCGCCCTTGCTGATTGTCATGCCATTAAGTGCGATCTTGATCTGGTGGATCGTTCAACAAATGCTACAGCCGATTGGTCGCTTGCAACGGCTGATCGGAAGTCGGGACGGCGCGAATCTAAGCCCATTGGGTCTGGTCGATCTGCCGCCGGATCTGGCACCCATTGCCAGTTCAGTGGACCGCCTGCTGGACCGTGTCCGGCGCACATTAGAAGCGGAAAAACACTTTACCGCCAACAGTGCCCATGAATTGCGTACCCCAATCGCAGGCGCGCTGGCCCAGACCCAGCGATTGATTTCAGAACTTTCCAACGGCCCGAATAAAGACCGCGCGCGTCAGATCGAAACGGCGTTGAGTCGTCTGGGAAGTATTTCAGAAAAGCTGTTGCAGTTGGCCCGTGCCGAGGCACCGGCTCCCAATACCGCCGATGATATCGATGCTGCCATTATACTACAGGCGGTAATAGATGATCTGGCCGGCACGACATTGGGTCATAACCGCCTTGCTTTGCAGATCGCCGATCAGACGTATCAATCCTGGCCGGTTGATGCGGATACATTGGGCATCGTGTTGCGCAATCTGATTGAAAATGCCCTGCGGCATGGGGATGCCAGCCAGCCTGTTACCGTTACCCTGGACGAAGCTGGGGCTATTCGCATTGTCAATCAGGGCACCATCGTCCCCCCCGACCGGTTCAATGATCTGTCCCGTCCCTTCGCACGCGGCAACAGTCAAAGCTCTGGAACCGGGTTGGGCCTGGCAATCGTGCGTGCGCTGGTAGATCGCAGTGCACTGCGTCTCGCCTTCTTTTCCCCTGCCAGTGGGCAGGATTCCGGCGTTGAAGCGGTCCTGACAGTTGATCCAACCAAAAGGAAAGAGGCGGCCCACCCCATACGGTAAGCCGCCTCTTCAATTCCCAGAACGCTCTGCCTGTCTCTTGTGGTCACCTTAGCGCGGTGCAAGCACCATCACCATTTGGCGGCCTTCGAGGTTAGGATGCATTTCAACCTTGGTCTTTTCTTCCATTTCCGCTTTTACGCGATTCAGGACATCCAGACCAAGATTTTGGTGAGCCATTTCACGCCCACGGAAACGCAGCGTTACTTTGACCTTATCACCCTCATCGATGAATTTATGCAGGGAGCGCATTTTGACCTCATAGTCATGCTGCTCAATATTGGGCCGGAATTTGATTTCCTTGACCTCAATAACCTTCTGCTTTTTACGAGCCTCATTCTTTCGTTTCTGAGACTCGTATTTGAATTTTCCGTAATCCAAAAATTTGCACACGGGAGGTTCAGCATTTGGGGAAATTTCCACCAAGTCCAAACCTGCCTCTGCAGCCAGGCGGATACCTTCTTCCGGTGTGATCACACCGATCTGTTCGCCTTCTGCGCCGATTGCGCGTATTTCCCGCGCTGTGATTTCCTCAGTCCCGCGGGGCCCCTCCTTAGTTCCGGGGGGGGCGTAGTGGGGTCTGCGTATTGGAGCCTCCTCGACCTATCTGTCGGTCGCTGTTGTTACAAAAATTTCAGCCCTAGGCTGAACAAGCCACAAATGCCAAACCGGCACCGCCCATCAGGCTGCACCACTTGGCATCTGCGCTTCTTCTTCTAGGATATGGATTGCGTCGTCAAGCGCAAGGATTTCCTGATCTTTTCCACCAAGACGTCGCAGGGCAACCGTACCCTCAACCTGTTCGCGCTGACCAACGACCAGAACGGCGGGGATTTTCTGCATCGACAATTCACGGATCTTGAGGTTGATTTTCTCATTACGTGTATCGGCTGTCGCCCGTATTCCGGCGGCTTTCAGCTTGGCCAGCACCTTTTGGGCATAGCCATCGGCATCATTCGTAATCGTCGCCACCGCCACTTGAACAGGGGCCAGCCAGATTGGAAATTTACCCGAATACTGTTCGATCAGAATACCGATGAACCGTTCAAAAGAGCCCAGAATCGCCCGGTGCAGCATTACAGGACGATAGCGATTGCCATCTTCCGCCATATAGGTTGCATCCAAACGTTCCGGCAGAACGAAATCGACCTGCAATGTACCACATTGCCAATCGCGCCCAATCGCGTCACGCAGCACGAATTCCAGTTTCGGGCCATAGAATGCGCCCTCCCCTGGATTGAGCGTGAAAGTTGCCCCCGCGGCTTCCGTTGCGGATTTAAGGGCGGCTTCGGCCTTATCCCATGTTTCATCCGATCCGGCCCTGACATCGGGACGGTCCGAAAATTTAATCGTGAATTCTTCAAATCCGAAATCGCGATAGATTGAAGACAGCAATTCAATGAATTCGCGCGTTTCCGATTCGATTTGTGCCTCGGTACAGAAGATATGCGCATCATCCTGCGTGAAGGCCCGCACCCGCATGATGCCATGCAAGGCACCCGACGGCTCATAGCGGTGGCAAGATCCAAACTCCGCCATACGCAGCGGCAATTCGCGGTAGGATTTGATGCCTTGTTTAAAAATCTGCACATGGCCGGGGCAGTTCATGGGCTTCAGCGCCAGCATACGACGGTTCTGGCCCGTATCGCTGTCGTGATCGACCTCATCCACCTCTGCGATGAACATATGTTCTCGGAATTTCTCCCAGTGGCCGGATTTCTCCCACAGGACACGATCCACCAATTGCGGCGTTTTCACTTCCACATAGTTGGCAGATTCTAAGCGGGCGCGCATATAACGTTCACAGGCGCGATACACTGCCCAGCCTTTGGGATGCCAGAAAATAGAGCCACGCGCTTCTTCCTGCAGGTGGAACAGGTCCAGTTCCCGGCCCAATTTGCGATGGTCGCGCTTCTCCGCCTCCTCAATGCGCATCAGATGCGCTTTGAGTTCCTTCTCATCACGCCAGGCGGTGCCATAGATGCGCTGAAGCTGGGGATTGTTTGCGTCACCACGCCAATAGGCACCGGCCAGCCGCAACAGCTTGAAAGCCTTGCCCAAACGCCCCGTAGAGGGCAAGTGTGGCCCGCGGCACAGATCAATCCAATCGCCTTGGCGGTACATGCTGATTTCTTCATGTTCCGGCAGTTCATAGACCCATTCGGCCTTAAAGCTTTCGCCCTTTTCCTTAAAGAACTGGGCAACCTGCTCACGCGTCCAAACTTCGCGTACAATGGGAATATCGCGATCCACGATATCCTGCATACGCGCTTCAATGGCCGCAAAGTCTTCTGTCGAGAATGGCTCTTCACGATGGAAATCGTAATAAAAACCGTCTTCCGTAGATGGGCCGAAGGTGATCTGTGTTCCTGGGAACAGCTCCTGCACCGCCATAGCCAGCACATGGGCAGCGTCGTGGCGAATCAGCTCCAGCGCTTCTGGGTCCTGACGCCGGATCAGTTCCAGCTTCGCATCTTTTTCAATGGGGCGATTTAGGTCCCATTCCACCCCGTCTACGCGGGCCAGCATGGCCGCCTTCGCGAGGCCGGGTCCAATATCAGTCGCCACATCCAGCGCCGTAATCGCACCAGGATAAGACTTCACACTGCCATCGGGGAGGGTTACTGCAACCATTTCAATTCTCCTTCCAGGTCCCGTCAACCAAACGGGGCACCGCTTCCGGATCGTGGGTATGTCGGCACCATGAAGGGACCGTCCCCACAACCTGTAACGCTTTGGTTCCGGCTGTTGCCTCGCCCCAACCTCGGGC
>JARGPE010000031.1:0-1187 GCA_029212835.1 Alphaproteobacteria bacterium | reverse complement strand
TCTAATTATTTAACGAACGGGGGTTTAAACCAACTTCTATACAGTGGCAAGGGGTGCTGACAGGCGGTCCAGTACCGACTCAACCGACAGATCGTTCAGATCATCGACCTGCAACAGGCGAACAGATGGCCCTTTCTGCGCACATAGAGCCGGATTTGACGCCTTGGAATATAAGACCAGGCAGGGACATCCTGCCACAGCGGCCAAATGCATCGGGCCAGTATCATTGCCCACTGCAATGTCCGCCCGCCGACACAGGCTGGCCAATTGAAACAGTTCTGTCTTGCCGGTCAGGTCTATAGCCTGTGGGCACGCTGCTGCAACCACATCGGTCCAGTCTGCATCTGCCTTGGTTCCAATGATCACTGGCGTCAAACCCGACTGAACCCAAGCCTGAGCCAAGGCCGCAAAGCATTCTGCCGGCCAACGCTTGTCCGGTCGATGCGCCGACCCGCCAGGGACGATCACCCCAAACCGATCTGGCAGGCCCAAACCATCTATGTCGCCTTGCATCCAGTCGACCTTAGGGCCTGGAACGGTTGATATGCCCGCCATTGCCAATTGATCACGCTGACGCTCCAGCGTGTGCATTATATTGCGGTTCGGATTGTTATGGGGATGGGTCGCGCCCGCCACAATGCCGGAAATCAGGGGGCGTCTGGGCCATAACATGCGCCAGTAATTGCCGGATCGGTCGGAGGTCTGCAAATCGAAAATCATATCAAACCGCCCCGATAGCAATTGCCGTCGTAACGCCCAATAGCCCGAAATCGAACGAGGTCGCCGATCAGTCCATACCTGATCAAACCAGCCCGAATGCATTGCCAATTCGACGAAAGGCTGTGTGGTTAAAAGGGTAATCTGTGCATCTGGCAAGGCGGCCCGAATGGCCTGAAACGGCCCCATCGCCTGAACGAAATCACCCAGCGCACCCAGCTTGATCACCAACACCCGGTTCAGACCTTGCGGCAGGGATACCATACGATCAGGCCGCGCTGGCCGCCGGGGCCTGCAGCAATTCGCGATATACATCCAGCGTTGCCGCACACATCCCCAATTTGGTGAAATTCTGACGGGCATTTTCCAAGCCGGCAGCACCAATTTCCTGACGCCGAATGGCACCAATCTCTAAGGCATAATCCAACTTATTGGCTAGATCGAACGCATCACCGGGCCGGAACATGAAA
>JARGPE010000030.1 GCA_029212835.1 Alphaproteobacteria bacterium | reverse complement strand
ACAAATCAATGGCACCACAGGGTATGAGGAAGCGGCGGCCCAGGGTTTAATGGCTGGATTAAACGCTGCCCGTAAGGTTGGGGGTTCAACGATACCCTTTATTCTAGATCGCGCCGACGCCTATATCGGGGTAATGATTGATGATCTGACCACCCGGGGCGCAGATGAGCCGTATCGCATGTTCACCTCACGGGCCGAATATCGTTTGCGACTGCGAGCGGACAATGCCGATCAGCGTTTAACGCCGCTTGGCCTCGATCTTGGCTGTCTATCTGCCGAACGCAAAGCGCATTGGGAAGAGCGATCCAGTGCTTTGGCGCAATCTCGGGCGCTTTTGGAAACCCATACCGCATCCCCCCAGGAATTAGCCCGATATAATATTTCTGTGCGCCAAGATGGTCGAATGCGCAGCGCGATGGATTTGCTGGCACTGCCCGATATTTCCCTGGAACAATTGACCGCGTTATGGCCTGACCTCGCAGATATTCCAGCCTCCGTTTCCCCTCAGATTGAAACAGATGCGCGCTATGCCGCCTATCTCGACCGACAGGACTCGGATATTCGCGCCTATCGTCGGGACGAGTCTCTTCGTTTACCGACGGATCTGGACTTCTCAACGGTTGGAGGTCTAAGCCACGAAATGATCCAACGCCTCTCTGCTGGACGTCCGCGCACATTGGGCCAGGCTGCACGTTTGCCAGGTGTAACACCCGCAGCTGTTGTTGCGCTGATGCGATTTGTTCGGCGGACCAACAACAAGGCAGCCTAATCGCGTGTCGATAGATCCCAAGATTCAGTTCCAGAAAAACACAGATGTTTCACGTGAAACCATGGAGCAATTGGAAGCCTATGCGGCTCTGTTGCTGAAATGGCAGCCGAAAATCAATCTGATTAGCAAAAACACAATCCCAGAATTATGGACGCGACACTTCCTCGATTCAGCACAGCTCATTGATCTCTGTCCATCAACGGCAAAGACACTCATCGATCTGGGTAGTGGGGCGGGGTTTCCTGGATTGGTGTTAGCAATCATGAGCGAAATGACCGTACACCTGATCGAATCCGACACCCGCAAATCCGCCTTCTTGCGAGAGGCCGCACGAATTGCCGGTGTCTCTGACCGGGTAACCGTTCACGCCACCCGTGCTGAGGCCGTAGACCTGCCGCCTGCAGACATCATTTCCGCCCGCGCTTTGGCCTCTTTAAGTGATCTTCTGCCACTGGCGCATCGATTTTGGGGGGAGGGGACAATTGCCCTGTTCCCGAAAGGTAAAAGGTATAAAGAGGAATTGACGGCGGCAAATTATGCATGGTATATAACTTATGACGCGGTTCGTAGCCGCAGTGATGACGATTCAGTTCTGTTGCGCCTCACCGATATGCGCCCGAAACCATCGGATCACGCAGAGGGAGGTCAGCCCTAGATCGACGGCAGCGCTGTGACTTCCTAAGGACCGATGTGTCGCCCCAACAACCCGTGGGCCAGAACCCAACGGGTTAGAACGCATCGCTCTTAGAGCACTAAAGGAGTTGCGCCGATGTATGCGAAATTGCCGGAAAAACTGACTCGGCCCCGCAGTGATGGCACCGCACGGATCATCGCCATCGCCAATCAAAAAGGGGGCGTGGGCAAAACCACCACCGCCATCAATCTCGCTACGGCGCTCGCCGCTTGTGAAAAGCGTGTGCTGATCGTTGACATCGATGCCCAGGGCAACGCATCGACCGGTCTGGGCGTTGATCGACGCGATCGCACTTTAAGCTCTTACGATCTTCTTTTCGCGCGTGAAACAGTGGAGGCCGCGGCCGTCAACACCGCGATCCCCGGCCTAAGGTTGATCCCGGCATCAATTCATCTGTCAGGGGCTGAAATCGAACTGGTCGAGGAAGATCGTCGTGAGTTTCGCCTGCGCGACGCCTTGCGTGGCTGCACGGCAGATTATGATTATGTCTTGATTGATTGCCCGCCAGCGCTGGGCTTGCTGACCCTCAACGCACTCTGTGCCGCTGATTCCGTGCTGGTCCCATTACAGTGCGAGTTTTACGCACTGGAAGGTCTCAGTCATCTGATCGGCACCATTGAACGGGTCAAGCGCGCCTTTAACCCACGCCTGGACATCCAGGGCGTCGTGTTGACCATGTATGACCGCCGAAACAATCTATCCGATATGGTGGCGGCCGATGTGCGGGCACATCTCGGCGATAAAGTGTACGAAACCGTGATCCCGCGCAATGTGCGCATCTCTGAAGCCCCCAGCTTCGGCAAACCTGTCCTGCTGTATGACATGGATTGCCGGGGGTCTCAGGCCTATATCCACCTCGCCAGTGAGGTCCTGAAGCGTGAAAGGAGAATCCCGGCATGAGCGCAGCAGAAGATCGCAAACGTGGCCTAGGACGCGGCCTTTCCGCCCTTTTCGGAGATGGGGACAGCGCCCTGAACGGTAATTCGAATGACGGCTATAGCGAACCGGCGGTAAAAACGTCCAAGACGGTTCCGATTGAATTCCTGCGGCCCAATCCCAGTCAGCCCCGTAAACGCTTTGATGAAGCCGCCATCGACGGGTTGGTCGATTCCATTCGGCAGCAGGGCATCCTTCAACCTTTATTGGTCCGGCCTCATCCCGACGACGCCAATGCCTATCAGATTGTCGCAGGGGAACGTCGTTGGCGTGCCGCACAACGCGCGCAATTATATGAAGTACCAGTGGTCATCAAGGATTTGACCGATACAGAGACGCTGGAAATCGCGCTGATCGAAAACATTCACCGCGAAGACCTGACTCCGCTGGAAGAAGCCGAGGGTTATCAGCGCCTTATGGAAGAATTCGGCCATACACAAGACGCCTTATCGAAATCAGTCGGCAAAAGCCGGTCTCATGTCGCCAATATGCTGCGGCTGCTCTCGCTTCCGGAAGAGTTAAAAAGCATGCTGGATGACGGCTTGTTGAGCGCCGGCCATGCCCGCGCCTTACTGGGAGCCAGCAACGCAGACGCCCTGGCGCAGGAAGTCATCAAAAAAGGCTACAATGTCCGCCAAACGGAACGGCTGGTTCAAGACGCCAAACCGAACGCCGATAAAACCCAGAATGGTTTACAGCGACTGAAAGGAAAAATCGAAGGGGGTGGTTCAAGCCTTACGGAAAAAGACCCCAATACCCTGTCCATGGAACGCAGCTTGTCTGATCTTTTGGGCATGACGGTATCGATTGACCTAAAAGGCGGGGGAGAATCCGGGCGCTTGGTTGTTGCCTTTGATGATTTTGACCAATTGGACGATGTCGTGGAGCGGCTTAATCGTGGCGGTCTTCAAAAAAACCTGAATGTGGTCGAGATGTAGGCACCTGACGCCATCAGACCACGATTGAGGACTATCGCGATCCCCGCCGACCGGAGGCTTGCCGCCGCGCCAATGCCCCGACCTGATGCAGACTGCGATGGCACAGTACCCAATCCGGTGCGCCACTGCGCTTACAGGCCGCTTCCGCTTCTATCAATAACGACAACGCTTCAGCCACGGCTAAGGGCGGCCAGCGTTTAACGCCCGCCTCAAACCGCGCTTTGGATTTAAAGAAAACGGGGGGGCGTAAACTTCCCATTGCGCCCTGCATCGGCATACCACCCGCCACAAGATCCTGGATTCGCCGAAGCCGCAGCATATGATTGCTGGCCGTCCGTAACAACGCAACCGGTGCAGTCCCATCCTGGGCCGCTAAATCCAGCGCACGATCCAAAGCCCGTGAGTCGCCTTCAGCCATTGCATTGATCACATCATCAAGGGTGGATACGGAACTATCCCCGATCAAGGTTGTGACGGTCTCAAAATCCAAAGCCCCATCCTGCCCAGCATAGAGCGCAAGCTTTTCGATCTCTGATCGGCTGACACCTCTGTCTGACCCCAGATGATCCACCAGGAAATGACGTGCCTCACGATCAATCCGGACGGAGAGGGGCCTCAACCCCTCATCAATTAACCGATCAATCCCGCCGGCCTCATCCAGAAAACAAGCGATCGACGCGCCAATTTTGGAAGCCTCAAAAACCTTCCGAAGCTTTGATTTTGTTGGTAAATCTCCCGCAGATAAAACAATCAGTGCATCACCAACCGGATCATCGAGGAAACTGGCTAAGGCATCGGCACACGAGTCACTGGCATCCCGGACCAAAATAACGCGACGCCCCCCCATCATGGAGATCGCCGCAGCCTCATCGCCTAAAATAGCGGGATCAGCCTTCAAGGCATCACTGGAGAGTTCACAAACCTGAAACGGATCTTCTAGATCCGGCGCGACCGTTCCAGCAACGGCACGCATCCGCTCCCTGGCCAAACCCGCATCTGGCCCATAACACAAAACGGCACGTATTTCTGACGGTGGAGCCTTGATAAACCCTTCGATCGAACCCGTTGCGATCTTCGTCATCCGGCATCAGCCCTTAAGCAATCGGCGCTTCTCAAAGAAAGTTGCGATCTGAATCCGTAAGTCATCCGCAACAAGGACCAATGAACGATCCAAAGCGTTCTGTTTTGCAACTTCCGCCGCATAATCCGATGTAGACAGGGAGTATGTTGATACAGCGCGAGAGGTAAACAATTTCACTTCGTCAAAAGCAACCAACTTCGCCTGCGCAGTAACTGTCAATTCTGCCCGTGTAACTGTTGCATCAATCTGTGTCCCGCGATCGACGGTAGTGTAATCCAACTTTACGGACAGGCTGTATTTAGATTTGGTCGGTCGGCCCTTAGGATTAAAACGATCTAATAGAAGGTTATGGAGAACTTGACCCTCACGATCCTCAATTACATTGATTTTCGTCGCCTCGAGGTCTTCCATGGCATTAACGCCGCCATCAGCACCTCCAGTTCCATAAACGGGTCGAAATCCACAACCGGCTAAGGTCAACAAACCTCCGGCCAGTGCCAAGAGTGACACCCTCCGACGATCCATCTTCCGTTGAAAAGATCTCATGCCATTCCCTCATCTGCCTAAAAGACTATAGGCATTTATGCGACGATGTTCACAATCCTATTGGGGACAACGATAATTTTCCGGGGCGTCTTGCCTTCAAGAGCACGCTGAACATTCTCTTCCGCAACCGCCGCCGACTCAGCCTCTTCCCGTGATACATCCCGTGCCAATTCAATTGTCGCTCTCAGCTTACCATTAACCTGGACACCGATGGTGACAGTTTCTTCTATCAACATATCAGATGCTGCTGTTGGCCAACTTGAATCGACCAACATCGTTTCATGACCCAGCAACTCCCACAGTTCCTCTGCAACATGCGGAGTCATGGGAGACAAAATCTGAACCAGTGATTCAAACCCGAAACGACGCACCCATTGGGCGCCAGCATCGTCACCTTTTACCGCAAACAAGGCGTTTGACAGCTCCCGAATGCGTGCAATGGCCCGATTGAAATGGAACCGCTCCAAATCCTGCGTTACCCCATCAATCGCCTTGTGAACAATCCGCTCAACAGAGATATGTGACTCAGACATGGATGACGGACGCGACGCTCCCGGAGATGCGATCACTGCGTCATCCCCGGCAACAGCGCGGAACAACCGACCTAGAAACCGCCATGCCCCTTCAACACCGCCCTCTGTCCATTCCAAATCACGCTCTGGCGGGCTGTCGGACAACATAAAAAGTCGCGCTGTATCAGCTCCATAAGACTCAACAATATCAACAGGATCTACAACATTCTTTCGAGACTTGGACATTTTCTCTGATCGACCAACAGCGACAGTGGCCCCAGTATCTACCCGAACCACACTATCGCCATCTCGACGAATTTGACTAGGGAACAACCAGGCACCCGATGCGTCACGATAGGTTTCGTGACACACCATACCCTGCGTAAACAAGCCCGCGAAGGGTTCCTCCAGATCAAGATATCCGCATTGCTTTAATGCTCTGGTGAAAAACCGCGAATACAGCAAATGCAAAATCGCGTGCTCAATCCCACCAATATACTGATCGACTGGCAGCCAGCGGGCAGCACTTTCCCGGCTGAAGCCACGTTCAGCATTTTTACTGTCTGGATAGCGCGCAAAATACCACGAACTCTCAAAAAAAGTATCAAAGGTGTCAGTTTCCCGTTCCGCAGCATTGCCACAGGTGGGGCACGAAACATGTTTCCACGTCGCATGCCGGACCAGCGGATTCCCCGCTTGCTCAAAATCAACATCCTCTGGCAGCTGAACTGGCAAAGCATCATCTGGAACAGGCACAACACCACAGGACGGGCAATGAATAATCGGAATGGGACAACCCCAATAGCGTTGACGCGAGACGCCCCAATCCCGCAAACGATAGGTAATCTTTCCGGTGCCAATCCCTATTTCTTCCAAACGATCAATCGCCGCCCGAATTCCCGACGGCACATCCAGGCCATTCAGAAAATCCGAATTGAACAATTTGCCGTCCCCGATATAGGCTTCATTGGCAACACTGAAACTCGCCGGATCAGCATCCGGAGGCAGGACCACGGGTGTTACATCCAGGCCATATTTCCGCGCAAAATCCATATCGCGTTGATCATGGGCAGGGCAGCCAAAAATCGCGCCCGTGCCATATTCCATCAACACGAAATTCGCGACAAAGACTTTGAAAGTCCGCTCCGGCATAAAGGGATGCCGAACGGTCAGTCCCGTATCAAAACCGCGCTTCTCTGCAGTTTCAACCGCTTCCTCACTGGTGCCCATCTGATTACATTCGGCAATGAACGACGCCAAATCTGGATTGGTCCGCGCCAGCTCTTCCGCAATTGGATGATTGGCGGCAATCGCACAAAACGACATGCCATACAGGGTATCGGGCCGTGTCGTGAAACATTCCAAACGATCTTCACGACCAACCAATTCAAACTGAATTTGGGCACCCTCAGATTTTCCGATCCAGTTGCGCTGCATCAAGCGCACTTTCTCCGGCCATCGCTCCAAATCATCCAATCCAGCCAACAATTCTTCAGAAAAAGCTGTAATCTTCAGGAACCACTGTGACAGACGACGCTTTTCTACCGGCGCGCCCGTCCGCCACCCCTTACCATCAATTACCTGCTCATTGGCCAGAACAGTATTGTCGACAGGATCCCAATTCACCCAGGATTCACGACGATAGGCCAAACCGGCCTTCAGGAAATCCAGAAACATTTTCTGTTCGTGCTTATAATAATCTGGTTCACAAGTTGAGATTTCCCGGTCCCAATCCAAGGACAAACCCAATGTTTTCAACTGAGACCGCATGGTCGCGATATTCTCGCGTGTCCATTCCGCGGGATGAACCTTATTCTCGATAGCAGCATTCTCGGCGGGCAAACCAAAAGCATCCCATCCCATCGGATGAAGCACACTGAAGCCGCGCGCCCGCTTATAGCGCGCAATCACATCGCCAAGAGTATAATTCCGCACATGACCCATATGAATGCGGCCGGAGGGATAGGGAAACATTTCCAGGACGTAATATTTCTCTGCATCCGACGAATCATCGGTTCGAAATGATTGCGCCAAATCCCAGCGATCGCGCCATTTACGTTCAATTTCTACCGGATTGTACCTGGTCATTGCTCTATCCTGATCGTGCTTACAAAGGATCTATGCAACAAACGGCTTCCCCTGAGCCAAAGGCACATCAAACCCGTTCGTTTAGACCTTAACATGTGGGTCTTGATTTACTTGAGCGACGCCTGGCTATCAATTCGCAACTGTCGCGCCCGCAAAAGAATTGCATTTTCGATCCGAGCGGGAACCCCGTCCGAAACGGCAGCATCGACCCATTCACCGGTGCTGCTGCGTTCCTGGCGAAAAACAGATACCCGAACGCCATCGGCGCGCAATTCACGATTCAAAATATACACTGTCAGCTTATACCGCTCATTAGGCGCACTAGGCAGAGAAGACCATTCGGTCACAATCACGCCGCCAAAAGCATCTGCCTGAGCCAGGGGGAGGAAAGAAATCGTATCCAGCGACGCGCGCCACAGATACCCGTTAACAGCCAAACCAGATGTCGCTGAACTCGGCTGAGATTCACCGCCAAGGACAATAGATTGTCCAAAAACAGAGCCATCCTGCCTGCGGGTACGTTCAGCAGGGTCTTCATTTAGCACCGAAGGGCCAGAAGATATCCCGGAACAACCACTAACCAAAGCCAATCCCGTCAGAAACAGGATTGAAAAAAATAGTCTCATCATTACGCACCACCAAAAAGAAATGAGGGGATGAGCAATCTTGCTCATCCCCCCATCTGATGCAACCCGAATAAGCTTAGAAGCTTACGCGCGTACCGATGATCACAACCTGAGCATCGTTTGACGTAGCAGCCGTGCGGCCACCTTCTTCGTCCAGGCTCATGTTGTAGTATGAACCATAGGCGTTCAGGCCTTCAGCGATCGTGTAGGTAACACCAGCATGATAGATGGTTGATTCATCATCAATCCCGTTACCGTCTGTATCGTCCTGAGACTCTTGATACATCAGAGAAACAGTGGCTGGGCCGAAGTTGTAGCTACCACCAACGTTGAAACCGGAACCGGCATCGCCGTTGCTGCCTTTGGTAACACCTGAGTCACCGTTATCGAAGTAGCCGACACCCAAGCCGAAGCCAGCGAATGTCACAGAACCACCCAGCATGTAGCTGCCGATGTCTTCCTGGTCGCCAGTAACAGTGGCATTCCGTGTAGCAGGCAGACCAGCAGCGGCATTAATTGCATTCTGGTCAAGCTGAGCCTGGGTCAAACCAGCACCAGCATTGTCTTCACCCCACTGGTAAGAACCGTCGACCTTCAGACCAACGCCACCGAATTCACCACCCCAACTAGCAGCAATGTCAAGAACCTGGTCATTGCCGTTGTTGTTAACCTGCTGGGTCTGCTGGAAAGCAGCGCCCTGCGGGGTGTAGGACACACCAGCCTGGAAGCCAGCAAAGTTAGGTGTGGTATACGAAATCTTGTTCGCATCACCGGTCATCCCTGCGGAAGACTGATAGTAATGAGTGGCAGTTGCCAAGTTCAGGAAGTTCACGTTACGCAGGGCGTTGTTGCCGTCCGTACCCCAGGTACCAGCCTGGAAGGTGTGACCTGCGGTACCAGCGACGGTGTCTGAAACAGGGTCGTCGCCACCGAGGACGATGCTACCCCAACCACCGGAGAACTGCAGCCAGGTTTCATCGAAAGAACCCGAACCACCGTTCGTGTAGCGCCACTGAATGTTTGCGCGGTAGTTCAGACCGGCATCGGTAGAACCTTTAGCATCCCACACGAGTTCGGACATCTGGTCGTTAGCAGAAATGCTGTGGCCAACGCCTGCATCCTGTTGGTCGCCATCTGCGAAAATCATTTCGTAGGCCAAGGCACCAGAGAAGGTCATTACAGGCTTTTCTGCGTAAGCAGAACCCGCTGCGAATGCGGACGCACCCAGCAATGCTGAGGATGCGAGAAGAACTTTTTTCATGGTCATCTCCATTTTGATCGTTTGGGCGTCTGCCCCGAGAACTCTTTACTCACTCTTGCGTGCCAAACGAATTAGCCCAAAGGGCAGTTCCGGCGCTCGCCATGGGTTGGTTTGAACACGAGTGAATTTTGAAAGCAATGAATTCCAATACAGTTAAGCTTAAAAACGTAAGTCATGTGATAATTATACAACATGATCTGTCTGAGGCAGACTGTTCAACGACTTTAAGCAGGTTTCAAAACACCCATAGCCTGAAGATCTGACAGCAATTTATCTGCCGCTGCGGCAGGGATTCGCTCATGTGCGCTCAAGAAAGCCCCACGTCTAAAGCTCTTATTCGCTAGGATCCACGCAATCGGACCCTCACTCCCCGCAGGGATGGGCACGGAGCCTCGCGGACCGGTCAACAGCACAGCCGCTTTGTCCTTTACCAACCTAAATTGATCTCCGGCCAAGTTGAACTGTTTATCTGCGGACACAATAGGCAGTGTATATTGGCTGCGATCATAGGAATAGCTCGACTGATACTGCACAAGGGCCGCCAGAACCTTTGGATCTTTTGTTAGCTTTTGAATCCGATTACCTAAATCAATTAAAACGGACCGAGTGACCGCCTCACCCTGCGCCAGTCGGGGCAGGTTCACCCGAAAGGCTTCATCCTCTACCGCAAAATCTTTTAATGCGTCCATGATGTCCAGACCAACCAAGCTGACCAGACCCAGCGCAATGTGAACCGTCCCGCTGGAAACCGCCAAGGCGTCATGATACTGACCGCGCGGCAGATACAGAATATCTCCCGGCTTGAGCACGACATCGAACAGCAAATTGCCACGCTGTTCCATATGCTGGGCTTCAGTATAGGTGCCATTGCTATGGCGCGCATGGCGAATGGGATGAGGCATCCGTGTTTCAAACACGCGCCAGGTTTTCTCACCCTCGATATGCAAAGCGAAAACATCATGGGTATCGAAATGACTGCTAAAGGCTTTACGGCTGTCCCAGGAACAATACAGATTGGCCTGAGCCTTCCCGTTATACGCCCCCTCGAACGCACCCGCGATCTGCCGCAATGGCTTGCTCATCATATCAATGTCATTGGCGATCAGGGATGCGCCCTGATGCAGCAAGTCTATCACCTTTGCGGCAATTGGCTGCATAACCATCGTACCTGATCGGTCTTCCCGGGATTCACAGTAAAGGGCTGCCGGAACGGCCTGCTTATCAATCTGAAGACCCAGCGACTTTGCGGACCATAATGGACCATTGCTCAGCAATTCGTTTAGGATCGACCAATCCATCACCCCTTTAAATTTATCGGCCGTGCCGGGGATGTGGAGTGGCTTCTTGTCATAATACTCCTTAAAAAATTCCTCTTCGGTCATCGGTGCCAGAATATCCGCCAGCGTGATCGCATTCTGGCCATCTTCAAAAATGGGCATAAACCTAATCCCTATAAATAGCGTTTCAGCACATCACCAAGCTCAGACTTTAAGCCATCCATTTTGGACTCGAAAGCCTTCCACCGCCCAATCGATGTCTTGTAGAGAGGTCTGCGCACTTGCAGGCGACTGGCGGTTTGCACCGTCCTTTTATTTTCAAAGAAACGTTCCATCGCGGGGTCCCAATCCAGATTCAGCTTATCCAGCATCGGCAAAACCAAGGTCGCCATATCATCCAGCAGCACCTCATATTGAATTGGCACAATGGATGTGTCCCAGTCCCGCCAAAACTGCATCAGCCGATCATACTGACGATAATAATGTCCGATATCTCGCAAATCATGATCAAACAGCATCTCACTGGAAAACCGCTGCGTGAAGACCGACCAGCAAACATCCAATGGATAGCGTTCAATATTAATGATCAAGGCTTTCGGGAACAGCATACGGATCAAGCCAACATTGATAAAATTGAATGGCAACTTGTCCGTGACAAACGCTTCCCCTGCCGAGCAATCCGACAAGCCCGACCGATAGACATCCCGCATTTCAACCAATTCTGCCTCAGACAGCCGACCCAGCATTTCAGCAAGATCTTCACCCGGCTTTAACCGCGCATTGATTAAATCAGGCAGCAGCATTAATTCCCCGCCGCCATAGATCGACGGATGAGCGGCCAATATTTGCTCAATCAAGCTGGTCCCAGACCGCGGCATGCCGACAATAAAAATTGGCTCCGGAGAGCCGCTGGGCCCAGAAAGAGCCGCAGCGCCTGGCGTTTGATCGGTAAACCGCGCAATTAAATTGTCGTAAAGAGACTCGGTCGCGCGGCGGTCATAGACCTTCCCAATACTGGCGAGACGCGCCTTGAATTGATCTTGCGCAATCTTGAAACATTGAAAGGATTTTTCAACCTCCCCCAAGCCCTCATAGGCTTGAGCCACGCGATGCACCAGAACCGGAGTGCCGTCAGATACGGATTTATGAGCTGCCGTGAAGACCGCAATGCCCTTCTCCCGCATCTGGCCCGCTTCGGTCTTATCTGCGCCACGCTTTCCCTCCAGCAAGTCAGCCAAATCAAAATAGGCTGCTGCATCTCCGGGATGCTGTTTGATCGTGTCCTCAAAGACACGTCGCGCCGCCTCCACCTCGCCCATCGACACAAGCAGGAACCCGAAGCGGCTGCGGATCTCTATATCGCTTGGATCTGCGGCAAAGATCGGCTCCATAAGCTTTTTCGCGTCGTCAAACAGACCCAAACCCACCAAGGCATCAGAAAGATTCAAGGCAAGGCTGCGATCCGCGGGGTTGTGGCGCAGTCCCGCCTCCAGGACCTCGCGGGCTGGTTGCGCTTCCCCCAGGCTGTTCAACAGAGAGCCATAATTCACATAGGCATCCGCAAAGCGCGGATTAATCTGAATTGCCTTCTGGAATAATGGAATTGCCAAATCAAACCGCTGCAGGCTTTTTTGTGCGATCCCAAGATTGTTTAAAACAGAGGCATCATTGGGCATGTGTTTTAACAAGGCCTGAAACGCCCGCACCGCCTCTGCATAGCGCTGTTGATCCAGTCGAACGATACCGATCCCGCTCAAAGCTGCAGGATTATTCGGATCGGATTTATAACTCTTCTCAAAGAATTTGGATGCTTGATCCAGGCGTCCGGCCTGATGGTTGATGATCCCCATCAGATACAAGGCGTTGGGTTCTCGCGGCAGACGCTTCAGGATTACCTCTGCTCTGGCCTGTGCCGCCGCTGGCTGACCTCGATTGAACTCCTCAAAGGCCTTTTGCAGCTCTAGTTTAATCTGGATATCCGGCGCGCGCATGAGATCCCTTTAAAAGCCTTTAACGGAGAAGTTGGCCCGTATAAAATCAAGCGGTTATAAAATTTGACGACCCGAAACACAATCGGTCATTTTATCATAAAGGTGCCCAATGCAATTACTAGATAGATATAATCAAGTATTAAATAGTATAGAACAGGCAATATCTGACTCAACCCGCCAAAATTTAAAAGTTAATCTAATTGCTGTCTCCAAAACTTATGGTTCTGACTCTATTATTCCATTATTGGATGCTGGTCATAAGCAATTTGGGGAAAACAAAGTCCAGGAAGCAGAAGATAAATGGCCTGCACTTAAAGAACAGTATCCAGATACAGTGCTGCACTTGATCGGACCGCTACAATCCAACAAAGCAAAAAATGCAGTCGCACTATTTGACGTAATCCAGACCGTGGACCGCCTGAAGATTGCGAAATTCATCGCCCGCGAATGCGAGCAACAAGACCGCAAACTGGGGATCTTCGTCCAGATCAATACGGGCGAAGAACCTCAAAAGGCCGGCATCCCCCCAATAGAGGCAGATTCCTTTATCAAAGAAGTCCGCGACTCGATGGGCCTGTCGATCCAGGGGTTGATGTGTATTCCACCGGTCGATCAACAACCTAGCCCCCATTTCGCCCTCTTGGCTAAAATCGCGGAACGAAATGGCATTGAATGCCTATCAATGGGGATGAGCAGCGATTACGAAACCGCAATCCGCCTGGGCGCCACCCATATACGGGTCGGCAGTGCGATCTTTGGCGCGCGTGATATTCAAGCGTAGCGGGTCACAGGGATTCTTGAATAACCAACCAGGAGTCAGCGTCTAATTCTTTCAAAATTTGATGCAAAACCGCCTTATCGACTGCAATACAACCTGCTGTCGGTTTCCCGGTCTCATGGCGACAGTGCAAAAATATCGCGCTGCCCATCCCCGGCACAGCGGGGTCAGTGTTGTGGTCCGTCGTGACCACAATGTCATAGAGCCCATCCTGCCGCCACATTTCTTCGTGAGAGGCAGCATAAGGACGCTGCACAAATTGATTATAAGCCAAATCATCCGGCGCATCACACCATCCATCTTGAGGTGATAACGGCCGGGATGGCAATTTTGTGATAACAGGATCAACCATTCGATCAGGTCTATAATACACCTGCAGCAATCTCCACCGACCAATGGGTGTCGCGCCATCTCCTTCCCGCTTGTCCGGTGCCGAAATCAGGCCTGACCGCCCCATCGAACAGGGAACGTCTTCTCCATTCGGCAGCACAAGTCTTCGCCCATCGGTTACCAGATCGGTCATTAACAGCCTTTCAATGGCGTAACTCAGCTAGGGGATTTCATTTTCTCATATTTTGCCAAGGCATCCATCATCGCACTAGGCAAATCTTTGGACGGCACCGGCTCCAGAAATTCCGCTGTTTGTGGGCGGGCAGCCGGCGCGGGTGCCTCCGCTGTCACGGCACGGGCAGGGGCTACTGTCTCTGTCTCGAGCTTTGGCGGGGGCGTCACGGAACTATGACTGGGCAATGGGGTCGGCGCGACTGGTGCATTGCGCAAGCTGATGAATTTCGATGATGCGGCAGGATCAGAGAGAGGTTTGATTGGTACCGCTCCTTGGCTCGCCTGGACCGACTGAGTAGTTTGTTTCGTCGCCTGAGTATGACTGTTTTGGGCCTGGCTGTTTTGGGCCATCCGCATCAAGGCCGTTGCAGCATCCGCTGAAAGGTTGGGAACCCCTTGCGCGACGGCGGTACCAGGACTGGTCTGAGGATTATTCCCAGATGTCATGGATTTCTGACCGGGCAAAATTGGCTGAACCGATGCAATGGGTGATCCAACCGGTGTTGAGGCGAAGAGCCCGGACCGCTGTCCTCCCGCATTGGTAATCGGTTGCGCGGCGAAAAGCGGACTCACCCCGTTTTGCGCTGTCTGTTCCTGCATTGTCTGGGCAGCTGCGGGTGTAATTTCATTCAGGTTTTGAGGATCGACCTGCGCAGTCTGAACCACCGACCCCTGTGCCCCTGCATCCGCCAGAGCGGTACCTGTATCAGTCGTTCCTGGCGCACCAAACAGGGCGGTCAAGGCGGTTCCGCCAAGGTCATCCCCGGTCTGATCCGTCATAATCACATTGGCCAAGGACCCTGCAAAACCGATAGGCCCACCATACAAGGTGCCCCCCGCCAGTTCCGCCCCAGGGCTGATTTCATCACCTGTCACATACCGATAAACGGCTGAAACAATGGGAATATGCTGAAGCGGATTAACGATATCGACGACATCACCCAATGTCAGGCCATCTTCCCCAAAGAAATTCTTTCCCTCCGCAGCCGTATTTTCATCGGCACGATTTGCCGCATAAGGATCTGCAGAGGTAAATCGACGATAATCCGTATAGGCGACATCATTCGCCGCGGGGAAGATTTGAGAATTTTCTGCAACAGCCCCTGGAATAATATCTTCAGGACGTTGCGGCGCGCGATAGGGTCTTGTGGCCTTTTCGGGATTACTTGCTTGAGTCAAAGCCTCAGAAAACTGGGGTCCTATCGTGGTCTCCGCAGGGCGAGTCCGGCGTGTTGCAACGTCCGGTGCCATCGCCGTCGCATTGGAGGTCATCAAGGACCAGGGTGCTGTTTGCGCTGTGGACATACAATCTCTCTTCGCTAACCGCGACATCGGCGTTCCCGCACCGACAGTCTCTCTCGCCATCAGTTAAGCAATCATCATGCCAGACTTAGGTAATCCTTATGCCAGCCAACATAGATTAATTCGATCACGATATCTTGCTTTTCCCATCTATGGGCGGATCGTGCTATCCTACGCTTGGTATTGATGTTGATAAAAATGAGATGAAACGCGATGAACGGTAAGAAAATTCTGTTATGCGACGATGATGATGCATTGCGCCACTCCTTAGCCGAACAATTGCAACTGCATGAGGAATTTGAAACAGAGGAAGCTGCGACTGCCGCCGAGGCCATTGAGGCCACAAAGGCTGGACATTTCGACGCCATAGTCCTGGATGTCGGCCTGCCAGATATGGATGGTCGCGAAGCATGCCGGATTTTGCGCCGTAACGGCGTGAAATGTCCCGTCGTAATGCTGACAGCCCATGATTCAGATTCTGATACGATCCTGGGCTTGGATGCAGGCGCGAATGACTATGTCACCAAGCCGTTTCGCCTCAGCGTGCTATTGGCCCGCCTGCGGGCACAATTGCGCCAGCATGAGCAAAGCGAGGATGCGGTCTTTACCATTGGACCCTACAGCTTCCGGCCTGCCCAAAAACTGTTACTGACCGAGGAACCCAATAAAAAGATCCGACTGACGGAGAAAGAAACCTCCATCCTGAAATATCTGTTTCGCGCCGGCAGCCGCACGGTATCGCGCGACACATTGCTGGGCGAGGTCTGGGGCTATAATGCCGGGGTCACCACCCATACGCTGGAAACCCATGTCTATCGCCTACGGCAAAAGATTGAATTAGACCCATCCAATGCGGAAATCCTGGTCACAGAGCCGGGTGGTTACAAACTCATTCCCTAAGCCGTAACAAGATCAGTGCGCCGAACTTGACGTTGGATGGCCAGGGCAGCAATCACCGCACATCCGGTCGCGGCCGCCGCTGTCCACCATCCAGCCGACCAACCCAGGCTGCTACCCGCGACCCAACCGACCAGGATCGGCCCGGTCAACAGACCCAGATTGCGCCCTGTCATCATCAGTCCAAAGGCAGCAGGCCCCGTGCGACCTGGACCCAATAACCGCCCAGGCAGACCGAAAATGCAGGTCGGTGTGATCCCAGCAAAAAAGCCATAGGCCAGCAGAACCGCGATACCGCTGATATCGGTGCCAGCATAGGGACCAATCACCAGAACCGTACCCTGTCCGACCAAAACCACGGTCAACAATTTAGCAATTGGGAAACCCGCGCGCAAAATAGCGGCCGCCAGAAGATTAGACCCCGCCACCGCAATCACGGTCACGCCATATAATTCCTTCGACAGGGCCATCGACAGGCCACGATCCGCCACCAGATATTCGGGAAGCCAGCTCAGCACCGATAAATTCTGCAACGCCCAAAGACCGAAACATCCCGACAACAACATCAATGCCCGACGGTCTGCCTTAGACAGATCCGATGCGCCGCCCTTTGTGGCTGGCAAAGCAATCCGGCTGCCGCCGTTGTGGCGTGCCAGGATCAGCGTCCATGCAGCCATAATGACGGCGAAAACAAGCCCCGCCCACCAAACCGAGGACCAAACCTGATCCCCTGGACTCAAAAACTCTGCCAGTCGCGCAATGCTGGCGGCAATCAATCCCCCTAAAGGCACCCAGGTCGCCGCCAATGCAGCGGCAAAGGGAATATGCTTGGGCGCGGCATTGCGGGTCATCAGGGTGGGTCCGGCGATTGCCAGAATGGCCATTGCAGTTCCTTCAAAGGCGCGACCGACCAAAATTGCCCAGCCATTCTCTGGCATCATCAAAATCGGAATTGCCCCCAGACCCACCAAACCACAGGCCCCGATCAACCAGGCAGCCGTGTTTTGGCGGCTCATCAATCGTCCGAATTGAAATGAAAATACCAGACCAATAACCGCAAAAATCGACATGAAACCACCCGCCATACCGGAACCATAATCATATAGATCCAGCATTTCCGGCAGAACCGGTGGCAGTTTAAATTGCTGATAGGCCGCCAACAACGCCACACACAAACCGAACCAAATTCCCACCCAATCACTTCGTGGATCATCACCATAGGGCGCGGCGCGCTCTGACGACATAAAAGGCTCCTTTAATCACATCACGAGATCAAACAGACGCTATAACAGCAGGATAGGAATTTGCGTTCCAAGTAACCCCGCTATAGCATCCTGAAATCAAACTGTCCCGTCAGGTTTTGCCAATATGGCACAAGCAAACCGGAACAGGAGAAGTTCACCCAGGGCGGGGAGGCCCGAACCGAAACGGGAATGCTGCGTGTCGAGCGGGAACAATAAAGAGTTTTATGTGAAGTTCTGGGGCACACGCGGCAGCATTGCCTGCGCCGGACATGACACACTACGCTATGGCGGCAATACAGCCTGTCTGGAAGTAATGTGCGACGAGCGTCGGTTGATTTTTGACGGCGGTACCGGCCTGCGCAAATTGGGCAGAGAGGTTGCCCTACAAGGCCAATGTGAAATCGATATCTTCCTGACACATACCCATCTGGATCATATTATCGGCCTGCCTTTCTTTGTACCCTTTCATATTCCAGGCCTTAATCCCAGGCTTTGGGCCGGTCACCTGCTGCCGGACCGTACACTGAAAGGCACCCTGTCAGAAATGATGCAGGCGCCACTGTTTCCCGTTCCCCCTGAAACATTCCGGGCCACTGTAGAATTCCATGATTTTGTCTGCGGTGAAACGCTGCATCCCAGTCCGGAGATATCCCTGCAGACCGCACCGCTGAATCATCCCAATGGGGCTTGCGGATATCGCATCAATTTTGATGGACGATCGATCTGCTATATCACTGACACCGAACATTACCCGGAAGGCCGCGATCCCTCTGTCGTTGAGCTGGTGCACGATGCCGATATCATGATCTATGATGCGACTTATACAGAGGAGGAATATCCTCGTTTTATCGGCTTTGGACATTCCACCTGGCAGGAAGCCGTGCGCGTTGCCGATGCTGCTAATGTCAAAACCCTGGTTCTGTTCCACCATGAACCAACGCATACAGATGACATCATGGATGGCATCGCCGCCGATGTCGCACGGATACGGCCCGGCAGCGAAGTTGCCCGTGAGGGCATGATCCTGAGACCTTGATTAATTCATGAGCCGTTCGTCCCAATCCTTTCGCGCGACCTGGCGGCGCCTGACACTGGGATTACCGACGCTGTTAGGCTGGGCACAACGCGGCTATTTCATTCCCTATCGCTATGCAGACAGCATCCCAGACACTAGCGCCCGCATACCTTTCCCGCATATAGAGACTTTGTTTCAAGCTGCAGAACCAACCTTTCTCAGCCTGCTGGACGCGACGGATCTAATCGCTGATATCGCCACCCGTTTCGATGGCACTGCGCCCCCTCTGCCGCGTTGGCAACAAAGCTGGTTTCCCCGGCTCGATGGACTGGCCGCCTATCTGATGGTGCGCCGGCATCAACCGGCCCGCATTATTGAAATCGGCAGCGGTCATTCCACTCGCTTCATTGCAGCCGCCATTCAGGATGGGGGTCTATCAACACAAATCACCGCTATCGACCCCGCCCCGCGCGCCGATATTGCCAATCTATCCGGTGTGACAACCCATCGAACCACGTTACAGCAGGCGGATATGAGTGTGTTTGAGGGATTAAAGCCCAATGACATGGTAATGATCGATTCCAGCCATATCGCCATGCCCGGCAGCGATGTGGATATCCTACTGGGCCGCATCCTGCCCTGCCTGCCCAAAGGCGTGTTGATCCAGATCCACGATATCTTTCTGCCTGACCCCTATCCCGATAGCTGGGCCTGGCGCGGCTATAACGAACAACTGCCCGTTGCGACCCTGCTGGCAGGTGGAGGATTTGAACCGCTATGGTCCAGCCATTGGATTGCCACACGTTGTGCGGATTTCCTGGCCAAAAATGCGATCGGGGCGCTCCCCCTTGCGGAAGGCGCCCCGGAATCGGCTATTTGGCTGCGACGCTGCTAGAGCATCATGCATTCGCATGAGCTCAGAAAACAAACTTTAGCGCAGATTACTGATTCATGCTGTCGAAGAAATCGTCGTTGTTCTTCGAATGCTTCAGTTTTTCCAGCAGGAATTCCATTGCATCGGTGACGCCCATCGGCATCAGGATGCGGCGCAGGACCCACATCTTGCTGAGCGTGCCCTTATCGACCAGCAGTTCTTCCTTCCGGGTGCCCGACTTGGTGATGTCGATGGCCGGGAAGGTGCGTTTGTCGCTGAGCTTACGATCCAGGATGATTTCGGAGTTACCGGTGCCTTTGAATTCTTCGAAGATGACTTCGTCCATGCGGCTGCCGGTATCGATCAGCGCGGTGGAAATGATGGTCAGCGACCCGCCCTCTTCGATATTCCGGGCGGCACCGAAGAATCGTTTCGGGCGCTGCAATGCATTGGCATCCACACCCCCGGTCAGGACCTTACCTGATGATGGCACAACGGTGTTATAGGCACGCGCCAGACGGGTGATGGAATCCAACAGGATCACTACATCGCGCTTATGTTCGACTAGACGCTTTGCCTTTTCGATCACCATTTCGGCGACCTGAACGTGACGCTGGGCGGGTTCATCAAAGGTTGAGGATACGACCTCTCCCTTCACAGAGCGCTGCATATCGGTGACTTCTTCAGGCCGTTCATCGATCAACAGGACCAAAAGATAAATGTCTGGATGGTTCTGGGAAATCGCATGGGCGACATTCTGCATCAGCATCGTCTTACCAGTGCGCGGCGGGGCAACGATCAGCGCACGCTGACCTTTCCCAAGCGGGGCGACCAGATCAATAACGCGGGTGGAAAGCTCTTTTTTCTTCTTATCGTCCTGGCCTTCGATTTCCAGATGCAGCTTCTCATTAGGATAAAGCGGCGTCAGGTTATCAAAATTGATGCGATGGCGCACCTGGTCCGGATCGTCGAAATTGACCAGATTGACCTTCAACAGGGCAAAATAGCGCTCGCCATCTTTCGGCGCGCGGATCTGGCCTTCGACGGTATCGCCGGTCCGCAGACCAAAGCGCCGCACCTGGCTGGGGGAAACATAAATATCATCCGGGCCAGCTAAATAATTGGCCTCCGGGGAGCGTAGGAAGCCGAAGCCGTCCTGCAGCACTTCCAAAACACCTTCTCCAAAAATGGCGACATCATTCATCGCCAATTGCTTCAAGCAGGCGAACATCAGTTCTTGCTTACGCAGATTGGAGGCGTTTTCAATTTCCAGTTCTTCTGCAAAGGCGAGAAGTTCCGGTGGGGTTTTCTTTTTCAGTTCTTTTAGATGCATGGGGAGATAGCGCTCTTACGCAGGAATTATCAGGGAGTCAGTCAGATTGGATACGCTGTACCGATGAAACCCGACCATTTTAATCGGGGACGGCTCTACCTGAACGGTGGCTTAGGGTAACAAAAGCACGCGTTTTTGGAAAACCGGATCGTCCGGGAGCGGAATCGACGTGTCGGACCTCGCGCCCGACACCAATCACATAAGGTGCATCGCTTCCGCTGTCAAATGGATGTTTTGTGAAAACGTTCTAAAACCAAGCTTAAAATGGCTTCACAATCACCAAAACGACAATAACGATCATCAGAATCGTCGGAACCTCATTGGCAACGCGATAGAATTTCTCGCTGTTGGTGTTTTTGTCAGCTTCAAACGCTTTCCGCCATTTTGCCATCGCCATGTGGCTGCCGGTCATCAGCAGGACCAGCAACGCCTTAGCATGAAACCAGGGCTGAGTATAAGCGTGGCTTTCAAAAGCAAGCCACAAACCGAAAATCCAGGACGCGATCATGGCTGGATTCATAATCGCGCGCAGCAGGCGGCGCTCCATGGTTTTCAACATTTCTGATTGTGCCGATCCAACTGCTGCCTGACAGTGATAGACATATAAACGCGGCAAATACAGCAGACCTGCCATCCAGGCGATGATTGAAATAACATGCAAGGCTTTGATCCAGGAATACAAATCACCCATAACGCTCACTCCACCTTATCTGCTAGATCCAACCGGATAATTCACGGCGTGTCACAACTTCTAACGTATCGATCAATCCATTGCTGTCGTTTAGGCAAGGGATATAATCGAATGTTTGGCCACCATGCTCTTCGAATGTTTCTTTCAAGCCAATTGCTAATTCTTCCAGGGTTTCAACGCAATCCGCAACAAAGCCGGGTGACAAAATGGCCAGGCTTTTAACACCCCGATCCCCCAAAGCCGCCACCGTTTGATCGGCATAGGGTTGCAGCCATTCTTTCGGTCCAAACCTGGATTGAAAGACAACGCCGAACCGGTCTTCCGGCCAATTCAGGGCCTCACGCAGCAAACGCCCAGTTTTTTGACAAAAGCAGTGATAGGGATCGCCCTTGTCCAGGTTTTCCTTTGGTAGACCGTGGAAACTGCATAACAGCATTTCTGGTTCTGGTTTATCTTTCAACCCGACCCGAACACTTTCTGCCAATGCCTCGATATAGCGCGGTTCATCATGGAAAGAGGGCACGGTCCGAACAGCCGGTTGCCAGCGCATGGTTTTTAACTGATCGAATGCTTTATCATAGACAGATGCCGTGGTTGCCGCCGAATATTGAGGATACAGGGCACAAATCAAAATCTTTTGACACCCCTGAGCCCGTAAATCTTCCAATTTCTCAGGAATCGACGGGGTTCCATAGCGCATGGCCCAATCGACCAAAACATGCTGATCCGAAAATCGCGGCGCTAAAGCCTCTGTCAGGGCACGGGTATAATATCGAAGCGGGCTTTCCCCTTGATCCTCCATCCAGATCTTTCGATAGGCTTCACCAGATTTTCGAGGACGCGTATTGAGAATAATCCCATGCAAAATGGGCCACCAGATCCAGCGGGGTGCCTCAATCACCCGTGGGTCTGATAAAAATTCTGCCAGATACCGGCGCATGGATTTTACATCATACCCATCCGGCGTGCCCAGATTGACCAACAGAACCCCAATCTGAGGTTTTTGCAGTGTCAGGTGGCCGTTTGGCAGAGTGTCTGTCATGGCAAGATCACCGCGTCATTCCCCAAATTGTATTGAATAGTCTTTAGGACCGTGCGCCCCGGATACGTTCAACCAGTCTGGTAACATGATCTGGCGGCGTTTCCTTAATAATTCCATGGCCCAGATTGAAAATATAAGGACCTCCTGCAAGTCCATCCATAATGTGATCCACTGCAGAATCCAGGGCTGATCCCCCGGCCAACAGCGCCATCGGGTCCAGATTGCCCTGAACAGTCACATGCGGCTGTAATTCCTTCGCAGCCCAGGCAATTGGCAAACCCTGATCCATGGAAACCGCATCAACGCCTGTTTCCTTGGCATAATCGACATAGAGGGGTCCAACACCCCGCGGGAATCCAATAATTGGAACCGTCGGATGGCGCTCTTTCACCTTTGCTACCAATGCCTTTGCCGGTGCCAGGGACCATTTATAAAACCCGGCTTCATCCAAAGCCCCTGCCCAGCTATCAAACAGCTGAACTGCCTCCGCCCCCGCATCAATCTGCGCAACCAAGTAATTGGCTGTTGCGTCGACCAGGATATCAATCAACCGCTGAAAACTTTCAGGATTTTGATAAGCCCAGATTTTGGTTTTGGAGAAATCACGGGATGAACCGCCTTCGATCATATAGGTCGCAACTGTCCAAGGTGCGCCCGCAAAGCCAATTAGAGCCGTTTCCATTGGCAGGTTTGCACAAATCTTTGACACTGTTTCAAAAACTGGTTGCAGATGACCTAAAACAGCATCCGGTTTCAGGATTGATAGATCTGCATCACCTTTCAGCGGCTCCAGTTTTGGACCTTCCCCTTCCACAAACCAAACTTTCTGCTGCAAGGCATGGGGTATAACCAGAATATCTGAAAACAGAATGGCCGCGTCGAAACCATATCGCCGGATCGGCTGTAAAGTCACTTCACAAGCCTTATCCGGGCTATAGCACAGATCCAGAAAGCCATTGGCCTGCGATCGGACTTCCCGATATTCCGGCAGATAGCGTCCTGCCTGACGCATCAGCCAAATTGGGGGCACAGATTGCGTCTCCCCAGCAAGGGCACGCAGGAAAGCTTTAGGAGATTGCTTTAAGGTCATAAAGGCTCTTTCAGTCAGGATCCCGTTTCTCTCTTATAAATATAATTAAATATAAGAAAAGAGAGTGGTAGTAGTTGGGGGGTGGAACAGTGGGGATTAAATTTCATACGCAACGATCCACATATTGGACCACATTTTCACATCCTGTGTCTAACTTTGGGACTAACTTTATCTAATCGCAGATTCCCTAGCTTTACGAAGGTATCGTAATCATGGGGATAGTATGTCTTGAATTAGGGAGTCGTACACAGGCGTTATGCTTCAATAGAAAGTTTTCCCCTTTGTATAACCTATCTGAGTGAACCAGGCTCAATGGGGATTTTTCCGGGATTGCATCGCCCCTTAGATTTATCCCATAAACAATACACAGGTTACAGACAGGATAATTGTATAAAAATGGTCGATGATACTCGGAATGTTCAGCTCTATCTCGTTTCAGACTCTACAGGGGAAACTGTGCAGGCAATTGCACGCGCCTGTATTGTTCAGTTTGAGGATGTAGAAGGGATTGAGCATCATTGGAACCTGGTGCGCAACACCGCGCGGGTTGATCAGATCCTCAGCAAAGTTGCCGATGCACCAGGAATTGTTCTTTTTACATTCGTCAATCAGGAATTGCGCCATCATCTGATTGAGGGATGCCGTCAATTGCGTGTCCCGTGCATTTCGGTCCTGGATCCCTTCATCAATGCTTTTGAGAATTATCTCGGCACACCGGCACGGCAACAGCCAGGCCGCCAGCATGCGATGGATGCCGATTACTTCAGCCGGATTGATGCTATGCAATTCGCCCTGACCCATGATGATGGCCAGGGTCTTTGGAATCTGACCAGTGCAGATGTTATTTTGACAGGCGTGTCTCGCACATCCAAGACGCCGACCTGTATCTATCTGGCTAATCGTGGAATAAAGGCAGCGAATGTTCCTTTCGTGCCGGGTATTGGTCTGCCGGAGGAATTGTTAAGTCTGACCGGGCCTAACAGCCCTTTAGTGATTGGTCTGACGAAAGATCCAGCCAGTCTGGTACAAATCCGTAAGAACCGTCTGCGTATGATCGCGGAAGATGATGAAACAGATTATGTAGATCTGGAAACTGTGCGCGAAGAAGTCGCCATGTGCCGCCGCATCTGTCAGGAGCGGAACTGGCCCATCATTGATGTGTCCCGCAGGTCTATTGAAGAAACAGCAGCGACAATCATTCAGCATTTTGATCGGCGCCAAGAAAACGGGACTGTTGGTCATGTCTAAGGATGAAATGACAGCCATGCTAGGCCAATCAAAAGATATTGTTCTTGCTTCAGGTAGCAAAACCCGCGCCGATTTGTTGCGCGATGCTGGACTGAAAATCGACATCGTGCCCGCCAATGTGGATGAAGACGCAGTAAAGGACTCCTTACGGGCCGAAGGCGCTACTGCGGATCGTGTTGCCGAAGCTTTATCAGATCTTAAGGCTCTGAAAATCAGCCAGCGGTTCCCCCAAGCCCTGGTTATCGGTGCGGATCAAACACTGGATTGTAATGGTGTCTGGTTTGATAAGCCGATCGATATGGATCATTTACACGGTCATATTCAGGCCCTTAGTGGCAGTCGCCACAGTCTTTATGCCGGGGTTTCCGTGATGCAAGGCGGTCAGCGCCTGTGGGGTATGGTTGAGCCCGCCCATATGACGATGCGTAGCATGACCCCTGATTTTATTGCGCGTTATTGCCAGGCTGTGGGAGAGGACGCGCTAGGCTCCGTTGGGGGATATCGATTGGAAGG